>JBBINQ010000056.1:0-15858 GCA_037443805.1 Caldifarciminota bacterium | reverse complement strand
TCAAAACGACCATATCGCAAGGTTAAAACAAAAAAAGAGGCAATTGAGGAATTAAGAAGACTTTCTGGTATTCAGTTTGATAGAGATGTGGCAAAAATCTTTATAGAAATTATAAGAACAATCAATCTATAATATTGAAATTTTGTAGTATTAAATCAGTAGATTAAAACTGTTTGAAAATTGGATTTAAAGGTGGTTGAAAAAAATAATCAATTTTAATTAAGCATACTGATGGCTGATAAAACGAACAAATTTCTAAAATTAAATAAACTATAATGTAGCATCTGAATTCAGAAGGTTACAGATTAACAATAGTGACAAAATATTGTAGCATTCAGGGCTTAAGTATAAAAGCGGAATGCATTTTGGTACTTGACAGTTTTTATTTTTTAAATATACTTGGCACCGTGGTTAGGATTATAAGCAATATAAAACTCAGAGCCGATTGTCCGAAAGGGGCAATATCGGATATTGTTTATCTTAGCCACAATACTACAAGATTCCACTTTAATCATTACTGGTATTGGCACTTCCGGGCCCAATAAAGGCCTATATATCCTTTTTTGGTCCCGGAAGTGCAACCATCTTTTAATCATACATAAAAATTTAACTATTCCCTAAAAAACAAATTTAAGGCATTTGTTTGCCTTAGGAAAATAATTATATATCAAGGAGGTTATCTTGCAAAAATTGCGAATTGCAATTCCAAAAGGGAGTATTTATGAAAGTGTTGTTACATTATTGGCTGATGCTGGAATAAATATTTCTAAGAATGAACGGGTTTACCGTCCAATCGTAAATGACCCAGAACTTGAGATAAAGATATTGCGGCCACAAAATATTCCTGAATTGATTGAATATGGTTCGCACGATACAGGCTTCACAGGAAAAGACTGGATAGTGGAATCACAGGTAGAGGTGGTTGAAGTGCTGGATTTAAAATTAGACCCGGTGAAGATTGTATCTGCCATACCTGAAAATATTGAAGAAAAAGATTTGCGCAAGAAGAGAATAATTGTTGCTTCAGAATACGAACGGCTGACAAAGGACTTTCTGGATAAAGAAAGATTCAGTTATAGATATGTACGCACCTATGGTGCAACCGAAGTCTATCCTCCAGAAGATGCAGATATGATTGTTGATAACACTGCTACGGGCAATACTCTGAAAGAACACAAACTTAAAATATTTAAAGTATTAATGGATTCCACCACAAGATTTATTGCATCAAAAAATGCGATGAGGGATATCTGGAAAAAAAACAAGATTGAAGAATTGCAGATGGTATTTCAATCTGTCCTTGACGCACGGGAAAGGGTAATGCTTGAAATGAATGCGCCAAAGGAAAAATTTAATACAATAGTAAAGATTCTACCCTGTATGCGTTCACCAACTGTTGCTCCACTTTATGGAGAAAAGGGTTTTGCGGTAAAAGTGGCAGTGAAAAAGAATGAGGTTGCAAAATTGATCCCTCAATTAAAAAAGCTTGGCGCGACAGATATCCTGGAATATGAATTCAGAAAGGTTGTAGTATGATAAAACTCAAAAAATCAGTGCTTGGACTACCTGTTTATGAAGTACCCCAGCAGGCATTGGTCAAATTGAATCAGAATGAATCACCCTACGACATACCGGCAGAGTATAAGAATGAAATTATGGAAAGAATGAAAAAATATGCCTGGAACCGTTATCCTGCAGGCGATAACATTGCGTTGAAAAAGGCACTATCACATTACACAGATTGTCCATATGAGAACATCATTGCGGGCAATGGTTCTAATGAATTGATTCTTGCAGTAATGCTTGCGGTCTGTGATAAAGGGGATAATATTACACTGGTCAGCCCTGGTTTTGCCATCTATGCCTATTGTGCACGACTGATGAATCTTTGTATAACTGAGGTGCCACTTAAAAGAGACTTTTCATTTAATGTTAGTGCATTGTATGACCGGGCACGAAAGACAAAGTTAGTGTGCTTTGCATCGCCCAATAATCCTACGGGCACCACAATAGATATTTCTGCAATTGAGGAGATTGTAAAATTAAATCAATGTCTGGTCGTTGTGGATGAGGCATATTTTGAATTTCACAAATCAACTGCCCAGCATCTTGTGAACAAGTATAAAAATATTTTAATCCTCCGCACATTCTCCAAGGCTTTCAGTTTTGCAGGTTTGCGGCTCGGTTATCTCATCGGTAATAAAGAGGTTGTGGCACAGATTGAAAAGGCAAAACTTCCATTCTCAGTGGGCATATTCCAGCAGGTAGCAGGTGGATTTTTGCTCGGTCAAAAAAAATTTGTTTTGAACACGGTCAATAAAGTAATTAAGGAAAGAGAGAAAGTTATGGCAGAAATGGCAGTCATTTCGGGGATAGAGCCTGTTCCATCGCAAGCAAACTTTATCCTCTTTGCACTAAAAAGACACAATGCCAATGAAATTTTCCAGGCACTCTATAAAAAGGGAATTCTTTTACGGAAATTCAATCATCCTTCGTTGGATAACAAACTTCGTGTGACTATTGGCAAACCAGAAGAGAATCAGTTCTTTTTAAAAAATCTTTTGAAATCTCTGGAGGTGTGCAATGCGTAAAACAGAGGTAAGCCGTAAAACAAAGGAGACCGATATTTGTATTACACTTAACATTGATGGCAGTGGAAATGCAAATATTGTCTCACCTATTGGATTTTTCACTCATATGCTTGAGACATTTGCAAAACATGGTAGATTCAACCTTGCGGCGAAAATAAAAGGGGATATTGATGTGGACCAGCACCATCTTTTAGAGGATACTGGATATTGTCTGGGAATGGCTTTTAATAAGGCATTGGGTAATAAAAAAAATATTGAAAGGGCTGGATTCTTTATCCAGCCTATGGATGAGGTACTGGTAATGGTAGCCATAGATATTTCAGGTAGACCTTTACTAAATTTTTCAGGTAAATTCAAAGGCAATAAGATTGGTGACCTTAATTTAGATGTGGTCTATGATTTTTTTGCCGGATTTGTAAATGGTTGTTTATGCACAATCCACATCAAGATCTTTGCAGGTAGATCTGACCATCACAAGGCTGAGGCGGTGTTTAAGGCATTTGCACGGGCAATGAATCAGGCGTGCAGGGTTGATAAAAAGATAAAAGGGATTCCCAGCACAAAAGGGGTAATATGATTGGAGTTATTGATTATGGAGCAGGAAACCTCCTCTCTGTAGTAAATGCATTGAATTATCTTAAGGTTGAACATCGTTTAATAAAAAAACCAGCTGACTTTAAAGGAGTGAAAAAGATCATCCTGCCTGGAGTAGGCGCATTTGGATATGCGATTGAACAGTTGCATAAGAAAAGGCTGTTTGAGAAAGTTTATGAATGGATAATGTTGAATAAACCATATCTCGGAATATGTCTTGGTATGCAGTTGTTGTTTGAGCGGAGTGAAGAGGCACCGGGTATTAAAGGTCTGGGTGTATTTGATGGTGCTGTCAAAAAATTTGCTCGGTGTAAGGTCCCTCAAATTGGCTGGAATCGTGTTGAAATTGTTAGACCCTGCCCACTGGTCCACCAATCAGATAATCATCTCTTCTACTATTTTTTACACAGTTATTATGTTTATGGTGTTTTAGAGGAATTGATTGTCGGGATTGCCGAATACAATGTTTCTTATCCAGCGATAATCAATAAAGGGAATATTTACGCAGTCCAGTTCCATCCTGAAAAGAGCGGTAAGGAAGGATTAAAATTATTGAAAAACTGGGTGGCAAGATGCTGACGATAAGAATCATTCCCTGCCTTGATGTTGATAATGGAAAAGTTGTCAAGGGTGTGCAGTTTAAAAATTTGAAGTGTGCTGGCGACCCTGTTGAACTTGCGAAATACTACAATGATGGAGGTGCAGATGAACTTATATTTTTAGATGTCTCTGCTTCCATTGAACAAAGAAAAACAATGATTAAAGTTGTGGAGGCAGTTGCCCATAAGGTTTTTATCCCGCTCTGTGTGGGAGGCGGAATAAAGACAAAAGATGATATGCGGCGATTGCTCAATGCTGGGGCAGATAAGGTTGCCATCTGCACTGCAGCAATAGAAAATCCTGTATTGATAAAAGAAGGTGCAGAACTTTTTGGTACTCAGTGTATTGTTGTATCTATTGATGCAAAAAATATGGGAAAGAAATGGAATGCGTATACACACGGTGGAAGATTTGATTCAGGTAAGGATGTAATTAAATGGTCAAAGGAATGCGAAAAACTTGGTGCCGGTGAAATCCTGTTAAATTCAATTGACCGTGATGGTACACAAAAAGGCTATGATATCAGGTTGACAAAGTCAGTTTCATCGGGCGTGAAGGTTCCAGTAATTGCCTCGGGTGGTGCAGGAAACCTTGAACAGCTTTACCTGGTTATCAAATACGGCAATGCGGATGCTGTTCTTCTTGCATCGGCTTTACACTACGAACAGTTAACAATCAGAGAGATAAAAAAATTTTTATATAAAGAGGGGGTGAATGTAAGATGGTAATAAGTTCTATTGATTTAATGGATGGTAAGGTTGTGCAGTTAAGACAGGGCAAAGAAAAGGTGCTTGAATTTGATGATTTTTTAAGCATCGCCCGCGAATTCAATAGATATAATGAGATTGCAGTGATTGACCTTGATGCAGCAATGAGCAATGGTGACAATTTAAGTATTATAAAAAAATTGTTAAAAATTGCTGATTGTCGTGTAGGTGGAGGCATTCATAGTATAAAAAAAACGAAAGAGCTATTAAATGCGGGTGCCCAGAAGGTCATAATCGGCTCAAAGGCATTTGAGGGCAAAATGCCAGATAAAAAATTTCTTGATGAACTTAAAAAAGAAGTAGGTAGGGAAAGGATTATCATTGCCCTTGACTCATTTAATAACGAAATTGTTGTTAAGGGCTGGAAAGAGAGGACTGGTATTAACCTCTTTGATGTTATTAAGGGATTTGAGCCTTATGCCAATGAATTTTTATTTACATTTGTTGAAAGTGAAGGCACAATGTCAGGGATTAATATTGAAACTGTAAAAAAACTGCGCGAAGCTACGACACACCGAATTACAGTCGCAGGTGGAGTCTCCACACTTGATGAAATAAAGATTCTTAGCCAGATGAATATTGATGTGCAACTGGGTATGGCACTTTATACAAAAAAGGTCTCACTGCAGCAGGCATTTATTGAATCACTCAATTGGAGAACAGAATTAATCCCGACCATAACCCAGGATGTATCAGGCACTGTGTTGATGCTTGCCTATTCTAATAAGGATTCATTGCAGAAGACATTTGAGACTGGAAAGATGTGGTACTTTTCCCGGAGCAGGCAAGAACTATGGTTTAAAGGGCAAACATCTGGTAATGTTCAAGAACTGGTCAAGATGCGAGTAGATTGCGACCGTGATACAATTCTTGCAATTGTTAAACAGAAGGGCGTTGCCTGTCATACTGGCAATTATTCCTGTTTCGGTGTGAGGAGGAAAGTATGAAGATAACCGAGGCAATCAAAAAAGTTATAGACAAAAAATCATTAGACCAGATTGAAGCCTATATGGTTTGCTCAGAAATTATGGATGGTATTGCTACACCTGCCCAGATTGGCTCATTACTTACTGCACTGAGGATAAAAGGAGAAAGTGTTGAAGAAATGATTGGCTTTGCAAAGGCAATGCGGGAAAAGATGGTTTGTATAGATTTTAATTCAGAACCACTTATTGATACCTGCGGAACAGGTGGAGACCTTTCAGGAACATTTAATATCTCTACAATTTCTGCAATTATTGCAGCGGGTGCTGGTTGTTATGTTGCCAAGCATGGCAATCGCTCAAATTCAAGCCATTGCGGAAGTGCTGATTTATTAGAGGCATTGGGTATCAAGATAGATTTAACAAAAGACCAGGTTGAAAAATGCCTTAAGGAACACAATATTGCGTTCATTTTTGCTCCATTATTCCATCCGGCAATGAAGTCTGTAAAAGGACCAAGAAAAGAAATGGAAATAAGAACTATCTTTAATCTGCTCGGTCCACTGGTCAATCCAGCAGGTGTAAAAAGACAGGTCATTGGTGTATGCGATAAAAGATTTTTAACACCTGTTGCAGAGGTGCTAAAGAATCTTGGCGCAGAACACTGCCTTGTTGTTCATGGTGCTGACGGCATTGATGAAATTTCCACAACTACTATAACCTATGTTAGTGAGCTAAATAATGGCAAAATAATTGATTATACAATTTCGCCCGAAGATTTAGGTATTAAAAAATGTAGTATAGAAGAGTTGAAGGTAGTGAATAAAGCCGATAATATAAGAGTTTTTATTGATATACTTAACTGCATACCAGGACCACAGACCGATATCGCAATACTGAATGCTGGTGCCGCAATCTATGTGGCGGGAAAAGCTGAATCCATTGCGCAGGGCACTGAAATAGCGCGCGAATCGCTCTTTTCCGGACGGGCGTTAGATAAATTTGAGGCATTGAAAAGGTTTACCAATGAACTTTCTTGAAGAGATAGTAAAATTCAAGAAACAAGAGGTTGAAAGAAAAAAGGCGGTTCTTCCGTTGCATAGTTTTATGGGTAACAGACTGATTGAATGCAGGGATTTCAAAAAAAGTATAAAGAAGAAGGGGATTGCATTGATTGCTGAAATAAAAAGGCGGTCACCATCTAACCCCAATATCATTAAGCATTACTCACCTGAAAACCTGGCACAAATTTATGCAACAGGTGGTGTTGATGCCATATCAGTGCTCACGGATAAAAAATATTTTGGAGGAAATGAAAATCATATCATTAGAGTAAAAAGAAATTGTATGGTTCCTGTATTGAGAAAAGAATTCATTATTGATGAATATCAAATCTATGAATCCTATTATCTTGGGGCTGATGCAATACTACTCATTGTCAGTATACTTGACCAGGAGCAGTTAAGAAAATTCGTAAGGATTGCCAGGGGTTTGAATCTTGCTGCAGTCATTGAGACACATAATATAACTGAAATAGAGAGGGCATTAAATGCTGGCGCAGAGATTATTGGTATTAATAACAGAGACCTGAAGAGCTTTAGGGTAGACCTGGGAACATCTTTAAGGTTGCGTCCTTTAATCCCTGATGAAATTATTAAGGTGAGCGAAAGCGGGATAAAGAACTTTGCAGATATTAAAAAATTAAGGAAGGCAGGTTTTGATGCGGTTCTTGTGGGGACAGGTATTCTTCAGGCAAAGAATATTGTTGATAAAATAAGAGAATTGAAAAATCAGGAGGCAGGATGAAAAAACTTGCAAGTTTGAGAAAAAAGGTAAAAACCCTTGACCGCGAAATCATCAGAATGATTTATCAGCGTTTATCCCTGACTGAAAAAATTGGCAGGGAAAAGAAACGGCTGGGACTGCCATTGCGTGACTGGAGTGTAGAAAAAAATGTGATCAAAAATGGTCTTGACTATGCACAAAAACTCGGTCTGGACAAAAACCTTGTCGGTCCGATAATTACAAAACTCATTGAATATGCACGAATCCGACAGGAGAAAATTGATTATTCAACATATACTGGAAACCGGGAAAATATCCTGGTCATCGGTGGTCTTGGTGCAATGGGGCGTTGGTTTACGAACTTTTTTCAAAACCAGGGTCATAAGGTTTCAATCTGCGATGTCAGAGATAACGGTCCAAAAGGAATCCCATATTACAGAAACCTGCGGACTGCGTTAAAAGATAAATCCTGTGTGCTTATTTCAACACCACTGAAAATTGTGCCAGAAATTATTGAAGAGATTATGATGCTGAAATATCAGGGCATAGTATTTGATATTGCAAGTGTGAAAACACATTTAATAGCGATAATAAAAAGGGCAAATGATAGTGGTGTAAAGATTACCAGCATACATCCGATGTTTGGACCATCCTGCCGGACACTGTCAGACAAAATTATCTGTTTGTGTAGCTGTGGCTGTTATGTAGCAGATAAAAAAGTTTTATCGTTCTTCAGAGATACAGCATCGACCCTGATCAATCTTTCGTTTGATGAGCATGATAAACTGATTTCATATGTTCTGGGCCTCTCCCATTTTATTAATATCCTTTTTATCAAAACACTTGTTGATAGTGGTTATAATTATGAAGATTTTCAAAAGATAGCCAGCACTACATTCGGCTTACAACTTGGAACCGCAGTTACAGTGGTAAGGGAAAACCCTGCGCTTTATTATGAAATCCAGTCCTTGAATCCTTATCAATTAGAATTGTTTAGTAATCTGAAGGAGAAGGTTAAAATTCTTATTAATGCAATCAATACTGGTGATAAAAGAGTTTTTCAAAAAATTTTTCAAGAAGGATGTGACTGGATTAATTATGATAAAGATTAAAATCTGTGGGATAACAAATTTTGAGGACGCAAAAATGGTGGTTGATATGGGCGCTGATGCAATCGGTTTTGTCTTTGTTCCTTCAAAAAGAATGGTCACACCTCAACTGGCAAGGTCAATCACTGTGAAATTGCCGCCGTTTATTACAACAGTAGGTGTTTTTATGAATACTCCGTTAAATAGAGTGAACGAGATTTTAAGATACACAAAAATTGATGTAGCACAGCTCCATGGTAATGAAACACAGGAATATTGCAACTTAATAGAGTGTAACCGTATCATAAAAAGGATAAATATAAATGGTCATACAAATCTTAATGGTTTGGTCAGGCAGATTAAACAGTATAGAGTATCTGGATTTCTGTTTGACCCGGGAAAAGGCAGTGGTAAGGAATTTGACTGGAAAAAGATAATGGGTATTGGTGATTATGCAAATAATCTAATCATTGCTGGTGGCTTAACTCCGGAAAATGTTAATCAGGCAATTAAAATTATTAAACCTTATGGTGTTGATGTATGCACAGGTGTGGAAAAGACACCAGGGAAAAAGGACCCTGTTAAACTTAAATTATTTATCAATGAGGTGAAATTATGTTCATTGCGGGCGTGATTGGTTATCCACTAAACCGGACCTATTCACCATTGATTCACAATACTGCGTTTAGAAAATTGAAAATCCAAGGAGTCTATTATCCGATGCGTGTCCTGCCTGATGCTTTCGGGACAATTATTTCCCTTTTAAAACAATTAAAATTTAATGGTGCAAATATCACAAATCCTTATAAAAAGGAAGTATTAAAATATCTTGATCTTATTGATGATACTGCAAATGAGATCGGTGCGGTAAATACAGTTCTTATACAGGAAAATAAGAGCATTGGTTTTAATACAGATTTTTATGGATTTAAAAAATCCCTTTCAGAGCATAATATCAATCTTAGAGACAAGAATGTTTTGCTTATTGGTGCAGGTGGAGTTGCCTGTGCCTGTGCTTATGTTATAAAAGATGAAGACCCCGGGCAGGTCTTTATCGCCAATAGAACAATCCGCAAAGCGCAGGAGATAACTAAACTCTGCAAGGCAGATGTAATCGGTTTTGACCAGATAAAAAAGGTTGTTAAATATATTGATGTAGTAATAAATGCGACATCCATAGACCTGCAGAATATGATTGTCCCTGCGTTAAAAGATGGTAGTATTTACTACGATGTAAATTATAAATTTAAAAAACTTAAACAGAGGCGAATCTTTCAGGTTAATGGTATCAGTATGTTTATATATCAGGCGGCACTATCATTCAGCCTCTGGACCAAAAAGAAGCCGCCCATTGCTATTATGAAAAGGGCATTAAAAGGGGGTGTTAAATGATAAGAATACTTACATCAGGGGAGTCGCACAATAAAGGTATCTCAGTCATTATTGATGGTATGCCAGCTGGCTTAAGGATTTCTGTGGATTTGATAGATAGAGAGCTCAAAAGGCGTCAATCTGGTTATGGAAGGAGTGAGCGTATGACGATTGAATCTGATTGTGTTGAGATTTTATCGGGAATACGGCAGGCAAGGACAATCGGTTCGCCAATTCACCTTTTTGTTAAGAACAGGGATTATCAAGCAGAAAATTTTGAGGCGAAAAATTTCAGGAGTCCAATTACTGCACCAAGACCCGGGCATGCAGACCTTGCCGGCGTATTAAAGTTTGGCTTCAGTGATATCAGAGATGTTTTAGAAAGGGCATCAGCAAGGGAGACTGTTGCACGGGTCAGTGCCGGTGCAATATTCAAGGCATTCCTGAAAGAATTTAATATTCATATTACATCCCACATCATTTCTATAGGTAATGTTAGATGTAAAAAAGAGATTCGCAACCTCATTAACCGGGCAAGAAAAAATGGTGATACACTTGGAGGGATAGTTGAGATATACGGAGATAATGTTCCCGCAGGACTTGGTTCATATACCCAATTTGATAGACGGCTTGACGCACGAATTGGTTTTGCAATGCTTTCTATCCCTTCAGTAAAAGGGATTGAGATAGGAGATGCATTTAAAAATGCACTACGATTCGGTTCAGAGGTCCATGATGAGATATACTACAACCAGAAGAAAAATTTTTATAGAAAGACCAACCGTGCAGGCGGGATTGAAGGCGGTATGAGTAATGGTGCAAGGGTTATAGTCCGCCTTTATGTAAAACCCATACCAACACTCAGCAAACCTTTGGGTTCTGTGGACATCAAAACAAAGAATCGTGTGCCTGCCTATATAACAAGGGCAGATATCTGTGTTGTTCCTGCAGTGGCGGTGATTGGTGAGGCAATGCTCGCATATGTTATTGCTGATGCTGTCTGTGAAAAGTTTGGGAATGACAATCTTCAGGATATTAAAAAAGCGTTCCGCTTATATCAAAAAAGGATAAAAGATGTCTGAAAATATAATTCTTATAGGTTTTATGGGAGCAGGTAAAGATACGATTGGTAGATTACTTGCTCAGCGATTGCACAAATCTTTTATTTCAACAGATTATATGATTGAACTTGCTGAAGGAAAAACTGTATCAGAAATTTTTGAGAAAAGGGGAGAACCATATTTTCGGAGAAGAGAGGCATGGGTAATAAAGAATATTAAGAATTTGAAGAATACTGTCATTGCAACAGGTGGAGGTATGGTTCTTTATGAAAAGAACTGCCGTATTTTGAAAAATATGGGAATGGTTGTCTATCTCCATACTGAGCTATCTGCCTTAAAGCAGAGAATTCGCTTTGATGGAACAAGGCCACTTATCAGATCAGCAAAGGACCTGAAAATGCTCTATAATAAAAGAAAGGGGCTTTATGATTTTGCTGATGTATTTATTGATACAACAGAGAAGGGAATTAAAGAAATTGTCCAGGATATTATTGAAAAACTAAGATTAAGAAACCCGAATAATTTTAACAAAAAATATAAAGTAGTTGTAAGGACCGGGGCAGGACAGTATCCAGTAATTATTGGTGCGGGAATTTTGCAAAGGTTGGCAATAAAACCTGAAGACCACATCAGGGTATTGGTCATTACAAACCCATTGGTTGGCGCCCTCTATCTTTCAGCGCTTAGAGAGAGTTTAGAGAAAAAGGGTTTTGGAGTTTTCACCAAGGTCATACCGGATGGTGAAAATTACAAAACCCTGAAAATAGTAAATGAGATATATAGAATACTCTTTGACCATAATTTTTCGCGTGCTGATCTTATCATCGGACTTGGTGGTGGTGTAATCATAGATATTGCAGGTTTTGTTGCTTCAACATACAAACGCGGGATGAGGCTCATTAATATTCCAACCACACTCCTCGCTATGGTTGATGCTGGTTTTGGTGGTAAGACTGGAGTAAACACAGATTTGGGTAAGAATATGATCGGCACATTCTATCAACCAGAAATGGTGGTCTGTGATATTAAAAAACTTGCAAGCCTTTCTGATTATGAATTCAAGAATGGTATATCTGAAGTGATAAAATATGGTCTTATTAAATCAAAAAGATTGACCAGAATTCTGCAGAGATACAAAGAACAGATATTGGGTAGAAGATTGAATATTCTTTTTCACATTGTAAAAGAATGTGTTCTAATAAAGGCTTCAATCATTGCCCAGGATGAAAAAGAGACCGAAGGTAAAAGGGAGATTCTTAATTTTGGCCATACCATAGGACATATTATTGAGACCCTTACTAAGTATAAAAAATATTCACATGGAGAGGCTATTGCTATAGGAATGGTTGAAGAAGCTCGTATGTTTGGTAAAAAATCTAATTTTAATACAAAATTTATAGTTGATTTATTAAAAAATTATGGCTTGCCATTCAGTCTGCCTGCACACATAGGAAAAAATTCTATAAAAAAATTATTGTTCCAGGACAAGAAGGTCCGTGCAGGAAACATAAAGGTTCCGATACTTGTCAAGATTGGTCGAGCCATAATCAAGGATATAAAATTAGGAGGTTAGATGAGTAAAAAGCAGAAAATCCTTATACTCCACGGTCCAAATCTGAACCTTTTGGGCAAAAGAATGCCTGATATTTATGGACCAATGAGCCTTGATGAAATAAATAATTGCGTTTTGAATTATGCACAGGAAAAAGGGATACAGGTTGATATTCATCAGACAAATTCAGAGACGATGATAATAGATTTGATACAAGGGGCAAATGGTTATGATGGAATTGTGCTCAATCCCGGTGCATACACACACACCTCCTACGCAATCAGAGATGCCATTGAAGCAATGGGAATTCGCACCATAGAAGTTCATCTTTCTAATATATATGCACGGGAGCAATTCCGCCAGAAGAGTGTCATTGCACCAGTCTGCATTGGGCAGATCACTGGTCTGGGCTGGTATGGATATATACTGGCAATTGCATTTCTTATCAATTCTCAAGGAGATAAGGATGCGATATAATTTACCTAATAAAAGGGGTTACTTTGGTAGGTTTGGCGGAAGGTTTGTTCCTGAAACCCTTGTCTATGCGCTCAACGAACTTGAAAAAGAGTATTTTCGGGCAAAGAAAGACCAGAATTTTAAAAAAGAACTGAATTGGTATCTTCAATATTATGCAGGAAGGCCTACGCCATTGTATTATGCACAGAACCTTTCAAATCTATTAAAAGGAGCACGAATATATTTAAAAAGAGAAGACCTTCTTCACACTGGTGCACACAAAATCAATAATACAATCGGTCAGGTTTTACTTGCAAGAAGAATGGGAAAGAAAAGGGTTATTGCCGAAACTGGTGCAGGACAGCACGGAGTGGCAACTGCCACTGCCTGTGCGCTTCTTGGGCTTGAATGCGTTGTATATATGGGAAGTAAAGATATTAAACGCCAGCAACTGAATGTCCTGAAGATGAAATTGCTTGGTGCGAAGATTATCTCTGTTGATGCAGGCACACAGACATTAAAAGATGCTATTAATGAGGCAATAAGGGAATGGGTGAGTAATGTGCGGAACACATACTACTGTATTGGCTCAATTGTTGGACCACATCCTTATCCAGTAATGGTCAGGGATTTCCAATCTGTGATAGGTAATGAGGTGAGGTTACAGATAAAAAGATGTACCGGGAAAATTCCTGATTTACTTGTTGCCTGTGTGGGAGGGGGCAGTAATGCAATTGGATTTTTCTTCCCATTCTTAAATACAAAGGCGAGGATGCTCGGTGTTGAAGGAGGCGGTCTTGGTTTGGAAACTGCCAGACATTCTGCGACACTCTCCTGTGGTAGACCTGGAGTATTGCATGGTTCAATGACAATGCTATTACAGGACGATGATGGCCAAATAATACCCACGCACTCAATTGCACCCGGTCTTGACTATTCAGGTGTTGGTCCGGAGCATGCACACCTGAAAGAAATAAAGAGAATAAACTATACACATTGTCGTGATGAGCAGGCAATCAAGGCATTTACAATGCTTTCTGAAGTAGAAGGAATTATTCCGGCATTGGAGAGTGCACACGCAGTTTATATTGGGATGAAAATGGCAAAGAGGATGAAACCGGATGAGATTGTAGTTATTAATCTTTCAGGTAGAGGTGATAAAGACCTGCAGATCGTTGAGGACATATTATGAATAGAATCACTACAAAGATTCAAGAGTTAAAAAATAAGAATGAGTCTTGCCTCATTACCTATATTACTGCCGGGTATCCAACCCTTGAAAAATCTATGTATTATGCTGAACTACTTGATGAGAGTAATGTAGATATGATAGAGATTGGTCTTCCATTTTCTGACCCTATTGCTGATGGTAAAACAATTCAGTATGCCTCAAATATTGCACTAAATAACAAGGTGAATATCAATTCTATTGTAAGAGAAATTTCCCGATTAAAAATAAAAATTCCTCTGATTATTATGTCCTATTTGAATCCGGTTCTTGCATTCGGTAAAAAAAGGTTTTTTCAAAAGATTTCTGAGGCAGGCGTTTCCGGGGTGATAATCCCTGACCTGATAGTTGAGGAGTCAGCGATCCTAAAATCATTAGCACAGAAAAACTCTGTTGGTATCATCCAGATGATCGCACCAACATCCAGTAATGAACGTATAAGAATCATTGGAGAAAATTCTGATTGTTTTGTATATTGTGTGAGTGTTACTGGAACTACAGGGATAAAAAAAAGACTTCCTGCAGAACTTCCGGCGTTTATAAAAAGGGTAAGAAATTTTGTTGATAAACCATTAGTGGTTGGTTTTGGGATCTCGCGCATAACGCAGGTGATGAATCTGAGCCAGATTGCAGATGGTGTGGTAATCGGCAGTCGGGTTATAGAAGCAATTAAAAAAAGAGAAGATTTGGTAAAGTTGATGAAGGAATTTAAAAATGCTACAAGGCGTTGTTCTTAGTATCGTGTTTATGCTGACTCCGCAAAAGCGCACACCAATTTTTGTGAAGATAAGTGGAGTCAAACGGTAGAATAAAGGAGGTTCTATGCTCGTTGTTATGCATAAAGATGCAACAGCGACACAGATTGAGAAGGTCTGTGAATTAATAAAAAGGATGGGTCTAAAACCACATCCAATAAAAGGTGCCCAGCGTGTGGCAATAGGGATTACTGGAAATAAAGATATGGTAAATGTTCCAGAGATTGAGATGCTTGATGGCGTCATAAATGTTATACATGTTACCCAGCCTTATAAATTGACCAGCAGAGAGATGAAACCTGATGATACTGTCATCAATATCAATGGTGTTGTGATTGGTGATAAAAAAGTTGTGGTGATTGCGGGACCCTGTGCAGTAGAATCTGAAAAACAGACCATTGAAATTGCCAGGGCAGTAAAGTTAGCAGGTGCTGATCTGTTGCGCGGTGGTGCATTCAAACCCCGCACTTCACCCTATTCGTTTCAAGGGCTGGGTGAAAAGGGGTTGAAGATTCTTTTGAAGGCAAAACAGGAGACAGGTTTACCCATTGTTTCAGAGGCAATAGATACCGATGTTTTTTCTCTGGTTGAAGAGTATGTGGATGTGATTCAAATCGGAGCAAGGAATATGCAGAACTATTCACTGCTAAAGAAGGCAGGAAAGAGTAAAAAGCCGATATTATTAAAAAGGGGAATGGCATCTACAATGCAGGAGTTTTTGCTTGCTGCTGAATATATTATGGCTGAAGGAAATTTTAATGTAATCCTCTGTGAACGGGGAATCAGGACATTCAGTGATTTTACCCGTTTTACACTTGATATTAGTAGTATTCCAGAACTGAAACGATTGTCACACCTGCCCATCATTGCTGACCCGAGCCATGCTTCAGGAAAAAGGGATATGGTTTTGCCCCTTTCCCGCGCTGCCATTGCTGCGGGTGCTGATGGAATAATGATTGAAGCACATTATAATCCTGACCAGGCACTCTCAGATGGTCCCCAATCTGTCACCATTCCCGAATTATGCAAGGCAATAAATGAATTGAAGACAATTGCAACTGCAATCGGTCGGAAAATTTGAAAGGAG
>JBBINQ010000055.1:0-16524 GCA_037443805.1 Caldifarciminota bacterium | reverse complement strand
CTGCATCGGACTATTGACTTTTTATTTCTTTTGGATATAATCTTGGTCTTATGAATTTATTTTTGATGACCCCTGAAAATTTTTCTTTATTTATTAAACGATTATCTGCGAAGGCGCGGATATTTTATCCTTTTGTTGAGAATGGTAAGAGCCATATTATTGAATATAAACCAGATACCAAACATTCATTTGATTTTACTAAAATCAGAACCGTTGAAAACATCAAACACTTCTTTTTTCCAAGTCGCGATATTGTCGCAAGGTTTCCCAGAGAATTAAATACAAGAGCCAAACCACAGGTTATAATCGGGGTCAAAAATTGCGATTTACGGGGCGTGGAAGTCTATGACCGGGTCTTTTTAAACTGGGAGCCGGTTGATAATATATATAAAGAAAGAAGGGAGAAAACAATAATTATCTCTGCTGATTGTCCTGAGCCTGAAGATAGTTGCTTCTGTAATCTTCTTGAATTAAAACCTTATGCCACTGGAATTAGCGATGCCAATATATCTATGGTCAGTAATGGTTACCTGTTTGAGATATTTACTGAAAAGGGGAAGGGGATATTGAATGAATACAGAGAACTATTCAGCGAACCAACCCAGAAGATAATTAAAGAAAGAGAAACGAATCGGAAAAAGGCTGAGACAAAATTGAGCGAGATAAACAAAAAAGGTCTTGGAGAGCCAATATTTGAACTTATTCCTTATGTCGGCAAAAAGGCAATCAGGAATTTTCGTGATGAATGTGTTGAATGCCATTCTTGTTTACATTGTTGTCCGACCTGTTATTGTTTTCTCTTGAATGATTATAAAAAGGGTGAGGATGTAGAAAGGATAAGGACCTGGGATGCTTGTTATTATGCAGCTTATGCACGGGTTGGTGGTGGTGCCAATCCCCGGAGCAGGATTGATGAAAGGTTCTGGAATAGATTTCAATGCAAATTCAATTATTTCTATCAATATGAAAAGATTTATGCCTGTTCAGGTTGCGGTAGATGTTTTTTGGGTTGTTCGGCAAAGATTGATATCAGGGAGATATTGATTAATCTATGAATCCATATGAGCCTACTCTAACAAAGATCAAAAAGATTATTCCAGAGACCCCAACGATTACAACATTTATCCTTGAAGGAATGCCAATAGAGTTTCAGGCAGGACAGTTTGCTGAGCTCACAGTCCCGGGTGTTGGTGAGGCACCTTTTACGCCATCTTCATCACCGTATGCAAAGGATCTGGAATTTACCATTATGAAAGTTGGTCGGGTTACTCAGGCATTGTTTACACTTAAACAAGGTGATACAGTTGGCGTGCGCGGTCCATTTGGCAAACCTTACCCCTTAGCAAATTTTAAGAAAAAGGATGTATTTATTGTTGGTGGTGGTGTTGGTTTTGCGCCATTACGTTCGCTTTTTCTTGCTTTGATTGAGAACATAAAGGATTATAAAAAGATTTATATACGATATGGTGCAAGGACGCCAAAGGATATCGTTTACAAATATCTTTTACCTGATTGGCAGAAGATAAAGAATGTAGATATACTTCTTACGGTTGATGTTGGCGATGATGAATGGAAGGGTAGAGTTGGTGTGGTGACAACGATTCTTGATGAGATTCCTGTGGATATTAAGATAACACCGGCAATTGTATGCGGTCCACCATTGATGATGAAATTCACTACCCAGCGCCTTGTTGATGCTGGATTTAAAGATTCAAATATCTATCTTTCAATGGAAAAGAATATGTCCTGTGGTATTGGTAAATGTAATCACTGCCGGGTTGGTAAATTTTATGTATGCAAGGATGGACCAGTACTGACCTGGAAGGATGTTAAGGATATAGAGGACCCCTTCCTATGAATGAATCAAATCCGAAATACGAAATAGGTTCCAAAAGTCAGATTAGAAAGACTCTCTGCACCTTCTGTGGATTTGGTTGCGAATTGGGCATTATCTCTGATGACTTCGGACTCAGTGGTGTGGAGTATTTACCAGATACACCAAATCAGGGTAGGATTTGTCCGCGTGGTAGTGCCTCAGTGTTATATTTAAACCATCCCCATCGCCTCTGTGTGCCGATAAGTAAAAATAAATACACTGGCTGGGATTGGATAAAGGAAGAGTTTAAGAATATGCTGAAGAATCCGGATGAAGTGGCGATAACCGTGGATAGGAATATTACCATTGAAGAAGAGTTAGCGATTTTGAATTTTAGCAATAAATATAAAATAAAAAATGTAGTCTCAACCTATTTTGAACCAGAATCATTATTGGACCGTTTTATTGATGAAAAAGCTCCAGCCTGCCTTGAAGATATTGAGAAGAGTCAGATGCTGATTGTGCTGGGCGATATTTTCAATTATGCGCCAATGATTTCTAAGAATGTAATTTCCTGGAAATTTGCAGATAGAAAAAATCGGCTCGTAGTGATTGATTCCCTGCATACGCATACTTCTTACTTTGCTACTGATTTTCTCAAGATAGAGCCAGGAACCGAGGCTCTCGTGCTGCTCAGCCTTGCGCGGGAAAAATTATCCGGCAAAGATTTTCAGAAATTGACGGGTGTTTCGGAAAGTTCTATCCTGAGTATTGCCGAAGATTTTAAATCAGCAAAGAATGGTTTGATTATTGCAGCAATGCCATTTAGCCACAGTTATGAGCCACTATTAGTGGTTGAAGGGCTCCATAGGTTGAGTGAATTTAGTGGCAAAAAAATAATGCCTATTTTTGAATTTGTTCATTACAAAAGGTTGAATCCATTTGGCAGGGTATTAAATTTAATAAAAGAGGGTGAGATAAAATATATAATAAACTTTGGAGAATTATTTCCTTTCTATTATCCACAATTTAGTAAAGATTTTTCTAACATAAAGATTTATTCTACATCAGCACTGCGATTTAATAATTATGTTCAGTTGCCTGCTGCCTTAAATATGGAAAAGGAAGGAACGATTTTGACGACATTTGGTAAGAAGACATTGGCTGGTTCTGTATCAGCAGTGAGTGGTGCAAAAAATATTATTCAATTATTTGATTTACTTGGTGTGGAAACAGGTGGTTCAATATCTGAGCCTGTTAATGCAAAACGGATTGATATAAAAGATGGATTAAAGAGAATGACAGAAAAGATAACACAAAATAGAGATGGAGAATTTGTGCTTTTTGGAGAAAAAGTTTCGTATTATTATTTAGGTTTATTGGAAAAACCAGTTTTGAAAATTAATCCCCTTGATGCCCAGAAATATGGTATAAAATCAGGGGAGACTGTTTATGTTGAGTCAAAAAATAACAAGGTAAAGATGCCAGTTAAGATAACCAGTGATATTCCGCAGGGCACTTTGTTTACTCAAGCTGAGACACCTGAAATCTGTGGTCTTTTTGACTACGAAATTTTTGATGATTATCTCTATTTTAATCCTACTGGAGTGAGGGTATGGCAAGAAGAATAGTGCTTGACCTTGACCTGTGCTGTGGCTGCCGTTCTTGTGAGGCAGCATGTAAGGTTGCATTCAAAGGTGAATCAAGAATAAGGCATGCAGATATTGAGAATACAGCATATCTTCCATTAGCCTGTAAACACTGTAAAGAAGCACTGTGCCTTGCTTCCTGTCCAGTAAATGCAATAACCCGTGATGAAAAGACTGGGCTCGTGACAAGGTCTTCATTTGTATGTATTGGTTGCAAAAGTTGTGCCTATGCCTGCCCATTTGGGGTGATTGATGCACCACTCGTGCGCCATATTTCTCAGAAGTGTAACCTCTGTGAGGACCGTGCAGAGGGACCGCGATGTGTTTCTGCCTGTTCTTCAGGTGCACTCCAGTTCCTTGAAGAAGACGAGATTAAGAAAATGGAGATTGGTGTGCGTATGGTTTCTAAGGATACTTTTGTGCGGAGACGATAATGAATGTTATAAGACTTTTGTTCAATTATTTTATTTTTCCTGGTTTTCTTTTCACCGCAATTGTTGGTATGTTTTTGACCTGGATTGACCGTAAAGTGAGTGCCAGGGTCCAAATGAGGGTAGGACCGCCCTGGTTCCAACCCTATGCTGATTTTTTCAAATTATTATTAAAAGAGACGATTGTGCCTGAAGGTGCTTCAAAAATTCTCTTTTTTCTCGGTCCGATACTTGGGTTGGTTTCAATGACAATCTTTTCCGTGATGTTATTCACTATGAACTTTTCTCCAGCAAGATCTTTTGCTGGAGATTTGATTGTGATGATTTATTTACTCGCTCTACCACCAATCGGTGTTATAATTGGTGGTTCAGCATCAAAGAATCCTCTGGCGAGTGTTGGTGCTTCCAGAGAGATGACCCAATACTTTGCATATGAATTGCCATTCCTAATTGCCATCGCAGGTATCGTTCTTAAAGCAGGAGGCACAATTAAGGTAGGTGAACTTATTGAAGTCCAGAGGTCAGCCGGACCATTCTTATATTCAATTTCAGGAATAATCTTTGGCGTGGTTATGCTGTTGGTAGTCCAGGCAAAATTGGGATTTGTGCCTTTTGATATTCCTGAAGCAGAGCAGGAAATAATGGCAGGACCATATATTGAATATTCAGGGGTTGCACTTGCAATTTATAAAATAACAAGGGCAATGATGTTATTCGTGTTACCGATATTTACGATTTCACTTTTGTGGGGTGGTATTGGAGACTGGTGGGCAATTTTAAAATTTTTATTAATAATTGTGCTCGTGATACTGATAAAAAATACAAACCCGAGATTGCGCATTGACCAGACACTGAAATTTTTCTGGATTGGTTTGGGAATTTTATCAATTGTTGGACTTATTTTGGCAATCTATGGATTATAAAAAAGAAGAGGCTCAAAAGGGCGAAAAATGGCTATGAGGCTAAAAAAGCATATGAGGAATAAAGGAGTAAAATATGGCAAATCTTAAACTCTGGGGTCTAAAAAAGTCTCCCTGGGTATTCCATGTTGCTGCTGCATCCTGCAATAATTGTGATATTGAAATTCTTGATGTTCTGACCCCCAGATGGGATGTGGAGCGTTTTGGGATTGTGCTTGTTGGTTCTCCAAGGCATGCAGATGCACTTCTTGTTACTGGAGTGTTAAATCGTAAGAGTTTGCCCCGTGTCTTGAGGGTTTATGAACAGACACCCAAACCCTGTTTGGTTATTGGCGTGGGCACCTGTACCTGTCATTGCCATATGTTTGAAAAATCTTACAATGTTGTTGGCCCTTATGATAAACATCTGCCCATTGATGTTTATATTCCAGGTTGCCCACCAAAACCAGAAGCAATCATTATGGGTGTGGTAAAGGCATTGAAGAGGCTATAATGGAAAACATGGATTTAAATCCTAAATTCAAAGCACGAAATCCGAAACAATATACAAATTCTAATTTTTCAAACTTATTTTTTCCCATTGGATACTTGATAATAAGATGAATAAGGAATATTCAAAAGAACTCTTAGATAAAATAAAAGAGAGATTTCCTGAAGTGGAGATAAAGATTCATTCACCAAGGCGCGCTTATTTAAGGATAGACCGCAATAAGGTTTATGAGTTTGCCCGTTATCTTTTCCTTGAATTAAATTGTAGATTATCAATTGCTACGGGTATTGATACGCGTGATGGCATTGAGGTTTTATACCATTTTTCTCATGACCCTTCAGGAACATACTACAATATAAAAACTATCGTGCCCAAAGATGACCCAAAAATAAAAAGCCTTGCCGATTTTCTGCCTGCAGCAAACTGGATAGAAAGGGAGATACACGAATTACTGGGGGTCAATTTTGAAGGGCATCCAAATCTTGTGCCCCTTTTGACTGCTGAAGACTGGCCTGAAGGTGTTTATCCATTGAGGAGAGATTATGAAAAATCGTAATTCGTTTATGGGTGACGAAGCCCGTATCGTTAAGAGAAAAAGTTATATGGTTAAGAAATACGAAACACGATTAACTAATGACGAAACGGGCATCGCAACCGTTTACCAATTAACGAAATACAATCTAAAAAAGGTGGTTTACTAATATGAGACGCATTGTCCCTATTGGTCCTTATCATCCACTACAGGAAGAGCCTGAGTTTTTTAAATTGATTGTTGAAGGAGAGAAGGTCGTTGACCTTGAAATAAATATTGGCTACAACCACCGCGGGCATGAATACATCGCCCAGACAATGACCTTTGACCAGGTGCCATTCTTAGTAGAGCGTATCTGTGGAATTTGTTCAGATTCCCATCCTTATGCCTATGTCCTTGCTGTTGAGGATATTTTAAAGATAAAACCACCAGAGCGAGCCCAGTATATCAGAACAATAATTGGTGAACTGGAGAGGATCCATTCCCATTATCTCTGGCTCGGTCTTGCCGGACATTTTATTGGTTATAATACGGTCTGGATGTGGGTATGGCGCTACCGTGAGCCGCTCTTAGACCTTTTTGAATTGATAATGGGAAACCGTAACCATTATGCAATAAATAAAATTGGCGGGGCAAGAAGGGATATATTGCCCGAAGACTATCCAAAGATTGAAAAATATCTGGCTTTGATTGAAGAAAAGAATGAGATGTTCACAAAGGCAATCCTCGATGACCCGGTAATTCGGGCAAGGCTTGAAGGTGTTGGGGTCCTTCCTAAAGAGGATGCTATTGCTTATGGAGTCTTAGGACCAACCGCCCGCGCCTCTGGTGTTGCGATTGATGTGCGTAAGGATGACCCTTATGATGCCTATGATAAGGTTGACTGGAATATTGTAGTATTTGAAGAGGGCGATGTCCTGGCAAAGGCAAAGGTGAGATTATTAGAATGCTTTGAATCAATAAAGATAGTCAGGCAGTGCCTTAAGAATATGCCTGATGGACCAATAGAGAGTAGAATAGATGATATTCCTGCGGGCGAAGGAATTGGCAGGCATGAGGCACCAAGGGGTGAGGTATTTCATTATGTTCGTTCTGATGGTTCAAATATGCCAATAAGGCACAAGATTCGGGCACCAAGTTATATGAATATACCTTCCAATGTGGTTGCAGTAAAAGGTTATTCAATTGCCGATGCAGCACTTGTGCTTGCTGCAGTAGACCCCTGTTATTGCTGCACAGAGAGAACGATTGTGTATGAGAATGGAAAGCCTAAATACACAGGAAAGGATTTGCTCACCTTGTCCTGTAAAAAGACTGAAGAACTGCGCAGGAGATATAGAAGATGAATATGGAATTTAATTTTCTATTTGACAGATTTGGAATATTTTTATCCATCACATTTATCTTTATCGGACTAATGTCTTTCATCTATGCCCTTGCTACTATTAAACAAAAGGGGCACAAACTTGAATACTATTTAATGCTACTTTTGATTGTTCTCTCTGGTGTTGGTGTTGCACTCTCTAACAACATACTGTTTATATATATCTGCTGGGAAATCGCAACATTTGCAGTGTGGAGGGCAGTTGTTTTCTATCGTAATCCTGACCAGGTTTCTTCAGGTAATATTGTCTTTATCACAAATTTTATTTCAGGTGCAATAATGCTCATTGGTATCGGAATTTTGTATCTGGATAATAATTCACTAATAATTTCTCAGATAAGACAGTTAAATCTTACTGCAATTATACTGATTACGATCGGAATCTTCACAAAATCGGTTATCCTGCCCTTACATTTCTGGCTCATCCCTGCGTATTCCTCAATCCCATCAGCAATTGGAGGTTTACTTGCCGGTATCGCTGAAAATCTCGGTCTTATTTTATTTTACAGACTCTTTTCTACAAATATATATGTGCCTGATGAATTTTTTGCTGTTGTAGCCTGGCTTGCAGTCATCTCCAGTTTGATTGCCGGGGGTGCTGCATACCGAACAAATCGTTTAAGATATTTGCTCGCATATTCAACTATCAGTCAGGTGGGTTTTATCCTTTTGGGTTTTTCTGCCGGAGGACAATTTGGTAATTCAGGAGCAATGTTATACATCCTTGCCCATGCCCTGGCAAAATCAGGACTATTTTATGGAGTGGGCACAATTGAGGATATCACGGGTGAGGCAAATATAAAAAATATTTCCTGTATGTTAAAGGTTTCTCCTATCTTGACTGTGATGATGGCATTATTATTCAGTTCTCTTGTTGGCTTTTTCCCGATGATTGGTTTCTTCTCAAAATTGATGGTAATCATTGGTGCCCTACAGAAAAATATCTATTTTGGGTTCTTTGCGATTGCCTCAGCAATATTCACCCTTTTATACAGTGACCGTTTTTATCATGAACTGTTCTATGGCGAGAAGTGCGATATTAAGGAAATTAAATCAGCAAGAAAAGTAGGTATTGTGGAGATTATTGTGGTCTTCATTCTTACTCTTTCCTCATTATTATTAGGGATATTTTTCTATGAAATCCTGGCATTTATCGGAGGTTTCTGATGCGTGAAATATATTATATCCTGTTACTGCCAGTAATGTGTGGACTTTTAGGGTTTTTAATAAAGAGGTTGCGCAATGAAATGGGCTTTTTGGGTTTTGTTCTTACACTATATTTTTCATTAAGAATCTTTCTTCTGTTCCAGAATCAGTCATTTTCTTATGATATTGCCAGTATTGCAGGTATTGACTTCAGAATCTATGTGGATAATCTTACAAGATTTATATTGTTATTTAATGCACTATTTGCGTTTCTTATTTTGTTATATTCAGTCTTGGCAATGAGAAAGATGCCGGGTGAATCTGTTTATCAATTGTATCTTGGTTTGACCCTTTCCGGTGCAAATGGTGTTGTGTTGAGTGGTAATCTAATATTGTTGTTGATCTTCTGGAATATGCTTGTATTTTCGCTTTATGGAATTCTTCTTGTAGGTAAAAAAGAGAGTGTTCTTGCAGCGAGAAAGGCATTGACAATCATTGGTGTTTCAGATTTTATAATGATGTTGGGAATCCTGATAATTTATGTGCTAATGGGTGAAGTCAATTTTCCAGTGAACCAAAAATTGCCCTTGAGCAATGGAATTTACATCGCAGTATATATTCTCTTGCTTGTTGGTGCCCTTGCCAAGGCAGGGGCAATGCCTTTACATACCTGGATACCTGAATCGGCAAAGGTCGTGCCTGCATCAACTATGGCATTTATACCCGCAAGTCTTGATAAACTATTGGGCATCTATTTTCTGGTGCGTATCTCTTATTATCTTTTTGATATCAGTCAGTCAATGCCGATTAGAATAACACTTATGGTCATCGGTTCAATTACCATAATCTTTGCGGTAATGATGGCACTGGTGCAGAAAGAAGCGATGAGACTTTTATCTTTCTGCGCAGTATCCCAGGTAGGGTATATGTTTTTAGGCATTGGAACCTGTATTCCAATTGGAGTAGCAGGTGGGCTGTTCCATATGCTTAACCATACATTATATGATGCCTGCCTGTTTTTATCTGCAGGCTCTGTTGAATACCGGACACGGACCACAGAACTTGATAGACTTGGTGGTCTTGGTGTGAAGATGCCGCTCACAATGTTCTGTTTTATTATTGCTGCATTTGCCATCTCTGGTGTGCCACCATTTAATGGATTCTATTCCAAATGGATGATTTACCAGGGGGTGATTGAACTGCATAAACAGACAAATCTCTGGGTAATCTTTTTGGTTTCTGCAATGTTTGGCAGTGTTCTGACCCTTGCTTCGTTTTTGAAAATGATACACTCTCTGTTTTTAGGTGAAAGACCAAAAGAACTGGACAAGGTTTGTGAAGCACGATTTGGTATGGTAACACCGACACTGATTCTTGCCTTATTGTGTATTATTTTTGGCATATTTGCTGAACAGATTCCCCTTGCGCATTTAATCTATCCATCCTTGCCTTTTTTGCGGATAGAAAAGATTGGCTTCTGGTCAGCAGAACTTACTACAATCTTGATGATACTCGGTATTGTCATCGGTTTGATTATCTTCCTGTTGGGCACAGGGCTCAAGCCCAGGAAGTCAAAGGTTTTTGTCGGTGGTGAAGTTCTTGATACAGAACAGGCGCGCATCACCGGTCCGAATTTTTATTCTTCAGTCCATAATATTGATATGCTGGAAAAGACCTATAAGTTTGGTGGAGAGGGGGCGTTTGATTTCTACAATTATCTGCGCGGCATATTCGGTGGTTTTTCTGTTATCTTTCGTGATGTAATAAATCAATTTTTCGTAATTTTCTATCGCTCATTAGCAGGGGTTATTCAGGCACTGGGCAGGGTATTTTCTTCAATCCATAATGGTGAACTACCTGGTTATCTCGGCTGGATATTTCTGGGTGGAATAATTATTTTGATTTTAGTGGGACTATTATGAGCAATGGTTGTAAAGGATTAGCAGGGGTGATTAAGGGCATTAAGGGTCTCTGTTTTTTCCCCTTGATATCCCTTTATACCCCTTTATTACCCCTGATAACCCATTCTTGGAGTCTTTATGATTGAAATATATCTGTTTTTGGTTTTTATGATTATTGCCGCAATTATTGCGATTGAAATAAAAGATTTGCTTGCTGCTGCAATTGCTGTTGGAGCAGTAGGTTTTTCTGTGGCAATTCTATTTATCATTCTTCAGGCGCCGGACCTGGCTATTGTGCAGATTGTGGTAGAGATTTTGACAGTTATTATTTTTGTTGCAGTTATTTTCCGGACTACGGATATTGATGAGACACTAACAAAAAAATTCTCACCTTTTCAGACCTCAGGCATTGTCTTTTATGGATTCTTTGTGGTGTTGTTTATATTAATAATGGAAAAACTTTTCAGCCAATTACCGGCATTTGGTTCACCAATAATGAAAGTTGCGAGTGAATATATTAGGATGGGGCTCTATAAAGTTGGTGGTGCAAATATTGTAGCAGATATTATTCTTGATTTTCGCGGTCTTGATACCTTAGGTGAGGCGACTGTGCTCTTTACCTCGGTCATCGGCGTGCTCGTGGTGATGAGGAAGATTGGTAAGAAGATATGAATAATAAGGGTAATCAAGGGTTAGCAAGGGTCATTAAGGGTAATCAGGGGTACAAAAAATTAGTAGTATGGCGTAATGCATGTGAATTAAGGATGTTCATCTACAAACTCACCAAAAACTTTCCCAGACAAGAATTTAAAAGAACTTCGCAGATGAACGATAGCGCAAGGTCAGTAAAACAAAATATTCAGGAAGGTTATGCCCGTAGGTCTCTTGCTGAGTATATTCATTTTCTTAGCATCGCTCAAGGTTCATTAAGTGAATTGTTGGGTGACTTAGAAGATTGCTATGTAGATGGACTAATCTCTGAAAGTGATTTTAATTATGGAGAAAAACTGATAGGAAGAACAGATTATCTTTTTATGCGGTTAATCCAATCATTGAAGAGAAAAAAGGAGCAATAAACTATGGATTATCAGCACCTGTTATGGTTAATCAGAAACTCCGAGGGTGCTCTATTTGCTCCCTTAATTACCCTTGATTCCCCTTTATTCCCCCTTATTCCCCTTACTTGGAGGTTTTATGAGTTTGATAGTTAAACGAATTACAAATCTTATCAGTGGATTTATATTTATGTATGGTATTTATATTATTCTGCATGGCCATCTAACACCCGGTGGTGGATTTGCCGGCGGAGTGATAATAGCAGGTGCATTGATATTAAGGGTATTTGCCTTTGGAAGTGGTGCTGAAAAAGAGCGAAAATCTTCAATTTTTGGTTCAGTCTTTGAAAGTATTGGTGGTCTTATTTTCTGGGGTGCCGCATTTACTGGTCTTCTGGTTGCCGGAGTTTTCTTTTTGAATGCACCCATATTTGGCATTGGAAAGCCTTTGCATTTACTGAGTGCGGGTTTGATACCAATATGTAATATTGCCATTGGTATAAAAGTTGCTGCGGGCCTATTCTCTATTTTCCTTGCCTTTGCCGCAATGAAATATTTGATGGAGGACTGAGAACGTGGAACGTGAAACGGAAAATGTGAAACGGAAGAGAGATAGTAGCGTGGAACGTGAAACGGAAAATGTGAAACGGAAGCCAAATAGTAGTGTGGAAAGTGAAATGGGAAATGTGAAACGGATTTTTTTCTTTGATTTTGAGAAATTAGAGGTTTATAAACTGGCTTTGGAATTCGTGGATGATATTTTCAAAATAACCGAAAGACTGCCTATGGTATTGCAATTTTCAATAGGTGATAATTTAAGAAGAGCAGCGATTTCTGTTCCTAATAACATTGCGGAAGGTAGTGGTAAGTTTTCGCTAAAGGAAAAGAAGCATTTTTTTAGAATTGCTCTTACTTCCGACCGAGAGTGTATTCCAATGATAACATTGTTAAGGAGACGAAATTTAATTACATCTGATGAGCAAAAAAATCTACGGGATAAATGTATAAGAATTTCTCAAATGTTGTTTAATCTAATTGATTCGGCTAAGGTTCCGTTTAACGTTTCACGTTCCCCGTTTCACGAACAAAGAGGTGTTGTATGATTATATTCGCTTCCTGTGTTGTATTATTTCTGGTTGGTCTTTATGCGGTAGTGGTTAAGAGAAATTTAATAAAGATTGCTATAGGATTTGCGATTATGGAATATGCAGTTAACCTTTTATTTGCACTGATCGGCTTCAAAAAGGGTGCGATTGCGCCAATCATTACAAAACTTGATATGCCACATAATTTTGTTGACCCAATCCCGCAGGCACTTGTTCTTACTGCAATTGTGATTGGTCTGGGAACTACTGCGCTACTACTCTCATTCATCGTCCGAATTTACGAGAAATATAAAACTATGGATGTAGGCGAAATCAAGAAATTAAAAGGATAACAAGAATGGGTAACGAAAAGAACAGGAGGAACTAATGGCCTTTCTACCGCTCCTTTTTGCCCTGCCTTTATTGGGTGCATTTTTAATACCACTGCTGTCTAAATTATGGAAACCTTTTGCCCCACTTATCGGAAATATTATATCATTTGTGTTATTTGTACTCGCACTTTATGGCATTGCAATTACCCAGGCAGTTCCTATGGTTGTATACAAATTTGGTAACTGGGCACCACCCATTGGTATTGTTTTTGGTTTTGATGCGTTTTCTGCTTTTATGGTTCTGGTTATTTCAATTGTTGTCTTTACCGGTGCTATTTTTGCCATCAACTATTTGAAACATTATACGGGTCAATGGAAATTCTGGACACTTTATATGTTGATAACTGCAGGACTAATGGGTATCTCAATTACCGGTGATTTATTCAATATGTTTGTCTGGATTGAAATATCTGCTATTGCATCCTATGCCCTGGTCAGTTTTGGTATTGAACATGAAGAGCTTGAGGCGGCATTTAAATATATGGTGATGGGTGAGATCGGAGGTATGACATTGCTTCTGACAATTGCTTTGATCTATGCAAAGACCTCTACTCTGAACCTCGCAGACATAGGAATATCATTACAGGGAATTAAATATACTACATTCTACTGGTCAATCCTCGGGCTTTTATTATTCGCCTTCTCAATAAAGGCAGCACTCGTGCCATTTCATTTCTGGCTACCTGATGCCCACCCATCAGCACCAGCACCGATTTCAAGTCTGCTCTCCGGAATATTTATTAAAGTTTTGGGAATCTATACAAGCGCCCGACTCATATTTAACATCTTTGGTCTGAGCAGGGAAAATGCACCATTCTTTTTCAATATCCTGCTCGGCATCGGCCTATTATCAATAATCTTTGCTGGTATTACAGCCTTAAGCCAGAACGATTATAAGCGCCTGCTCGGTTATTCTACAGTTTCTCAGATCGGTTATATAATGCTTGGTTTTGGGATTGGTAATTTTTATGGTGTGGCAGGTGCAATACTTTATATCCTGGCACACGGTGTATCAAAGGCATTGCTCTTTTTGACATCAGGTTCAGTAGTCTATGCAACAGGGGAGAGGGATATAAATAAACTCGGTGGTCTGGGTGAAGCAATGCCCACAACTGCCTGGAGTTATAGAATTGGTGCACTTTCACTCATTGGTCTGCCACCACTTGTAGGATTCTTTGCCAAGTTTCTCATTGCCCTGGGTGCTATAAAACAGGGATTTTTGTGGCTGGCAATCGTCGCCATAGGGTTCAGCGGCGTTACACTCGGTTATCTATTAAAGATTGAAAATAATGTATATATGAGAAAGAATGGCACACAGATAAAAGAATCGCCCTTTCTGATGCGTGTAGCAATGGTATTACTTGTGATTCTGATAATTATCCTTGGCATTGGTTATAAACCGATATTTGACTTTGTCATCCAACCAGCAACCGAAGCATTGCTCAGGGGCACTGAATATATCAACTTAATTTTTGGTGGCTGATATGAAAAAGGGAGAAGTATAATGAAGTATGTTATCTATTTCATAGTTAGTTTTGCCTTGTGGTTATTATTGACATTAACGACAAATATAGACCATTTGATTGTAGGTGCCATTGTTGTGCTTCTGGGCACAATATTCTTTGGTGGTTATTTTACAGATAGACCAAAAAAATTCTTACAACCGCATCGTCTATTCTGGTTGATTATTTATATTCCGGTATTCATCTGGTATATGGTCAAGGCGAACCTTGATGTTGCATACAGAACACTCCATCCAGAAAGGCCACTTAAGCCAGGAATAGTAAAAATAAAGACAAATCTGAAATCAGATACTGCAAAGGTCTTTCTTGCCAATTCTATTACACTTACGCCTGGCACGATGAGCGTAGAAATTGATGGCGATAATCTTTACATACACTGGATATATGTGCAGGCAAGTGATATTGAGACTGCATCAAAGATTATTGCCCGTCCTTTTGAGAGATTTTTAAGGAGGATCTTTGATTAGGTTTTTAACCATTCACCATTTAACCAATTTATTAAATGTTAGCCGGAGGCTTTTATGATTCTGATGTTAATTGTGCTAACTTTCAGCGCCTTTTTGTGTCTTTATAGAATTCAACAGGGGCCAACCATTCCTGACCGGGCAGTCGGTGTAGATATAATGGGCACAATATTTGTTAATATTACTGCACTCACTGCAGTCTTTTATAATTTACCATACCTTATGGATTTGGCTATCATAATTGCGCTTTTCAGTTTTATTGGCACACTTGCCCTGGCAAAGTATCTTGAAAAAAGGAGCCTTGATGATTAGCCCTGTTGGTTGGATAATAATCTGGATTGGCATTCTCTTCAATCTTCTTGGAACCATCGGCCTTGTGAGATTTCCTGATATCTATAACCGCCTCCAGACTTCAACAAAGTGTGTGACTCTTGGCTCATTCGGTTTGATGATTGGAATCTTTCTGCTTTATGGCTTCAGCCAGACCGGTATAAAGGCATTGATTTGTGGTGCGTTTCTGTTGTTAACCAATCCGGTGGGCGCACACGCATTATTAAAAGGCTCGCTCCACTATGGCATAAAATTGTGGAAGGGGTCAATAATGGATAGGTATGGTGCCGATAAATTGGGCGGGGAACAGATAGAAACGAAAGGGTCAACAGGGGAGAATAAGGGTGAATAGGGGTGAAAAGGCAAATGTAGGGACAAGGCTTGTCCTTGTCCGAGACGAATAAGGATAAACAGGAGGCAGAATGAGAAAGCCTAAGTTAAGGGAACTCGGTGAGGCAATAAGGACTATAATCAAAGGACCTTACACAAGTAAGTTTCCTTTTAAACCATCACCAGCCGCACCAAGATTTCGGGGAAAGATAGAATTCAATTTTGAAAAATGTATTCTGTGTGGTGCCTGCGTTGAGGTCTGTCCGGCAAATGCCCGTGCCCAGATTGATGATAAGATAAAAAAGATTCGCCGGGAAATCCATTATCAAGAGCGATGTATCTATTGTGGCCAATGTGTAGCATACTGCACAACAAAAGAAGGAATTAAACATACACAGGAATATGACTTGGCACAGATAACAAAAGAAAATTATGAAAATGCTATTGAAAAAGAATTAATTCTCTGTGAAAGGTGTGGTGAGGTTATCACAACCAGGGCGCATCTATTATGGATTGCGCGGCGAGTTGGTGAACTTGCCTATGCCAATCCCAATCTGTTTTTGGTTCTTTCTCAGGAATTTGGTGAAGAATCAATTCCTAAACCAAAAGATGCACCACCATACAGGAGTGAGCATTTAAGATTTTTGTGCCCTTCGTGCCGACGCACGGTCTACCTCAAGGAAATCTGGGGATATTAAAAAATAGTTTTTGGTTATTGGGCATAGATGCTGGTTTGGATAAAAGGCTGGTGTATGGTCAAAAAATACCTATTGAGGAGAGCACTTTCATTCAATAATTTTAGGTATTTAGGTATTTTGGACTTTTAGGTATTTTATTGTATTTGAGTTTTTGAATTTAATTACTTCAAGATATTTGAAAATCTATTTGTTCAGCAGTTCTTTAAAGTGTTCTTCATCAATACCGGCTTGTCGCAACATTTCATAGAATAACCATTTCGGTATATCCTTACTTGCTTTATGACTGATTCTTACTCTCAAAATAGTCCCATCTTTTAAGATCTTTCGCCATGTCTCATGTTTGCGTGAACGAAGTTTTTCAAATCCAAGATTTTTTAA
>JBBINQ010000054.1:0-16691 GCA_037443805.1 Caldifarciminota bacterium | reverse complement strand
GTGTAGGGGCTTGTCCCCGTGAATCACGCCCATAAAGGGCTACACTACCCGGGACCTGGGATTTCCCCTCACCCCAACCCTCTCCCCTATGGGGAGAGGAAAAAGGAGAGGGGACAATTTGGGAATTGGGATTTATTTGGGATTTGGTGCTTGGGATTTGGAATTTAATGCTTGTAGCATTCTTGAATGGATTCGGGGAGATACTCAATATTGCAAATTTATCCCTGGCTTTTATTTCTCCAAGATTTTGAGAGCCGTGCCATTCAAGAACCTTGCAATAAATATCATACCAGTTTGCTCGTATCCTTGTATCGGACCAGACAATATAGATGCGGTCATTGCCTGAAAAGCAACTTACATAAATCTGGTCACTGTTCGTTGTGTCATTATCAACCCTGAAATTGTTGCCTATTCTATTTCCCAGTGAGTCAAAAAATTGTCCATAAAGGTCATAATTATTATTGTGCATTTCTTCCCACACAACAAAAAATTTGCCATCATTGTGAGAAACAACAGCATAGAAATTTTTAGGAGAAATTGTATCATCGCTGATTATAAAATTGTTACCGATTTTTTGCAAGTTATTATTCAGAAACTGTCCGAAAATTTTTCCCCTGCCCCAGACAAGCAAGTATCGGTCAATACCTTTGGCACCGCAGACAAAATAGGCGCGTGGTGTTGGTTCATCATTCAGGACAATCGGCATTGAGACTGGATTGCCATCATAATCAACCTCCTGAATTGCACAGGCAATCGTATCTATGCTACAGCTTAAAGGAACAATGAATCTATTATTTCCTTCATCAACTGCTGTCCAACCACCATTGTCTGCTAAGGAATCAACATAGGGATTGAATTGGTCTCCATAAGGCAGACCATTATTATCAAGCAAGCGTCCATAAGTCCTTTCTTTTGCTCCATCATTCTCATTCCAGATGATTACAAAATGGCCATTAGAAAGGGTAGTAATTTTAGGAAATGATAAATTATAATTGCCTTGCGACATACTGACCTGTAGATTTGAACCAATGGGATTACCATTGTAGTCAAAACGCTGGGCATATATTTGATGATTTGAGTCTATTTCAGTGCATGCCCAGGCAGTGATGTAGATGTTTGAATTTAATCCTATTGCCGAATGCGAGGCATTGGCATAGGTGTTTATCCTAAATTCTGGACATAATGGATTGCCACTGGCATCATATCTTCTGCCATACTGGTTTGGGGCAAAATAATATTCTGGGTATCTCCGAAAATCTTCCCAGACAATAAAGAAATTTCCACTGGAATCAGCAGCCACCGACGGTAAGAATTGGGGTTCACCACCTTTGTCATCGCTAATTGCATAATTAGTGCCTATAAGATTGCCGTCAAAGGAAACCTTCTGGCACATAATGTCACACATAACTCCTACAATTCTCCATGACCAGGTGATTATGAAACAATTCATAGTAGCATCAATCTTAGGCAGGGTATTGCTTCTACCAATCTGTTCACTGATTCTTATATTATTACCAATCAATTCACCATTATTTTTAACACGCTGGAGATAAATCGTGCTTACGCCATTCTGGAATACTACATACCATATTGAATCCCTTATTGCTATGCTCTGTCGCTGTGCAGAATCAAGGGCAACATCATCAAGTTTAATAATACTGGTAATCGGCGTAAGGGTAGAATCAAAGATTTGACAATTGACATCACTCTGTTCCTGAACATATGCATACCAGGAAACGAAAAGAAAATTTTGATGGTCAAATTTTAATTTTGGATAATTTTTATCAATATTTATTGTATCATTTATCAACCTGAAGTTTTCGCCAATTCTATTTCCCAGTGAGTCAAATCTCTGTGCCCAGATATCACTATTATAGGTCCAGGCAACGATAAATTCGCCATTATTCTTTACCGCTACATCAGGGATTGTGCCATAGTTCAGTGTGGAGTCCGAAACTAAAAAATTCGTGCCTATAGGGTTACCCTCTCTATTATAAATCTGCCCATAAATCCTGTATTCATCGTTTTTGAGCCAGGTGATTACAAACCTTCCTTCATTTGTCATCCTAATCGCCGGGTATGAACAATTAGAACTTGTATTCACAATAAATGAGGGTCCTAAGGGTATGCCATATTTATTGAATCTTCGTGCAATTACATTTTGCTGTTGAATATATGTGATGGTGAAATTGCCCATTGAATCAGAATCAACTGCGGGCATATTCATACAGCCATGGGTTGTATCTTCATTCAGTCCCCAGTTACTGCCAATTGTATCTCCATCAGCATTTAGAAGTGAACCAAAGACTTTCGTGCCAAAAGCAGGTGGCCGTAAATCATACCAGATAACGACACCACCAGAATCATATGTCGCAATCGCTGGATACAGTTGTGGTGCATTGCCTGGATAATCCTCACTATTTACCTGAAAATCAGGGATAATTGTCTGCGCTACAAAAAAGAGAATGATTACCATATTTCTTTTTTTATAATTAAATTATATTTATAAAAATTTAAATGTCAATAGATTGGTTAGATAGTATTCCAGTTATGCAGAGCAGATGCTACAACATTGCATTTACAAATTTAATGGTGTTCAGAAATACTACAAAGTTTTCAATAGAGAAATTAATAAAACTATGCCAAACATTATCATTGCTGGTGCAAACATAATTTTTAAAGCACCTTTTAAATCTTTAGAAAAATATTCACAGGTTACAATAATGCAGGGATGAACTGGCGAGATTACATAACCAAAAAAGATACTTGTATAGATCAGGGCAAAATCAAAAAGGGTTGGATTATTGGAAATTAAAAAAATTGGAAAGATGATAGAAGAAGGCAATAATACCCTGCCCGTGCCTGCACCAAGGATAAATCCACCAATAATGCACAGAACCAGTGGTGGAATTGGAACTGCAGCAATGATTCTATCCACCCCTGAGATTTTGAAAATATTTAAAAAGAAGAAGATCCCGAGCAGGATAAGAGAAAATTTATAAGGTTTCATCTTGTTGAAAACTTCTATTAAGTTGATGCGTGTAGGGCTAAAAATAAGAGAAAGCATAAAGCCAGTCATCACACCGATAAGTGTGCCTGTCTCTTTAATCGGAAATATACCAGTAAGTCTGAAAATAAAATCAATAATCGGTGCAATCAGAATAATGAAAAGGGGGATAAGGAGGTTTTTTATTGAAAAAGTGCCTCTGTATTCAATTTTGCCCTGGACTTTGCTGAGCATAAATATCTGTCCCAAAATTGTTGCAATTATCAGGGTCGGGAACAGGTGGGCTATTGCTCCATATAGATTCAATCCTGCAATTTTGGTAGTAGCAATCAAGTCTGAACTCAATGGATAGATAAGAATCAGAAGATGGCGATACCAGATATTTATTGCTACTTTCAGGTCATCATTTATCCCTTCACCGCTCTTTTCCATAATCGGAGCAGAAAACAGGGCACCACCTGGCATTGGTAAGAGACCCATAATCGCTGGAGAAATAGCCATAATTCCTTTTCTGCCAATACGCAGATTTTGCACAATATTGTCCATTTGTCCACTATCGCGCATTACCCCACCAATCATAGGAATAAAGAATACCACAAATGCGAGGAGCACAACACTCATATCAGTGATTGTATCAAGAAAGGTCTTAAGGATATTTAGTGGTGGGATTGTGAACAATCCAAGGATTATCGCACCACAAAAAAGTGCTAATGGTAAATTTTTTTGTCCAATGCTGACAATTACTATAAATGCGAGAACAAATCCGATGATTATCAAGACCATATCTTTTTATGGGATTTTAAGCCGTGTCCGGTAAATGTTGAGATAATCAATTCTTTTTTATTTGCAATCTTTAGATATTTCTTTACACCCGCTACGCCTGCCCCTGAGGTTGGTTCAATATAGATTCCCTGTTGATAGATTTCTTTCAGAGATTTGATAATTTCTGACTCAGAGACAGTGATTATTGTACCATTTGTCTTTCTTATTATTTCAATAATCTGTTTTGCCCTGGGTGGTCTGCCAATGGCAATGCCTTCAGCAATCGTCGGTTTTACAGGAGGATTTGTAAATCTGCCAAATTTTTTATTTAACATAAAAAATAGTGGCGCGCAATTCTTTGCTTGGACACCAATAAACTTAGGAATCTTTTTAATAATTTTTTGTTTGAAAAGTTCGTCAAATCCAATATATGCGCCAAGCAAGAGGCTACCATTTCCGAGCGGAAGTACAATCGTATCAGGTGTGTGCCACCCAAGTTGTTCGCAAATCTCATAGGCGAATGTTTTTGTGCCATGAAAGAAAAAAGGGTTGTAATAGTGGCTCGCATAATAAATCTTTTCTGCCATTTTTAATGCTACCTGTGCAGTTTCATCCCTTGTGCCCTGAACAACAAAGAGTTTTGCACCATAATTTTTAATCTGGATGAGTTTTTCTTCGCTTGTGCGCTCGGGCACAAGGACAATACATTCAATTCCTGCGCGGGCACAATAAGCAGATACTGCACAACCTGCATTACCTGATGAATCAATCAATACTTTTTTTGTACCCAATTCTTTTATTTTACTTACAAGAACTGAAGCACCACGGTCTTTGAACGAACCAGTGGGAAATAGATTATCCTGCTTGAATAGAACTTTCTTACCAGAAAATTGCATTTCAATCAATGGTGTATATCCTTCATTCAGACTAACAATATTTTTATCATTTTGCACAGGTAACATTTCTCTGTAGCGCCACATTGTAAATGGTCTTTTTTTAAGTTTTTTAAATGATAATTGTGCAGTAATATCTAAATCAAGAAAGCCACCACAGACACATCGCCAGATAGGTTTATTCAAATCATATTCTTTGTTGCAATCTCGGCAAATTAATGTGGACATAGTCTGTATTATATCTTAGAATGTGGTTTAGTCAATAAAAATCAGCGAATGTTAACCAACCTCATTACCAGTTTAAAGAAACTCAAGAAGGTGATATGTGGGTCAATTTTTAAAATAGTATCTGTAGCCAAGAACCAGATTCAATTGATAACTTTCTGGACTGCCTATCAAAAAGAAAGGGCTTATCTTCAGCCTATTATTCATCCAGTAAAGAACTGGATTGACATAAAAACCAGCTTCAGAGATTCCAATGTGCACAGTGGTTTCGTTTATTTTACCTGTGCCAAAGCCAATACCTAATTTTATAAGGGGCGAAGGTAAATCTGCTGGCATATGTTTTAAAAACTCTCCTTCAATGAACATAATATCGCGCGGTCCCAATCTAAGACCCAGACTTGGATATGATTCTATATCCATGTAATCACCAGCTCCCTGTATTAAATGCCCTGCACCGAGGTCAAGGCAAAAAAAGCGGTGATTTAGGATAAAATTCTCTGCCAGAGCATAATCTTCCCATTCTGGGATTTTAAAGCCCTTGATATTTATTCCGAATATTGTATTGTATGGATCCTGGTAAAATCCACTAAGGCTTATTCCTCCTGCGCTATAGGGGTAAACGCCACCGCAGATTTCAACATAAGAACCTTTCATATATCCGCCATCAATTTCTACATAAAAGATATTTTTTAGTGTATCTTTTGTTACTGTAGTATCAAGACTTGATTCAAGGACTGTTATACTTGCAAGAGCAATAGGGATTCTATAAAAAATCTTGTATTGCCGGGAAAGAGATAAGATACAACGAATTATGAAATTTATGCCTACAACAATAACGAAAAATAAAAGAACTTTAAACTCTGCAGGTGTTAGCCAGTTAAAAGGTAATAACAGAAAAATAAGGCAGGGTAGAAAAAAGGCAAAACTTTTAACGAACGAGTCATTCGGGGCAGGATGTAAGATCGGTTTATAATGGCGTTCTCGTAAGAACAGGAATAATGCGCAGGCAGGGATTACAATTAGCAAGAACCATTGCATTAACTTTAGCCCATAGAGATATGTTCCACCCTCTTTTGTAAAATCTATAATAAATCTAAATGTGGAATGGAGGAGAAGATATGTATAACCAAGGCTTCCTGGTCTTTTTAGATATTTTTTAACATAAAATAAAGTTATGATTATCAATATCATCGCAATGATCTCATATATCTGGGAAGGATGGACAGGTAATGATGTTATTGATTCTGGTTGGATTTTGCCATTGTGAAGATGGAGATTATATGCTGGAGAGTTTTGTGTATAGGTAATTGACCAGGGAAGTTCACATATTTTGCCAAAGCAACATCCTCCAAACAGACAACCAATTCTCATCAGGGCAAACCCTGTGGGCAGGGCAAAGGCAAATAGATCAAAAAGGTCATCTTTAAATCCCATTATCCTGCGCCAGATTTTTATTCCAAGCATTCCACCAATGAGCCAGCCTAAATAGACTTTTTCATGAATTATTGGAATGGTGTGTCTATTCAGGTTATGCAAAAGTTCATCAGTTGAGAGTGTTAATAATTTAGAGCCAATAATCGCAAATATCAAACCCCAGACCAGTATCACGAGCATTGGAGACAAGGGCAATCTTTTGCGATAGATTTCAAAGAATACAATGATAAGACCAGTATAGACCGCAATAAGATAGAATGTTGGGTATACATATATAAATTTTGCTGGAGCAATGCAAAATATGGTTTCCATATTATAATTTTAAATAAATTATTTTTATTGTCAAGTCCTGATTTTTCTTGACATCCATTGTCCTATGGCTATAATCATTTTAATTATGGATTTCCAAAATTTTGATGAAAGATTTATGCAGGAGGCATTGAGCCTGGCAACCAAGGGTTGGTCAAGGACCAGTATCAATCCACTGGTCGGTGCTGTGGTTGTAAAAAATAACCAGATTGTAGGCCGTGGTTTCCATCGGAAAATAGGTGAGGCACATGCTGAGGTTGTTGCACTTATAGAGGCAGGTTATAGAGCTCAAGGCTCAACACTTTTTGTGAACCTTGAACCCTGCCCCTGTACTGGCAGAACTCCACCCTGTGTTGAAGCAATTGTAAAAGCAAATGTTAAAAGGGTCGTCATTGGTATGTATGACCCTAACCCTGCAGTAAATAGACAGGGCGTAAAATTTTTAATGGAGCACAACATTAATGTTTCAGTGGGAATCTTAGAAAAACAGGCGCAGGAATTAAATCGGTTTTATAGTAAATATATTACAACCAGAATGCCATATACTATTGTAAAGATAGCAGTTTCGCAGGATGGCAGGATATCCGGATTTCCGCAGAAATACATTACAAGCGAAAAATCCCTTAGGTTTGTCCACTCACTGAGGGGACAGGTTGATGCTGTATTGGTTGGTATTAATACAGTTCTCAAAGATGACCCCTATCTTACAGACCGTTTGGTAGGCAGACATAACCCGGCGCGTGTTGTCATTGACCCGCACTTAAAAATTCCTATGACGGCAAATTTTTTAAAGGAAGATGCACGCCGTATTATTATTACGAGCGAAAAGGAGAATATAAAGAAGATTCGGAGTTTACAGAATGCTGGTATTGAAATTGTTTTTCTGTCCGGAGATTATTATCAGATTAAAACTATATTTGAACTACTCGGGCAGATGAATATCAGTTCTATTCTGGTTGAAGGCGGAGGCATTCTCGTTTCGCAACTTTTAACCAAAAAGGTGTATGAAGAATTATACATTTTTGTTGCGCCGCAATCAATCAATACAGGAATAGATTTCTTAAAAGAGAATAACATAGACCTTACACAATTACAGGCAGTAGAGTTCGGGGAGGATAAATTATATGTTTACAGGAATAATTGAAGAAAAAGGCAAAATCTTAAAAATTTTAAAAGGAAGGGTTCAAAAGATTGATATACAGTCTTCACTGGAAAATAAAATTGGTGATAGTATTGCAATCCAGGGTATTTGTCTTACAGTAACTGGTGTTTTTAAAAACGGATTTACAGTTGAAGCAATGGAACAGACAAAAGGAAAGACCACCCTTAATAAATGGAAATCAGGGGATAATGTTAATCTTGAGCGTGCCCTTAAATTGACCGACCGCATTGGCGGTCACATTGTTCTGGGACACATTGATGAAGTAGGCAGAGTAATACGCATCAAGGCAAATGAATATTATTTTCAAATTTCTGATATAAATAAAAAATATCTGATACCCAGGGGTTCAATTGCAATTGATGGGGTTAGTCTTACTATCGGACATATATCGCATAATATCTTTTCTGTATTTTTAATTCCGCAAACCTTACAACATACGACACTCGGCAATCTTAAAACTGGTTCATTCGTGAATATTGAATATGATTATCTGGTAAAAATATTAAGCCAATCTTGATGTAAATTTAAAAGAATTGGTTATTGACTTTTGCCTGCATTTGTGGATAATTATACATACGACCTAAAGGAGGTCATAATGAATATATATGTGGGAAATCTCTCACGAGATGTCACAGATGAAGACCTACGCAAAACATTTGAGGCTTTTGGGCAGGTTCTATCTGCGGTGGTCATCAAGGATAAGTTTACCGGCGAATCACGGGGATTCGGATTTGTAGAAATGCCCATTAATAATGAAGCGAAGGCAGCAATACAGGGGTTAAATGGTTCGGTTTTAAAGGGTAGACCAATGAATATAAATGAAGCACGCCCCAGAGTTGATAAAGGTAGAAGACCAATGAGGGGAAAGAGACCGAGAAATTATTGATTTTTTAAAATAAAAAGCAGTAAGTCATAATTGTTCATTCAGGAGTTTTGTTATAGAAAATTAGTCTTGCAAAAACATTGACTGCATTCTGTTAGTGTATATAATAAAATAATGGAGCAGAGACCGAAGTACAGATTTGTTTATTATGGTATACCCATTATCCTCAATATAATTCTTTACGCACACGGCCTTACAGGCGATTTTATCTGGGATGACCGCTCACTGATTCTACAAAATCCGTATGTTCAGGGTTCTAAAAATATATTGGAAATTTTCGGACAGTCGTTGAAAATATTTGGTGAGGACTATGGTTATTATCGCCCCCTATCCATTATATCTTTTGCCTTTGATTATTTGCTCTGGCAAAAGAACGCCTTTGGTTTCCATCTCACAAACCTTATACTCCATATTTTTGTAATTATCTGCCTTGTTTATTTTTGTCATCAATTATTTGGTTTTACGCAGGCAATTTTAATTTCCATTTTATTTACTACATTTGCAGTTCATGTTGAAAATGTCGTCTTTATCAGTGGCAGAATGGATATTCTAACAACGCTATTTATGTTATTAAGTCTTATAATATATTTTTTTGTAGAGAAGATCCCATTATTATTACGATTGTTGTTATGTTATGTTTTCGCGTTGCTGGCACTACTGTCTAAGGAAGTTGCATTTGTATTGGTTTTAATATTTGTTTTGGTTGTCATAACAAAAATTCCGCGTAAACAATGGAAAATAAATTTTCTGAACGGCTTATTGTTTATTGGTGGTTCTGTTATCAGTTATATAATTATGCGGGCGGTATTGCTTGAAAAACTGATTCCTGAATCTCCGGTAGTAACCACGCCTTTTTTGATTCGTATTTTTAATATACCGCGATTAATTCTTTTTTATCTACAACTTCTATTGTTTCCTTTCAATCTAAATGCACGCCATTATGAATTTGTTATGAATAATGTTCAATTCTTTGACCTGGTTACCTCTTTTGTTGTTTTAGCCATAATAATTTTTATTATTGCGCGGGTAGCTAAGGCATGGCAAGTTAAATTTGGTGGTCTCTGGTTTTTTATCGGATTATTGCCGGTAATGAATATCTTCCCATTGTCAGGAGTACCCGTTACAGAAAGGTTTTTATATTTTCCTTCTATTGGAATTGCGATATTACTAACAGAATTAATCGCTTCGGATGGGTCAATAATAAAAAAAATAAATTTAAAAGATCTCGTGATAAAAATTATTATTTTGTTAATTGCTATAATCAACATTACCTTTACTCTTATCCGCGTTCCAGTGTGGCAGGATGAGGAAATATTCTTTAAAACAATGACTGCCCAGAATCAAAAATCACCACTTGCGCACCACAACCTGGGATATTATTATTATCGTAAGGGTGACTGGAATAGGGCAGAGATAGAATTTAAAAAGGCAGTCTTATTTAATCCTTATTTTCCTGCCCCGCATGCCTCCCTTGGTGATATCTATACCCGCACAGGTCGTTATCAAGAGGCAATAAACGAATATAATAATTATTTGCGTTTATTACCTGATGCCCCTAATCGTATGGCGACAATTTCGCGCATCAAAGAGTTGCAAAATTTATTAAACAATGCACAAAAAGGTAACCAGGAATAATTGCCCTTGACTTTTTTGCTAAAATGTGGATAATTAAGAGTAAAGATTTAATTGAAAGGAGATTCTAAAATGGCATTGCTTAAAGAAAAGAAAAAGGAATTGATTAATAATTTTAAACGGCATGATAAAGATACTGGTTCACCAGAAGTGCAGATTGCACTTCTCAGTGAGCGGATTAAAATTCTTACTGAACATCTGAAGCAGTTCCCAAAAGATAAACATTCAAGACAGGGTTTAATAAAGATGGTAAATGATAGAAGGCGCCATCTTAATTATCTTTTAAGAAAGGATAAAGCCCGTTATCTTAAAGTTGTTGATGAACTTGCTTTGAGAAGGTAAATTGTATTCGGTTGAGTTAAAAGTTGGAGAAAAAAGTTTACGCCTTGAAAGTGGTCGAGTTGCCCGGCAATCAGCAGGTGAAGTGCTTGTTTCTTATGGCGATACAGTTGTTCTGGTCTGTGTTAATTACAATGTAGAAACTGATAAAACTGTAGATTTTTTACCGCTCACTGTTGAATATCGTGAGCTCTCTTTTGCGGCTGGTAAAATTCCCGGTGGTTTTATAAAAAGAGAGACCAGACCTTCAGATAACGAGATTCTATCATCCAGACTCATAGACCGTCCTTTACGACCCCTTTTCCCCCCAAACTTTCGTAACGAAGTTCAAATCATCGCATATTTATTATCTTCAGATGCTGAACATGAGGCAGATACCCTCGGTATTATTGGCGCAGCAACTGCACTTTTAACCAGCGAAATTCCATTTACGATTCCTGTGGCAGGGGTAAAGGTAGGGCTTCTGGACGGTCAGTATATTGTCAATCCGACACTTGCGCAACAGGAAAAATGTAAAGTAAATCTTGTCATTGCAGGGACTAAAGATGCAGTAGTAATGATTGAAGGTGGGGCAAGAGAGGCAACTGAAGAAGAGATTATTGAGGCAATAAAATTTGGGCAGGCTGAATGTGCACGGATTGTTGAAATAGAAGAAAAGATGCGTGAAGCAGTTGGGAAAGAAAAGGTTGAACTTACTGAACCATTTGTTGATGAGGCATTAAGCGCAGAAATAAAAGAAAAGATTGGCGCAGAGATAAATCAGATTTTTTTATTCAAAGAGAAAAAAGCGCGCCAGGAAGCTGCATACCAGTTAGTCCAGAATGTTGCAGAGAAAATGGTTGATAAGCAGGATGAATTGATTGAAGCAAAGATTAGATTCATTCTTGACCAGATGATTGCTGAGAGAATGCGTGATATGATTATTAAAGAAAAAAAACGTCTTGATGGCAGGGGTCTTAAGGATATTAGAAGTATCTCGTGTGAAATTGGTGTTCTTCCCCGGACACATGGTTCAGCCCTTTTTACCCGTGGTCAGACACAGAGCCTTGCGGTAACAACTCTGGGGACAAAAAGCGACGAACAACGGATTGATGCAATTTATGGCGAGGAATCAAAATCATTTATGCTACATTATAATTTCCCGCCATTTGCTACGGGAGAAGTCAGACCAATAAGGGGCCTGAGCCGTAGAGAGATCGGGCATGGTGCGCTTGCAGAGCGGGCAATTTTGCCGGTATTACCCAGTGAAGATTCCTTTCCGTATACAATACGTGTGGTTTCCAATATCCTTGAATCCAATGGTTCTTCTTCAATGGCAAGCGTATGCAGCGCTTCACTCGCACTAATGGATGCGGGTGTTCCTATAAAGACCTCGGTTGCAGGAATTTCTATAGGACTGGTAAAAGAAGGTGAAAATTATGAATTGCTAACTGATATTATTGGCGATGAAGACCATTATGGTGATATGGATTTTAAGGTGGCAGGGACAAATAATGGTGTTACTGCAATACAACTTGACCTTAAGATTCAGGGATTAGATATTGAAATTCTTAAAAATGCTCTGTCCATCGCCCGTGAGGCAAGAGAAAACATTTTGAAGATTATGGGCAGTACAATAAGTTCACCAAGAACCCATCTTTCAAAATATGCACCAAAAATTTTAGCCTTCTTCGTGCCTAAAGCAAAGATTGGTGAGGTAATTGGTCCTGGTGGTAAAGTAATTAGAAGGATCATTGGAGAATCAGACTTAAAGATTGATATTGATGATGATGGGAAGGTAACAATTGCAGGAACTGATGCTGAACTTGTAAAAAAGGCTCAGAATGAAATTTTAGGTATTGTGCAGGAGGCTGAAGTTGGTAAAATATATCAGGGTAAGGTGACAAGAATTACAAACTTTGGTGCCTTTGTGGAAATTTTACCAGGTAAAGAAGGTCTATTACATATTTCCAAACTCAGTCGTCAGCGTGTGCGCCGTGTAGAAGATGTAGTAAAATTAGGCGATGAAATTGTGGTCAAAGTTTATGAGATTGATGAGCAGGGTAGGATTAACCTGATGCGTGTAGGTGAAGATTGGCATCGCCAATAAATAATTCAATAATTGTTAACAATATAAATTCAGAAATTAAAATTGTTGGGGAGCATTTGCCTCAGTACTATTCCTTTGCCCTCGGATTATTTATTAATCGTGGTTCGCGCGATGAGAGTAGAAAAGACAATGGTATTACCCACCTGATTGAGCATATGCTTTTCAAAGGTACATCAAGGAAATCAGCGCTGGAGATTGTGCAGATGATTGAAGGCTTAGGTGGTTCTTTTGATGCCTTCACAACCAAAGAGAATCTTGTTATCGTTACCCGATTCCTTTCTGAACATTTTATTAAAGTTTTTGAATTAATCTGTGAAATTCTTTTGGAGTCCAGATTTGGTGAGGAAGAGTTTTTAAAAGAAAAATCAGTAATTATTGAAGAGATAAAGTCCAATAACGAAGACCCGGCAGAGTATATCTATGACCTAATGTTTGATGCTATTTTTAAAAATCATCCAATGGCAATGCCGATTGCTGGAACCGTAGAATCAGTATCAGAATTAAATTTAAATAATGTCCAGCACCATTATCAGGAATTATTAAAAAGCCGGATTGTTATTGCGGTGAGCGGTAATTTTAACTATGCGGAACTACTTGAAACAGCACGCAACAAATTTACATCAGTGTGCCAGACTACAGATGAACGCAAAGTGCCAGAACCATATCAACCCAGAACTGTTTTTCAGACCCGGAATGATATCTCGCAGGTTCATCTTGTTTTTTGTATTCCTGCTGTTGCATATTCATCAAATCTTCGGCATCCATTATTGCTTTTGACCACAATGCTCGGTGGTGGTATGTCTTCGCGTCTGTTCCAGGGATTACGAGAGCAAAAAGGTTTGGTCTATGATGTCCATTCCTTTATAGATTTTTATAGTGATTGCGGAGTGCTTGGATTTTATTTGAGTGCGGATAAGAAAAACCTTGATAAAATTATAACACAATTAAAAAGTATCTTCAGAGAATTATATAAAAATGGTTTTGCCAAAGACGAAATTGAAATCGCCAAGACCTATGTTACGGGAAATTTTTTATTAAGTCTGGAAAATTCATCAAACAGAATGTTGAGGATTGGGAGGGAAGTGTCATATCTGAATAAAACTATTGCTATTGATGAGATAGTGAAAATGATTAATAAGATAGATGAAAAAGAGATTAACGGTTTTGTTAATGAATATCTTGATTTGCGTAGATACTCAATTGCTGCAGTAGGTCCAATAGATGAAAAAACTATTGATAAAATAAAGGGGCAGTTAAAGGAGTAGTATGAATTTATTATTGATCGCACCGGCGAATGTGGATGAAAAGAGAAGAGGAATGCAGGGAAAGGCATTCCAACTTCCACCTTTTTCACTGGCAGCAGTTGCATCAGCGACCCCTGAGAATGTGAATATAAGGATTCTTGATGAAGCAATAGAACCGGTAGACTATAATTATCCTGCAGACCTTGTCGGTATTACAGTTTTGACAAGGTTTGCGCCACATGCCTATGAAATTGCAGATGAATTTAGAAAGAGGGGGGTAAAAGTTGTGCTTGGTGGTTTGCATCCATCGGCTTTACCTGATGAGGCAATACAGCATGCAGATAGTGTTGTTATTGGTGAGGCAGAAGGAGTCTGGAGCGTTTTGATTAATGATTTTAAAAATAACAGATTAAAGAAATTCTATAAAAATAGTGATTTCCCGGATTTGAAAAACATAAAGAGCCCCAGAAGGGATCTATTTAAAAGGGCACGCTATCTATTCACTGGTATGGTGCAGACCACAAGGGGCTGTCCTTTCAATTGTAGTTTCTGCAGTGTAACAAATTTTTTTGGAGGTAGATTCAGAACCAGACCAGTAGAGTGTGTAATAAAGGAGATTAGGAGTTTAAAGACGAAATTTATTGGTTTTTCTGATGATAATATTTTTGGTAACAGAATTTATGCACGTAAATTGTTCAATGCCCTTAAATACGAAGGAGTGATATGGATGGCACAGTCGTCCATAAATATTACAGATGACCCGGAACTACTGCATCTTGCCGCACGCAGTGGCTGCAAAGGTCTGTTTGTTGGTTTAGAGTCAGCAGATGCAGAGTCACTTGTGCAGATGCATAAAGGATTTCAGAAACCACAAAAGTTTGCAGAGAGCGTGGCAAGATTGCATGATGAGGGCATCGGGATAATGGGTGCATTTGTTCTGGGCAGTGATAATGAAGATACCTCAATTTTTCAGAAGACCCTGGAGTTTGCCAGGAAAATAAAACTTGACCTGGCACAGTTTTCAATTTTGACCCCTTATCCTGGAACAGTGCTATATAACAAACTACTAAAAGAGAATAGAATCTTTAATTTTGATTGGGCAAAGTATGATGCTGGCAATGCTGTTTTCAGACCTTTAAAGATGACCGCTGAAAAATTAAAAGAAGAGGTTGATAAATTATGGCGTGAATTTTATAGATTTGATGAAATTTTATTCAGGTTATTGACCCTGGGTAAAAGATTGCCAATCCAGATATTACCGCTTCTCCTTTTAAATATCAGCTTTAAAAAAGAGATTGCAGCTACACAGAATTTGTGAAAATAAAGGTAAAGCCTGAAGATTTTGTCGTTGAAGAGATTATTGGGCTACCAATTTCAAAATCAGGCGCTTATACATTATTAAAACTTCAGAAATCTTACTGGAATACCCTTGATGTAATAAATTTCGTTGTTAGAAAATGCTCTGTATCAAAAGAAAGGTTTTCAAGGGCAGGGTTAAAAGATAGATATTCATTAGCCACACAATATTTAACATTCCAGGGAGTATTTAATAATGTAATAGAAGAAAAGAATTTCAAACTTGTGCCAATCGGCAGGGTAACAGAGCCAATCTCTCCAGAACATCTGAAGGCAAATAGATTCTCTATCACGGTGCGCGGACTAAATAATGATGAGATAGAGAAAGGGTTCAAGAATTATCAGGAAATTTTGAAATCTGGTTTTCCAAATTACTTTGATGAGCAGCGATTTGGTTCAGCGCGGCATCGCCGTGGTTTTTTTGCCCGGTTGCTTATGCTCGGTCATTATCAAGGCGCTCTGAAACTCCTGATGTGCTATCCTTATAAAGAGGATAATAAAAAAGTTAAGATTTTCAAAAAATTTTGTGCTGAAAACTGGGGTAGATGGTCAGCGTGTTTAAGGTTTGCACCAGTAGAATATAAAAGAATTCTGTTTTTTTTAAAAGACCATCCGAATGATTTTAAAAATGCAATAAAACAGATTGACCGTGAGATGCTCAATCTTTATTTACTTGCCTATCAGTCTTATTTATTCAACGAAATGTTGAATTTGGTGATAAAAAAATTTGGAATAGGAAATGTTGAGTTTCCATATTCAATGGGGAAATATATTTTCTATCATAATTTAAAAAAATTTGATTTTATTAAAAATATGCATCTACCAATGGTAAATGAAAAAACAGAATTGTCAGGCAGTTCTGGTGAAATAATAATGGAAGTTCTGGATCGTGAGCAGATAAAATTGAATGATTTCAAATTGAATAAGATGCGGTTTCGCGGTGTCAGATTCAAAGGTTTCTTTAGAAAGGCAATTATCGTTCCTGAAAAATTTACAATCGTTGAACCTGAAGACGATGAGATATATAAAAACAAAAAAAAGATTTTAATAAATGTTCTTCTGCCACCGGGTTCTTATGCCACAATCCTTATTAAACGGCTGTTCTTACAATGATGGTTTGAAAGTTAATTATAAATAAAATCACTCCTGTATGAAACTTGTAGTTGCCCGATTCATCGGGCATTATATCAGGGATTGGTTTAGATACAGGTCTAAGGTTGTAAGGTATAGCAGTCAGTATGGTTATAGAGCATTTTGGACTTTTAGGTATTTAGGCATTTTGGACTTTTAGGTATTTTAATTTTAGGTATTTAGGCATTTTGGACTTTTAGGTATTTTAATTATTTACTCCCCCTT
>JBBINQ010000053.1:0-17275 GCA_037443805.1 Caldifarciminota bacterium | reverse complement strand
CGATGACAATTATTCGTTAAAGCGTAGATTATATACAGGGGCGGGGCGAGTGCGTCGCCCCGCCCCTTGTTTTTGCCTCTTGACACTGAATAATTATTGGATATAATAATATGCATAAGGAACTAAGATTTTGTAAATTGTAATCAAGGTGTATTTAACATTAATAACCTTGATACAATTTAGAATGACAGATAAAGGAGGTGATAATAAATACAAATAACTAAAATCCAAAATACCTAAAAGCCTAAAATGGTAATTAGGGATGTTTATTCTGCGATCTCCGTGGTTTTTCTGCGGTCTTCGCGTAAAAAGAAAGGAGAAAAAATGAAGAAAATATTAATACTTTTAATCGGGTTGCTGGTTCAGAATTTCATCTATGCAGAACCCGCAGATGTCAGTTGCGGAATCATAGATGAAGTCTCTTACCAGAATACCAATGGCAAATCAATTTCAGTGCCATCTGAATTTGATTTTGGACAAGCCATTGAAAAAATGAAAAATGCCAGAAAAGATGGTGATGTGCAGACTGCTGCCAAACTCTCCAGTTATATTCATCAATGGTGGCTGGAACATAGAGGAACTGAGTTTGATCCATCAACACAAGGTTCAAATCCAAAGGCCTATCCAAGAAAACGCGAAGAATCCAGAAATTCCCAAAATCCCCCAACACCCTCATGGGGAACTGATGTGCGTATTGACCCCCATTCTACGGTATATGATGTAAAAGTTGCTTCACTCTCTAACGGGGATTTATATACAATAGCATTGTGGGATTCAAGCGGTCGCGACCATATTCTTATGCATCGTTCAACCAATAATGGTGCATCCTGGAATGTCTACTGGAATTATGATTTTGGGACAGCTTACAACATCTATGATCCTGAGATTAAAATTGTCCAGGATACAATTATTGTTTCATATATTCTGGAACAGACCTCTAATGGTTATATGAGAACCTGGTTCAGAGTAACGTTGCCTGGTTCCAACGGGAACACTCCAATTTATTATGGTTCACCAACTGGTGGTTTTAATCCGGTAACTTATTACGACCTTGACTTTACGACCGATGTTCCAATATATCCCGGTGAAGAATGGTTATATGCAACCTGGGTCACTGCAAATCAGACTGGAACTGATACCACCTGGGTGATGTTCGCCCGCTCAGATGAGCTTGATGTTGGCACCTGGGAACTTGGGCCAACTGCTCTTACTAATACTGCAGGTGATAATATTTATTATTCCGGAACAAAGATTGCGTATGGTTCAAGTTCAGACCGGATGTGGTTAATCTCCTGGCTACATCCCTATGGTTATCCACAAATTTTTGATGAATTTGTCCGGGGCTGGTATTCTAATGATTATGGTGCTACCTGGAGTTCTAGTGTTTATTTAACGCCGAGTGATAACCATAGAGATGAAAGGGAATGCGTAATTGCTGGCGCGCACAACAATACAAACTGGGTAGTGCTCTATACACAGATGGATACAACGACCATGGCAAATATGGACATTCTTTATACCTATTCTACAGATGATGGTGCAAACTGGACTACTGCAAATTGGGTAATTCCTGAAGAGGAATTTTTACCCAATATCTATGTTGATGACCAAAGCCATGGGTTCTTTGCGACACTCAGACAGAATACATCATCCACTGAATTGGTAAAGTATAAGTTCGGAGCAATAGATAACCCTACGCACTGGACACAATCTATCACCATAAATGATAACACAAGTGATGTTAGTGATGTATATGGACCAGCTATTACCAGAAATATGGCAACAGGTGATGCAGCAATTGTCTGGACTGATTACGCAAGTTATATTTACAGCATCTGGTATGATGCAGGTGGAACAGGCGTAGCAGAAGACCGTGCAAGAATAATTAATGGTTTATCTGTTAATCTCACTCCCAATCCTACAAATGGTCTTGCGAAATTGTCTTATACAATGAAGCAGCAGGGTAATGTAAATATTTCACTCTATGATGCAACAGGCAGATTGGTCAATAACTTGCTAAACGAGACAAAGCCGGCTGGTACTTATACGCTCAATCTGAGTAATCAGGAATTGCCCAATGGAATCTATTTTATTCATATTGAGACACCGGATGGCATAACATCAAAGCCGATGACGGTTGTGCGGTAAAACCCACACAAAGGTAAAAAGGGGCGGATTTTCCGCCCCTTTTTATTTATTATATCGTTATAATAGTCCTGGGTAGCCTGATAAATCAGGCAACTACAGGAAATTTTTTAATAATTCATCAATAATTGTATCTGATTTTATACCTTCTGCCTCTGCGGCAAAATTTGTAATTATACGGTGTCTTAAAACTGGATGACAGACATATTTGACATCCTCTAAATTTGGCGAATATCTTCCCTCTAATGCTGCTTTTGCCTTTGCCCCAAGAATGAGATACTGGGATGCCCTTGGTCCTGCTCCCCAGGATACATATTTTTTAATAATTTCAGGTGCATCGTTATTTTCAGGACGAGTCTTTCCAACCAGGGTAACTGTTCTTTCTAAAACTTCATCGCTCACTGGCATCCGGCGAATAATCTTCTGTAGATTGATAAAGTCTTCGGCACCAATAATCTTTTTTAAATCAGCCTGGTATGCAGATGTTGTTGTTTTCACAATCTCTATTTCTTCATTCTTTTCTGGATAGCCAATATTGATTGTAAACATAAATCTGTCAAGTTGTGCCTCAGGTAGAGGGTATGTTCCTTCCTGTTCAATCGGATTCTGGGTTGCAAGGACGAAAAACGGAACAGGCAACAAATAGGTTTGACCCGCATAAGTGACTTTATACTCCTGCATTGCCTGTAGTAAAGCTGACTGCGTTTTTGGTGGTGCGCGGTTTATTTCATCAGCAAGAATCACATTGGCAAATAAAGGACCCTTTACAAATCTAAAACTTCGTTTACCAGTTGTAAGGTCCTCTTCAATCACTTCAGTACCAGTAATATCAGAAGGCATCAGGTCAGGAGTGAATTGAATTCTATTAAATGTCAAATCCACAATCTGGGCAATGGTATTAACAAGCATTGTTTTTGCAAGCCCGGGCACACCTATTATCAATGAATGTCCATTACAAAACAATGAAATTAAAACCTGCTCAATTACTGAGTGTTGACCGATGATAATCTTTCCAATCTCACGATAGATTTTTTCTGTATAATTGTTCAATTCTTTAATGCTTTCTAATTCACTCTGTTTTACCATTGTTCCTACCCATAATGGTTAACAAAAGATACTTTACCTTCATAAAAATCCTTGCGTTTTGCCTCTAAAAGGTCTTCTTCTTCTCCGCGAAATTTTGCTGCAGATTGAATAACCGGATTATATTTTAAATCATTAAGGCTATTCACAAAATTCTGCCAGTTTATATCGCGCAGCAGGTGATGGTCAATAACAAGATTTTTTATTCTGGATTCGTTTATGATTTTTTTTAAATAGTTGGCTGCACAATCAATATCGCTTTTTTTGTAATAAGAACCGAGTAAATAGGTTGCCGGACCATCAAGAAAAATAATTTCTGGCTGGTTTTTCAAGATAAAATCAACGGGCTCCGGATTCAGTGGACCTTGAATATCTGAACTGAAAATGAATTTTGAATCTTCTTCTACCATAACCATCAGCACAAAACCGAGCCGATTAGAGAGCCCATGATATAAAGGCTGGGAAAACCTTAATTTTGTATTTCCAAAATTATAACAATTGCCATCAGCAATGATAATGCTCCGTTTATAATCTTCAATTTGAACTAAAAAATATGAAGCACGATGCTTCTGGCTTTCATTTATGAAGTCGCGTGGATTCTTTATAAAAATGTCCTTATTTTTGAAAATTTCTGGTTCATTGGGATTGTGATGGTCATAATGGTAATGCGTGATAATAACGATGTCTGAAAGGGCAACCCATTTTTTTATGTCATCCCACAATTTTCTGTGCCGGTCAATCTCCACTTTATGCGGCGGTAGTGAATAGCGGTCCGGTGATACAGATACACCCGGGTCAATGAATATCTTTATATCCTTTGTTTCCACATAGGTCGCCATACTTCTGGCACCGAGTGAATCAAAGGCAACAGGAAGAATCTTCATATTGTTTTTTCGTATTTTTTTATAATATTCAGCCGCCGCTCATGTCTACCACCCTCAAATTTTGTCTTGAAAAATGTCTCAATGATTGGTTGCCACTGTCGTTTATATCTAATGGTGCGTGCAGGTAAAACAAGAACATTGGCATCATTGTGTGCCCTGGCATAATAAGCAAGTTCTTTATCAGTACAGATTGCTGCACGAATATTTTTGACTTTATTTGCAGTTATTGCCATACCCTGCCCACTGAAACAGATTATTATCCCAAACTTAGCCCTTTTTTTTGCTACTGCATTTGCTACTTTTAGTGCTATCTCAGGATAATCCACTGGTTCTTTATTAAATGTTCCAAAATCAAGCACCCGATGTGAATTACTTGATAAATATTCTTTTATCCTTGATTTTAAATTAAAACCACGATGGTCTGCACCAATTCCGATTTTCATAACACAGAAAACACACAATTTTTTAATTTAACCATTTAACAATTTAACCATTTAACCAACCCTTGTGAGCCAGCCGTGTTTATCTTCAATTCTACCTTCAATTATATCAAAGAAATATTTTTGTAATTTTTTTGTTATGGGACCAGCCTTGCCTTCGCCGATCTTTATTTTATCAATAGTTCTTATTGGCGTTACTTCAGCTGCTGAGCCTGTAAAGAAGACTTCATCTGCAAGATAAAGAAATTCGCGGTTCAGCATCTCCTGCACGAGCGGGATTCCCAGGTCTTTGCACAGCTCAATAATTGTATTACGCGTAATTCCGGGCAATATGCAGGCATGGAGGGGCGGTGTATAAACAACGCCATTTTTTACTACGAAAATATTTTCTCCGGAGCCTTCGCTTACATAACCAGTATTATCAAGTGCTATACCCTCAACAAAACCATAGACAATCGCTTCCATTTTTATTAATTGTGAATTCATATAATTTGCACTGCACTTTGCCATCGCTGGAAAAGTATTTGGTGCCATTCTATTCCAGGAAGAAACCATAACATCAATCCCATTCTCAAGGGCGTCGTCACCAAGATATTTACCCCATTGTAGCGTTGCTATAGCAACACATACTGGATTAGGAAATGGGTTCACTCCCAATTCACTATACCCACGATAAGCAATGGGTCGCACATAAGCAGATTTTAAACCATTCTTTTTTATAAGTTCTACAATCACATCATTTATTTCTTTTTGTGTATATGGTATTTCCATACGGTATATTTTTGCAGAATTAAACAGCCTCTCAGTATGCTCCTTCAATCTGAAAATAAATGAACCCTTAGGAGTGTCATAGCATCTCAACCCTTCAAATACACCTGTTCCATAATGTATTACATGGGACAAAATATGAATTTTTGCATCGTCCCATTTTACAAAATTTCCATCCATCCAGATGTATTCAGATTTTGGCATTGCCATAAATTACCTCCCTATTATCTGTATTCTGCACAAACCCCTGATTAATGCAAATTATGACACTGATTATCACGGATAGATAACTATACTTAATTTTCAACATAAGTCAAGTTTCAGAAACTAATTTTTCGTACAATCTTCTATATTCACCGGCTGAACGATTCCAGGAAAAATCGTATTTCATACAACTTTCTGAAAGCTGCCGGAAAATTTCACGATTACAATATACATCATAAGCAGTCTTTAATGCTTCAATCAAGGCATAGGTAGAGTAACTATTAAAAAGAAACCCATTTCCAGAGAAATCAACAGGATTAAATTGAACAATCGTATCAGCCAACCCTCCAGTTTTGTATACTATGGGCACGGTTCCATATCTTAAACTTATCATCTGACCCAGACCACAGGGTTCGTATCTTGAAGGCATCAAGAAAAAATCACTGCCTGCATAGATACGATGGGCAAAGGTTTCATCAAAATTGATATTAACAAAAACCTGACCGGGATATGCATCAGCAAATCTTTTTAATTTTTCACAATAGTGCTCTTCACCAAACCCTAACAATATAAAATTGAAATTCAGGGCAATTATATCATCAAGACCCTTGATTAAAATATCAAATCCCTTTTGCCCGGCAATTCTTGAAACCATTCCGATTAATGGTTTATGATAATCAAGCAGACATTCATTGGTCAATTCAAATTTATTCTTCTGTTTTCCACCATAATCATTATAAGGTTCATAAATCAATTTATCATTTTCTGGATTCCATATCTGGTAATCAATGCCATTGAGAATGCCATATAGTTTATTGCTCATTTTTTTTAATAATCCTTCAAGTCCAAACCCATATTCAGGTGTTTGAATTTCCTGTGCATAATGTATAGAAACAGTTGTAACCAAATCGGCATAGAGAATACCCGCTTTAAGAAAATTAATATCGCCATAGAATTCAATGCCTTCCGGATTAAAATATCCCGGATCAATGCCAAGAAGTGAAAATTTTTCTTTAGGAAATCTGCCCTGATAACCGAGGTTATGAATAGTAAATACTGTTTTGATATTCAGACCATTTTCTCTTATGTATAACGGTATTAATCCTGTCTGCCAATCATGACAATGCACAATATCATATTTAATTCTCTTAAGTAAGGCAATTACACTACGGGCAAAAAGGGTAAATCGTTCACAATTATCAGGATAATCACCTGATTGTGTTCCATAGAGCCCATCTCTATAAAAATACTCTGGATAATCTATAAAATATGTATTATTATCTTTAAAGACATCCAATCTCTTCTTCCCAGCAAAATCAATTTCTATTGCCATTATTTTTTCTGCTTTAATGCCTTTGTATTTGGGCATAATTACATCAACCTCAATCCCTGATTGTTTAAGATATTGTGGTAAGGTACCGGTAACATCAGCAAGACCACCGGTTTTGGCATAAGGCACTGCTTCAGATGTGACAAATGCAACTCTCATAGACATAAAATTTTAAATCCCAAGCAGTAAATTCTAAACAATATACAAACCCCAATTAATAAAAATTGTTTAGAAAGTTGGAATTTGGAATTTTGGATTTGTTTCGGATTTTGAATTTCGGATTTAGGATTTGATGAACGAACATCAGAATAAGCATATGTTTATGAGTAAACACATTATATAGTTCCACTTCAAATTATATTCTTCAGGTAGGTGGCTGATTCTTCGGGTGCAGTAGGATTTATATAGAACCCTGTCCCCCACTCAAAACCTGCAATTCGTGTCAGAACTGGTATGATTTCAATATGGTAATGATAAAATTCTATACCTTTCAATGTTATGGGAGTAGTGTGGATAACAAAATTGTAAGGCGGAGTATTCAGGGCTTTTTTTAATCGCACCAAACAGTCCTTTAATATACCTGCGAGGTCAGATAATTCAGATTCACTGGAATCCTCAAAGTTTGAAATATGGTGCCTGGGCAAGATCCAGATTTCAAAAGGAAAACGGGGTGCAAATGGACAGATAGCAATATAGTTATTATTCTCTGAAACCATTCTTTTGCTTACGCGTGTCTCCTGGGCAATAATATCACAGAATATACAACGGTCCCGATATTCAAAGTATCGTTTTGCACCATCCATTTCCTCAATTACCCTTTTGGGAATAATGGGTGTGGCAATCAATTGTGAATGGCTGTGTTCAAGTGATGCTCCAGCAATTGCCCCGAAATTCTTAAAAATCATCACATAACGCAACCTTGGGTCTTTTCTCAAATCCAAAATTCTCTGCTGGTAAGTCATCACAAGCTGGACAAAAGAACCATTGGTCAGGTCAGTTAGGTCATATTGATGTTCTGGTGTTTCAATGATAACCTCATGGGCTCCGATACCATTCATTCGGTCATATATCCCTTCACCACGACGACTTAAATCACCTTCAATACGCAGTGCAGGAAATTTATTGGGAATTACTCTGATACTCCAACCAGGCGAATTGGGTGGATTATTATTCTCCCTTATCGCATATATTTCAGGTGGTGTCTCTTTCTCATTACCAGGGCAAAAAGGACATTCCTGGGGACTGATCTTTTTCTGTTCTGGTTCAAATTTAAAGTCCTTGGGCCTTTTTGCCCTTTCTATAGAAATGATGACCCATCTGCCCAGAACAGGGTCTTTCCTCAGTTCAGGCATTATTCTTTAGGCGCTGATTCTATATTTTCAGGCTGTTCAGTTTCTTCTCCTTTTTGCTCAGGTTCAGGTTTTACTGGTTCGGAAAGCATTATTTTAATATCTGCATCTTCTTTTATCTTTTTCAGATAATCATCAGCAATCTTACGCTGTTTTTCACGGAGTAAATTCATTTCTATTGATGGTTTTACTTCTTCAAAGGTTCTATATTTTGTAGGTGTATGCTCGGTCTTGGTAATAAATGTCCAGTTTGTATCATTCACGCAGAAAACTTTACTGATTTCACCAATCTTTAATTTCCAGGCGACATCATCAAATTCTTTTGGACGGGTTCCCTTTTTTAATGGTCCAGTATCACCACCGCGGTTTTTTGTATAGGCAATTGAATTGGCTTTTGCCACAGAATCAAACATTGCATAATCTGTTATCTTTGCCTTTTTACTAAAGAATGGTATAATAGACTTCTTTTCACCATAGAACTTTGCCACTTCATCACGGAGTCTTTGTGCTTCTTGTTTATTATTGAGTGTAATTTCACGACATCTAATTGTTTCTGGTATTTTCATATCTTCCTTATGGGCATTATAGTATTCAACAATCTCTGCTGAATCAACCTTTGCACTTTGCAGAACAATCTTTGTATACAATCCCTGCTCAAGTGTTCTTTTTACTGCATCACGATATTTAGTTACAAAGCCATCATTCAAATAATATTTATTCCGCTCTGCAAGTTCCAATTTTAAATCTTCTTCAATTATCATATCAAGCACTTTTTCAAACTCTTCAGGTCTTGAAATATCCATACGCGCAAACATTGGCTGAGAATTATTTTTTCTTTCAACATCTCCAAATTTAACAATACGACCATTCACTATGGCAACAATTCTTCCTGTATCTTTTTGTGTTGTATCGGTAATAATACTATCTTTGAAAATTTTGATGCTGGCTTTTGCCTTTAGAGTCTTTAGAAATTCTGCCTCAATCTTCTGTGTTTTTTCAGCACGCACTGCTGCTTCTACTTGAGATTTTACTTCATCAAAAGTGCGTAAACGCTCTGGTTTTCTGTCATAAACCATATATAATCCAAATTTATCTTCAACCTTTATCGGTTCAGAAACAGTATTCAATTTTATGGTAAATAAAAGTTCCTCAACATTCTGGGGCTTTGTGCCAGGAATTATTATGCCCATCTCACCGCCATTACCTTTTGTTGGTGCAGTAGAATATAATTTTGCCAGGGTATCAAAACTCGCGATATCCTTTTGTAGAGAATCCCTTATGAAATATGCAAGGCTCTCTGATTCAACTATTATTTCCTTACCTCTCACCTCTTTTGATACTTTATAATTATTTTTATTGCGCTTATAATAAGCGCGTAATTCATTATCTGTTGGTGTTATTCTTGCCAGCACATTGACTGCCCTGACTTCATCCAATAGAAGTGTGTTCCGCGACTGCTTTATTAAGTCTTTATATTCAGGCATTGCCTTAACATTATTTTTTAATCCCTGCACAAATAGAAGCCTTTCCAGTATCATCTGGTCAAGGACCGCCTTCTCATCCTTTTTTACAAATGGTGACTGCTTTACCATCTGTTCATCAAGTTCTATTCTGGTTATTCGGTAACCATCCACAACTGCAACAGTATCCTGATAATTTTTTTTGAAACAACGTTCAACACCAGACAGGGCAAATGAATCCAGGGGAGATTTACGAAAACGGGTAGCGATCACTTCATATGTTTTTGCCGCATTTAAATAATCCTCCTGACCTTCAAGAACAAGACCGAGACGATAATAAACCCATCCATCATTCTGTTTATACTTATCTAAAATTTCCTGATAAACCTGTTGCGCCTTTAATGGTTCATCAAGTTTATCAAAATATATGTCACCAAGCTCTATTTGCCATTTAAAACCAGTAGTTGTATTTATCATTTTCTTACAATACTCAGCCGCAGCAACATAATCTTCTTTCATTAACAGGTTAATATAATCCTGCGGCAATACTGCAAATAATAGAGTAATTATAAGTGCCATTTAGCCTCCTTTCAAGATGAGATTATATTCAAATTATGATGATTAGTCAACACCTGTTTTCACTGAAGGGTAAACAATGCCCATATCTTTGATATGTACCTCTACCCTATCAAGCACATAGTCTAAATCAGCACGGGTATGCTCAATAGACAAAACTAACCTTACCCGTTCTTTATTAGTGGTGACTATTATCCCATCATCAAAAAGTCGCCTACTAAATGCTTCTGCCTCTTCATTATTATTTAAGATAATAACAATTACAGGTGTTTCGCTCATTGTTTTTAGTCCAATCTGCTTTATCCGATTTATAAAAAACCGACTGTGCGTCCAGAGATTTGATAACAATGAACGATTTTTTGATTCATTTTTTAATGCACCAATCCCGGCAATATTTACTGCAAGCATAAATTTGGGCAGGGGTGTAAATATCCCATTGGTATTTTCAATAATTTTGTTTACCAAATATTTTTTGGCACCAATATATGAGCCATAGCCACCAAGGTACCTGCTAAAACTTCCAATCTCAATGCTAATATCGTCATAAAGATAGTAAAGGTCAATAAAACCTCTGCCATCCCTGCCTAATAAACCAAAAGAATTCAATTCATTCGCGATAATCGCGGTTTGATTTTCTTTTGCTATACGCACAATCTCACTAACAGGGCAAGTATAACCGAGCCATTCATATAGTCCATCAATAATAATTACCTTTTCTCCATTAATGTTTAGCGCCTTAGAAAGTTGCTCTGGTTCACGATGATTATAGAATTCAACATTTCGGTATTGTAATAGGGCACAGATACTGGGCGAGGTTTCATAATCTATAAAGAATACAGTCTTGCTACCAAAGATTGAAAAAAGCGCATAGAGTGCGGAAATCTCTTCGGGAAACGGAATTATTGAATCTATTTTCTTAAATTCATTCATCTCCTTCTTTAATTCATCCAGCAGATTATCAGGATTTCTTATATCACTATATCCATGGCTATCAATATTCATTCGTGCTGTCTCAATCAGATATTCGTTGTTACGACGATTAAAACAGTCAAATGTAGAAAAATTCAGATATTTTTTATTGTTAAATACAAAAACAGGCTCGGATGGTAGCAATAATGGAAGTTTATCCTGTTCATTAAAGAGATTTATTTGATAGGGTTTCATACCACATTCCTGCCGCAACATTTTTTATATTTTTTTCCACTACCACAAGGGCAAGGGTCATTTCTGCCAATTTTTGGAGATTTGCTGCCGGAAGAAACTGGAGCACCAGTTTTTGCTTGAACCTGTCCCTTTCCATCTAATCCTGGTTTATATTCCTGGGTCACTACCGGTTTCCTTTGAATGGGTCTGGGTGTAGCACGAAAGACAATACCTGATACATCGCGTGCAATATCTCGCAGAAGGTCATCAAACATCTTAAATGATTCCTGCTTGTATTCAACGAGTGGGTCTTTCTGGGCATAGGCGCGTAGATTTATCCCTTCCCTCAATGCATCAAGTGCATAAAGATGCTCGCGCCAGCGATTATCAATAGTCAGCAATAATATAGATTTCAGCATTTCATTGAATGTTTCTTCATCATAATTCTTCTTCCTTAAATTAAAATACTCTTTTGCTTTCTCAAGTAATCGGTCAAAAAGTTCAGTCTGTTTTATCCTTTCTCTTTCACTTTTTTCAATATAGAAGTTTGTTAAAAATAATTGATTAAATTCTCCGATTAATCCTTCCCAATCCCATTGTTCTGGCGGTTCTTTTTCATCTGAATACTTTAAAATAATATCCTCAATCGTATCCTCAAAATTTTTAAATAACATATCTTCAAAATTTCCGCCTTTTAATATTTCATCGCGCATTTTATAAATCACTTCTCGCTGGCGATTCATCACATCATCGTATTCTAATAGATGTTTCCTGATCTCAAAATGGTTCTCTTCCACTCGCTTCTGGGCATTCGCGATTGCCCGCGAAACCAGGGGATGGGTCAGTGGTTTCTGCTCGCCTCCGCCAAAACGGTCCATAATATCTGCGACACGGTCTGACCCGAATATTCGCATCAGGTCATCCTCTAAGGAAAGAAAGAATCGTGATGAACCAGGGTCTCCCTGACGGCCACTCCTTCCCCTTAATTGATTATCAATTCTTCGTGATTCATGCCGTTCAGTTCCAATGATATATAGCCCGCAGGGTAAATCATCCAAACATTCTCTTTTTTCTTCGTGGCTACATTCAGCACAATTATGGTCAAGACATTTAATACAACATTTACTACACTGCACAACGCCCGGTCCTAATTTAATATCAGTGCCGCGACCCGCCATATTAGTAGCAATAGTAACTGCTCCAGGTTGACCTGCCTGTGCTACAATAACTGCTTCGCGTTGATGATGTTTGGCATTGAGAACATTGTGTGGTATACCTTTTCTCTGTAATAAACGCGAAAGGACTTCAGATACCTCTACGGAAGTTGTGCCCACAAGTATGGGCCTCTTCTTTGCATGCCATTTTACAATTTCGTCAATGATTGCATTATATTTTTCTCTTCTTGAACGATACACAACATCTTCATAATCAATGCGCCGAACCGGCTCTTTGGTCGGAATCTCCACAACATCAAGTTTGTAAATTTGCCAGAATTCATTCGCCTCTGTGGCTGCGGTTCCAGTCATACCCGCAAGTTTTTCATACATCCTAAAATAGTTCTGAATAGTGATTGTAGCGAATGTCTGGGTCTCTTCCTGGACGCGCACCCTTTCTTTTGCTTCAAGCGCCTGATGTAAACCATCAGAAAATCTTCTACCAGGCATTAATCTGCCTGTAAACTCATCAACAATTATTACCTTGCCATCCTGAACAACATATTCTACATCCTTTTCAAACAGTGAATATGCCTTAAGCAGAGCCCTTAAGTTAGAGAGAATTTCACTCTTTTTTGCATACTCTTCGTATGCTTTCTCTTTGTTTACAAATTTTTCTTTTGGTGATAAGTTTTCATCTTTTTCTATCTTTCCAATTTTTTCACTTAAATCAGGCAAGACAAACATTTCAGGATTGTTGGGTGAGATAAATAGCCTTCCTTTTTCAGTGAGGTCAACAATATGGGACTTCTCATCAATTACAAAATATAACTCTTCATCAATCTGAGAAAATTTTTTCTCCCTTAAAAAATTCAGCTCGGTATCTTCAATAAGTCGTTTGACACCGATTTCCTGTTCAAGTTTTAACAGCTGCTTATTTTTTGGCGCCCCTCTTCTTGCCTGCAGGAGTTTAATGCCTGCCTCTTTTTCTTTACCTTCATCAAGCAATTTTTTTGCTTCCTGCACAATTCTATTTACCAGAACAGTCTGGGCAGAATTCAATTTCTGGACAACAGGGTTCAGGTCATCAAAACTCTTGGTCTCTCTTTCAACTGGTCCGGAGATAATTAATGGGGTCCGTGCCTCATCTATCAATATGCTGTCAACCTCATCAACTATCGCATAATAATGGCCACGCTGAACCTTATCTTCAAATCGCCATACCATATTGTCCCTGAGATAATCAAACCCGAATTCATTATTTGTGCCATAGGTTATATCTTTATTATATGCATCTTTTCTCTGTTCATTTTCCATTCCCTGTTGCAAAACGCCAACACTTAGACCGAGCGATTCATAGACCGGTCCCATCCATTCACGGTCGCGTCTGGCAAGATAATCATTGACCGTAACAAGGTGGGCACCTTTGCCAGCAAGGGCATTTAAATATAATGGCATTGTTGCAACAAGAGTTTTACCTTCGCCGGTCTTCATCTCAGCAATCTTGCCTTCGTGAAGCACAATCCCACCAATTAATTGCACATCAAATGGTATCATATTCCATTCAGTTTCAATTTCCACAACAAGCCATTTTTTACCAATGAGGGCTCTACAGGCTTCTTTTACCAGGCCGAACGCCTCAGGCAATATGGAATCAAGGGATTCGCCCTGGGCAATGCGTTTCTTAAAATCTTCAGTAGTTTTTAATAGATCAACACCTTTGAATTTTCCGTAAAATTGATTAATTTCTTCAACAATAGGCCAGAGCCTTTTGAGTTCGCGCTCTGTCTTGGTGCCAAAAATCTTGGATAATAATCTTTGAAGCATATAAACTCTTATTATTATACTGAAGAATTGGAGGATGTCAAGGAAATTATAGTTTTTTTAAGACCTTTTTTATCAACACAGGAATTTCACTGAGGGTTTCCGCAATCAATGCACCATTGTTTTTTAATGCTTCAATCTTGCTCTGTGCAGTTCCCATATTCCCTTCTATGATTGCGCCGGCATGACCGAGCCTCTTTCCCTGGGGTGCTGATTTTCCAGTAATATAAGCAATAACCGGTTTTGTCATCTGTTTAATATAGGGCGCAGAAAGTTCCTCATATACGCCGCCTATTTCTCCTGCCATTACAACTGCATCTGTTTCAGGGTCCTGTTCAAAGAGCCGTAAAATATCTTCAAAATTAGAACCAAGAATTGGGTCGCCACCAAGACCAACTGATGTTGACTCTCCAAATCCATCAAGATTGAGTGAATTTGCAATATAATATGTAACTGCACCACTGCGGGCAACCGTACCAATTCTACCAGGTTGAAAAGCAATTCTCGGCAGCATTCCAACAAGGCACTTACCTGGTGATATGACACCAGGAGTATTACCACCTATTACTATTACCCCTTTTGCTTTTGCCTTTTCTCTTACATAGAGCATATCATGGATTGGAATCCTTTCGGTAATTACCACAACTGTCTTTATTCCCGCATCAATCGCCTCTAAGATTGCCTCTCTGGCAAACCTCGCTGGCACCCAGATACTGGAAACAGTAGCATCAGGGTGTTTTCTCAAACACTGCTCAACTGTATCATATACAGGAACTCCTTCAACTTTTTGTCCTCCCTTACCCGGTGTTACCCCACCAACAATCTTTGTTCCATACTCAAGCATAAATTTAGTATGGAGTGCGGCGTTTGAACCAGTAATACCCTGAACAATAGTCTTGGTGTTTTCGTTTATGAGAATAGCCATCGGTATTATCTTATGTCATGTTAAATAAATGTAAATTCGAATATCGAAATTCGAAACTCTAAACAATTACTAAATCCCAAATTCAAATGATTCAAACAATCTAATTGTTTAGAATTTTGTGGTTTGGTTATTGAAATTTGTTTCGTATTTCGTATTTCGGATTTAGATTTTTTTTGGTAATCCATAGGCGCTTTTAACTTATTTTCATTTTAATCCCTTAGCAACCATAATTGTCTCTTGAATAACTGTTTCAATCGGTGTATCATAGGCATATACCTTTATGTCTTTGAATAATTCTGGATAGTCATTCTTCGCCTGCTCAAATATCTTTCTGCCCTCCTCTTCCATATTTCCTGCCATCCGCATAATCATTGGCTTTTTTGGTTTATTCTCTATCACATATTGAACCACTGCCTTTGCCCAATCATCACAGCGGGATATGCCACCAAACCGCGCACCAAAGATGACCTTTACCTTTGGATTATCCATTAAGAGCCCGAGCATTGCCTTAAGTTTTTCCTGTGTAGGTGCACCGCCTGAATCCATAAAATTTGCTGGTCTGCCACCATAATGGGTAATCAAATCAATTGCAGCGATACCAAAACCCGCACCACCAGGAAAGACCCCTATATCACCATCAGGATTAACATCAGCATACGGAATCCCTGCGGATTTAGCAATCCTTTCCCGCTCTGTTAGTTCACCAATCTCATTCCGAGCAACTATACCCATTTCCTTTAATTCAGGATGCCTGAACATCGCATCTTCATCAAGGTCAACCTTGGCATCAAGGGCAAAAACCTTTTTCTCTTTTGTAATGACCAATGGATTAATCTCAGCAAGTTTACAATCTAAGTTTATAAAAAGATTATATAAATTTAATATTACGGTGGAAAGGCTGCTAAACAATTCGCCAGAAAAGTCAAACTGTCCAGCGATTAAGCGTGCTTTATATTCAAATAGTTTTTCACCCGGCTCAAAGTAGTATTTTTTTATATATTGCGGAGCAGTCTTTGCAATCTCTTCAATATCCATCCCGCCCTTAGTGCTCAGCATTAATAGTGGTTTATGTTCAAGCCTATCAATGAGTGCAGCAATATATAACTCCTGCTCAATCTCAAGTTTTCTTTCTACCAACACCTTTTCAATTACATAAGGACCGTGCTTTTTACCTAACAAGTCTTTGATTTTTTGTTCAGCCTCATCACGGGTGTGAGCAAATTGGATCACCCCTGCCTTTCCCCTACCCCCTAAAAAAGCCTGCGCCTTTATTACAACCGGATATACAACCTTTTCAAGTTCTGAAAGAGAATTTTTATCAACTACTACCCCATCAGGTACTGGAATCTTATTGCGCTTGAAGAGCATCTTACCTTCAAATTCATATAACCGCATAAAGGATTATATAAATTTATAGGATAATTTCAAGAGGGTGGTTAAAATCAAAAAAAATTATTTTTGCTGGGTCAAACTATTATTTTAAAAATATTACCTTCTGGGTCTTTCCGCAATCTTTTGTCTCTAATCTTACAAAGTAGATACCAGCTGATAAATTTATCGGTCTTATCAATACCTCATTCAATCCGGATTTAGATTTTATCATATTTTCTTGATGCACAAGTCTGCCACAGACATCATATAGTTTGATGGAAATTTTTCTTTCATCCGGAGAAGTAAATTTCATTCTTATTACCGCCTTTGCCGGATTGGGATAGAGTCTCTCAAGATTAAAGGGCATTCTAATATCAACTTCGCTACCCATCGGACCTGATAAAATATCCTTCTGCCCTTCTGAAGGAAATTCAAATAGCCCAAGTTCACTACAGACAACACGCTTGCCCTTTATCTTTATAATCTCTAAAACAATTTCACTATCTGCATAAGAATCACTATTTAACCAGACTGATTTTCTCACCAATCTATTCGGGGTAATGAATGTAGTATCAAGGGACATACAATCAACCAAAATTACCTGAATAATCCTTCCAAT
>JBBINQ010000052.1:11641-17420 GCA_037443805.1 Caldifarciminota bacterium | reverse complement strand
GAAACACCGATTAAGGGAGTTCTATCCCATTCTTTGGGAAAAACTTACCTCTTACGAGTCTTGTAAATTTCTAATCTAATCCAGTATAATATTATACCTGAATTTTTTGAATTGTCAACCCACTGCATAGGACAGACATTGAAAATGGTATTGAAAACTATTCTTTGATTTTGAATTTCAGTCAGTGAAGTTTTTTATTTACCTTAATTATTAAAAATTGCTGATGGCTCTTGACCTGAGCCAATTTTTTGGTATAATTAAAGTCAGAAAATATAAAAAAATGCATAGATTCAATGACTTTTTAATTATAAAGGGAGAGGCGAAATCTCCCGAAAAATCATTTGATTTGTTATTAAATTCGGTTAAAAATATATATTTAATCTGGAGGTAATATAATGGGTAAGACTTTAGCTGAAAAGATTTTATCAGAAAAGAGTGGACAGCATGCAAAGGCGGGTCAAATAGTGATTGCAAAGGTTGATGTTGCTGCATTCCAGGACGGTACAGGTCCGCTGGGCGTGCGACAGATGCAGAAATTGAAGATCAATAAGGTCAAGGCACCAAAATCAATCTTCTTTATTGACCATGCAGCTCCATCCCCAAGAAAAGAATTGTCCAATGACCATATGCTTTTAAGAAATTTTGCAGCACAGTGTGGCGCAATATTGTCTGAAGTTGGTGACGGTGTAATCCACCAGAGATTAGTTGAGTCATTTGTTAAGCCTGGAGATGTTGTTATTGGTGCGGATTCGCATTCCTGCACACCTGGTGCACTCTGTGCCTTTGCTACGGGAATGGGTTCTACTGATGTGGCAATCGGTATGTCAATGGGCAAGACCTGGTTCAAGGTGCCGGAAACATTCCGTATTGAAGTAAAAGGGAAATTTTCACCTGGTGTCTATGCAAAGGATTTGATTCTCCATCTCATTGGAATGATAGGTGCTGATGGTGCAACATACAAGGCATTAGAATTCGGAGGCGAGACAATTGATAATATGTCTATGGATTCAAGGTTTACACTTTCTAATATGGCAGTTGAAGCAGGGGCAAAGGCAGGTCTGATCGCTTCAGATAAAATTACAAAAGAATATCTAAAAAAACAAGGAAGATTAAAGGATTGGCGCAGTCTGGCGCCAGATAAGGATGCCAAATACGAGCGTGTTATTGAGATTGATGCGAGTAAACTTGAACCTACGGTTTCCTGCCCCCATACTGTTGATAATACAAAAACAGTGAGTGCATTAAAAGGGACAAAGATTCATCAGGTCTTTATCGGCACCTGCACTAATGGTCGCATTGAAGACTTGAAGATTGCAGCAGGTATTTTAAAGAATCAGAAAGTTGCACCCCATGTGAGGTTGATTGTTGTGCCTGCATCAAGGGCAGTATTTATTGATGCAATGAGACTCGGATTACTTGAGGTTTTTGTAAGGGCGGGTGGCATTATTCTTGGACCGGGATGCGGTCCTTGCGTAGGTGTGCATGAAGGGATACTTGGTGATGGAGAGGTCTGCCTTTCTACTGCCAATCGTAATTTTAAAGGTAGAATGGGTAATCCAGATGGTTTTATTTATCTATCGTCTCCTGCCACTGCTGCCTATTCTGCAATAAAAGGCTTTATCAGTGACCCAAGGGAGATTATTAAAATTAAAAAAAATAAAAAAACAACCAAAAGAAAGGGGTAATTTATGGATGTAATTAAACTCAAATTAAAAGAAAAGATTCCAGTATGGCGAGAAGAGATAAAGAATCTCGTGAAGGAATATGGTGATAAGGTAATTTCTGAAGTTACTGTGAGCCAGGCATACGGTGGTATGCGTGGTGTTAAGGCGCTTATTTGTGATACTTCTGAAGTGCCTCCGGACAAAGGATTGATTATCAGGGGAATACCAATTGCGCAGCTAAAAAATAAATTACCAGAGGAGGTTCTGTATCTTTTGATAATAGGTGAGTTACCTGATAAGTCAGCTACTGAAGAAGTAAAAAACGACCTGAAGAAACGCGCAAAGATCCCTGCATATGTTTGGGATGTGTTGAAGGCAATGCCCAAAGATTCTCATCCAATGGTGATGTTCAGTCTGGCAATTCTGGCACTTGAAAAAGAGTCCCTTTTCAGAAAAAAATATACTGAAGGTATGAAAAAAGAAGAATACTGGGAATGGACACTTGAAGATTCACTCAATCTAATTGCTAAATTGCCGGCTATTGCAGCAGGTATTTATCGGATGAGATTTAACAAAGGAAAATTGATAGACTCAGACCCTAAACTTGATTGGGCTGGTGATTATGCCCATATGCTTGGAATCCCTGACCCCAAAGGTGAATTCAAGAATCTGATGCGGCTCTATATGGTTTTGCATTCAGACCATGAAGGTGGAAATGTGAGCGCCCATACCTGCCATTGTGTTGGTTCTGCTTTATCAGACCCATACTATGCGGTTTCTGCAGGACTGAATGGTCTTGCTGGTCCTTTGCATGGTCTGGCAAACCAGGAATGCCTTGCCTGGGTGATTAAAGTAAAAGAAAAGTTTAAGGGTGTGCCGAGTGACGAGGATTTGCGTCAATTTGCCTGGGATACACTCAATTCAGGACAGGTAATACCAGGTTATGGACACGCAGTATTGAGGATAACTGACCCACGGTTTGATGCATTCCATGAATTTGGCGCAAGGGTCTGTCCAGAGGACGAACTCTATCAAATTGTTGCTAAGGTCTTTAAGATTGTGCCTGGTGTTTTAAAAGAACAGGGTAAGGCAAAAGACCCCTGGCCCAATGTGGATGCTGCATCTGGTTGTCTGCTTTACCATTTTGGTCTTACTGAATTTGAGTATTACACAGTTCTCTTTGGTGTTTCAAGGGCAATGGGTATGTGTGCCCAGTTGATTGTGAGCCGTGCACTGGGAGAGGCAATTGAAAGACCGAAATCGGTTACAACACAGTGGGTGAAGGAAACCGTAAAAAAGGCATAGCGGAGGAATTTATGGTCCTTAAAGGAAAAACCTGGAAGTTCGGCGATGATATTTCTACAGACCTGATCTGTCCAGGTAGATATTTCCATCTACGGTCTAATCTTGATGAACTGGCAAAGCATGTACTTGAAGATGCAGACCCGCAGTTTGCTCAAAAAATGGCAAAAGGTGATTTTGTTGTTGCTGGTAATAATTTTGGTCTGGGAAGTTCAAGAGAACATGCTCCTACCATTATCAAGATTGCCGGTGTCAGTGCTGTGCTTGCAAAATCATTTGCGCGCATTTTCTATCGCAATGCGATAAATATTGGATTGCCCTTGATTGAGTGTGATACAGACAAAATTGAACAGGGTGATGAACTTGAAATAGACCTTGAAGCAGGTATTGTTCGGAATAAAACAAAAGGTATTGAAATAAAGGTCCATCCATTGCCCAGGGCAATGATAAATATTCTCAATGATGGGGGATTATTAGCCCACATTGAAAAGCATGGTGATTTTAAATTAGATTAAACAGGAGTAAAATATATGGCAAAAAAGGCAAAAAAAATAAAAAAGAAACCTGCAGCCAAAAAAGCAGTAGTGAGCAAAAAAACATCAAAAATTAAAAAGCCTGAATATCCGCAAGCAATTGTGAAGGCTATGGAGCATTTTGCAGGAATCCTGGAAGAACAACTTAAGCGGGTTCAGGCAATAAAGAAGGCTGAAGACTGGATAGACTATTCAAAATTGAAACCCATAATCATTGGTGTTATTGGTGGCGATGGTATTGGTCCATTTATTACTGGTGAGGCACAGCGGGTCCTTGAATATCTCTTAAAAGATGAGATGAAAAAAGGTAAAGTTGAATTTAGAACAATAGAAGGTTGCACTATTGAAAGGCGTGCTGAGGTGCGTAAGGCTATTCCAGATGAAGTTCTTGTTGAAATTAAAAAATGTCATGTGCTACTAAAGGGACCTACAACCACGCCGAAAAAAGGCGACCCCTGGCCCAATATTGAGAGTGCCAATGTCGCAATAAGAAAGGAACTTGATTTATTCGCCAATGTAAGACCTGTGCGCGTGCCTTCCCAGGGTATTGATTGGATTTTCTTCCGTGAAAATACCGAAGATGTATATGCGCTTGGACCATTTGGCATTGAGGTTACTCCAGACTTGGCAATAGATTTCAAAATGATAACAAAACCTGGTAGTGAGAGGATTATCAGACTTGCGTTTGAACATGCGAAAAGAAATAATAAGACAAAGGTGTCAGCGATCACCAAGGCAAATGTAGTAAAGACAACCGATGGATTGTTCTTAAAAACATTTTATGAGATTGCCAAAGAATATCCAGGAATTACTGCTGATGACTGGTTCATTGATATTATGACCGCAAAACTTGTGGATTTGAAGAGGCGGACTGAATTTCAGGTGCTTGTTCTACCTAATCTTTATGGTGACATCCTCACTGATGAGGCAGCAGAATTCCAGGGTGGTGTTGGTACAGCAGGAAGCGCAAATATCGGAAAGAGATATGCGATGTTTGAGGCAATACACGGAAGCGCACCCAGAATGGTTCAGGAAGGAAGGGCACAGTATGCTGACCCCTGCAGTGTTATCCGCGCCGGAGCAATGCTTTTGAACCACATCGGCTATGTGGAACTGGGTAAAAAACTTGAGATGGCACTTGATATCTGTGGACAGTATGAAAAGAAATTGATTATGACCGGAAGGGCAACCGGTGCTACAGGTCGTGATTTCTGCAACTATATCCTTGAAACAATAGAAGACCCGAATCTTGAAAATCGCTGGAACGAATACCAGAAAAAATAGGTATCAGATAGAGTGCAAAAATAGGGGCTGAGTAAATCAGCCCCTATTTGTTTTAAATTATGTGTAACTGTTTTTTGACTCTATACCACAATCCTGTAATTCTTTTTATCTCTTTGAGATTTTGTATTACTGAATCATAACCTTTTTGCACGAGTATATCCAGGGAAGAGAAATCTGCCCAGTGGTGTGTGCTGACATCTGGTTGTATTACATAGTCAGCCAGTCTTAAAATTCTTTGGTCAAGGTGTACCTTCATAAATACCAGGGCGCGCTGACTGATTTTAAAACCGCTATCTGGTTCATCTGAAAATTCAGGGAATTCTCCTAAATATACAGCAATAATAATTTTTGCGCCAATATTAATTAATGGTTCAACTGGAATGTTATTAATCGTTCCACCATCTACATACATCTTTTTGTCTTCTTGCAAAGCAGGGAAGATTCCCGGAATGGCGCAGCTTGCCCACACTGCTTTATAAAGTAAACCCGAAGAAAAAACAGTTTCATCCCCTGAATTGATGTCAAGGCTATTACAGATAAAGGGAATCTTTAAATCACAGAATTTTTTATCACCGAATACTTTGATGAATAATTTTTCAGTGGCTTCAGTTCTGACAATGGATTTTCTAAATAGTAGGGTACCCCAATAGTATTTTTCAAAAATTTTCTTCTTGAATTTTTTTAAAATGCTTGCATCGTCAGTATAGAATTTATCAATCTCAAGTTCCTTGAACTCAGGAGCATTGATGATCTCTCTGGTGGTATTTACTAAATTTTTTGCACTTCCATTCAAACAATAGATGGCGCCGACAACTGCGCCAATGGAAGTTCCCGCGACATAATCTGGTATAATCCCATTTTCTTCAAGCGCCTCAAGCACTCCAATATGGGCAATCCCTTTTGCACCACCACCACCCAGAGCAATACCGAGTTTCATAGCATCCCTAAAGATAATATAAAAATCTTCGGTGATGTCAATAAAGGACAAACAAACCT
>JBBINQ010000052.1:0-11541 GCA_037443805.1 Caldifarciminota bacterium | reverse complement strand
TGGCGGGTAATCTCTATTTTGTCCACCATTTTTATGAAGGTGGAAAAATGATTGAGGCAGACATCTATATTGCAAAGAAGCACCTTAAACATTGATTTTACAACGAAAATCGCAGGAGCATTGACAAGCATAGATTGTTGAATATAATATTGGCGATAAAAGACTTTAGCAACGAGTATTTATCCTGAACGCCGGGATGATGGAATTGGTAGACGTAGCGGACTTAAAATCCGCTTCCCTGCAAAGGGAGTGCCGGTTCAAGTCCGGCTCCCGGCATTTTCCTGATAACTTCTGAGAGTTATTAGACTCGGCATCACAGAATCCCAAAAATATTGAAAAATGATGACAAATTAGGTAATTACACTACACCTTGTGGCTAAACTATTACAAAATTTTATTATTTCAATCTAACTCTTGTTTGTGGTTTAGACCGTCTAACGGATGTTTAAATTACAACAAGCCTTTTTGTCTGTACCTGGCAATGCGGTTGAGCAGGGTTTTGTAAGATACGCGCAGACGCCTGGCTGCCTCTGATTTATTTCCTCCTGTCTGTTCCAGTGTTTTCTTTATTAATTCTGCTTCTGCCATTGCCCTGCCATAATTTGCAGCAGATTTCAGGTCCATATTATCTATGGAAAATGCAATGGTCTTTTCTGTTTGACTTGGTAAAAGGATATGCTCAGGCTCAATCTTTAGCGTTGCGATAATATTTGCCCTTTCAATTGTATTTTCAAGTTCCCGAATATTTCCTGGCCAGTCATAACTATTAAGTTTTTCAAGTGCGGATTCAGAGATTTTTTTATTGGACTTTAATTTTTTCAAAAAATGTTCTACGAGCAGGGGAATATCTTCTTTTCTTTGCCTCAGCGGTGGTATTGTTATGGGAAAGACACTCAATCTATAAAATAGGTCTTCTCTAAATTTATTTTCCTTTACCAGAGCACTCAAATCTTTGTTTGTAGCGGCAATTATCCGTACATCCACTTTGATTGAAGTAGTTGCTCCGAGTCGTTCAAAGGTCTTTTCCTGTAATACCCTCAATAATTTTGCCTGTAAATCAAGTCCGAGGTCACCTACTTCATCAAGGAAGATTGTCCCTTTATGGGCAAGTTCAAATTTACCAATCTTTCGGGTATGGGCACCAGTAAATGCACCTTTTTCTGAACCAAACAGTTCATTCTCTAAAAGTTGACCAGGGATGGCTCCGCAATTAATTGTGACAAATGGATTGTCCTTTCTTGGCGAAAGGCTGTGGCAGGCACGGGCAAACAATTCTTTACCTGTTCCAGATTCTCCTAATAAGAGCACTGTGGTTTCTGAAGGCGCAACCTTTTGTAGCATCTCTATAGATTTCTTTATTGTTTCACTTACACCGACAATTTGGGGGAACCCTTGAATATGTTGGACCATCTCTTTAAGCAAAATATTTTCATACCGGGTGCGACGCTCCTTTATTGCTTTCTGCACAGTTAGGATGAGCTGGTCCACCTCAAATGGTTTGGTTAAAAAATCACAGGCGCCGAGTTTCATTGCTTCTACTGCCCTCTCAATTGTGCCAAAGGCGGTCATAATGATGAATTTTGCATCATTATCTATGTTTTTTAATTCCCTCAAAATATCAATGCCATCTATGTCCGGGAGTCGTAAGTCTAAAAGGACCAGTTCAAATCTTTCATGTCTGAAATTCTGGATTGCTTCACGGCCTGATTTTACGCAGATGGTTGTAAAACCACTGTCCTCAAGCGCAACTCTTAATACATCGGCAAAACTTGTTTTGTCTTCAACAATCAGGATGTCTGCCATCAGACTTTGAAATTCTGAATCATTTTTGAAAGTTTGTTTGTGATATTCAATAATTCCTGACTTGTTGCCGCAAATTCTTCAGTCGCTGCTGATTGTTGTTCTAATGAAGCAAGAATCTCTTCTGCAGCACTGGAGTTATCTTTTGAAATATTAAATGAGTCTTCAATCTGTTTGAGTATATTGTTAATCTCTTCTTCTTCACGGGAAATAACATTTTTGATATTTTTTATCGCATTGTTCAACTCAATTACTGCACTGGAAATCGTCTTTAAAGATTCAGTTGTTGATTTGACAACTTGGTTACCGTCATAGATTGCCTTTCTTACTTCTTCTGAACTCTCTGCGACTGATTTAATAGAATCAATCATCTCTTTTACAATCTCACCAATTTCCATTGCTGAGTTCTGCGTATTGTCGGCAAGTTTTTTAATCTCATCCGCCACAATGGAAAATCCCCTGCCAAACTCTCCTGCACGGGCAGCCTCAATAGATGCATTGAGTGATAGAATATTTATTTTTTCTGAAATTTTGTTTATGGTTTCAATAATTTTTGTAATGGTATTTGAAATATCATGCAATTTTGCCATCAGCCCAATGAGATATTCGTATCGTGAACCAATAATCTCAATATTTTTGATAACCACATCGCTCTGATTCAAACCACTGGTAGCACTTGTGGAAAAATTTCCTGCATAGCCTTCAACTTTTTTGATGTTATCAACAACTGAAAAACTTATTTCACTCAGTGTTTTTCCCAAGGATATTGATTTATCAAGTTCTTGATGCTGGCGGTCAACTCCTTCGGTCATTTTCTGGGTCGTTGATACAATTTCAGAGATGGATGTGGATAGTTCATTTGAAGTTGAAGCAATCTGGGTGCTGATTGCACTGAGATGCTCAGAGGATTCAAGTATCAACTTTATAATATTTGCCTCGGTTTGAACAAGATTTTTTAAACCTTGTCCGAGCAAAGATATTTCATCTGGTGAACCTTTCTCCTCTTCAATCTTAACAGTCAAATCACCTTTTTCTATCTGCTTCATTAAATTTCTAAGATGGCGAATTCGGGAAAGGTCGCGGTCAAAGTCAATGATGAGCAGGAACGAAATAAAGGTAAAGAAGATAAGTTTAACAAATTCCAATCCTAAATTGATTTCAGGATAATTGTTCTGGGTTAAAATTACCATTGCACCATAGGCAATATCAACAAGGGCAACCGCATAGAGCCCATTTGTCATGCCGAGTAGATAGGCAGGGTGGAGGGAGATATAAAAATAGATTATAAAAAAAGGTATTCTCAATTGAGGATTAATAAATGAGAGGCACAGAGTCAGAACAAGTGTGGTTACGGTTGTGATACTATAGGGAATTACCACTGAATATACACCTTTTTTGCTGAGGTTGTAGATAACAAGCGCAAACAAAAATACTATACCAGTAAATATCGGAATTATAACAGGCACAAGCAGGAATTTTAAGAGCCAGCCGAATAGAAAAATTATTTCTAATAGAAGGCAGAAAAACATCGTTGCAATACTGCCTCTTTTTGAAAAATTTAATCCTTTTAAGCGAACTTCTTCATTGACTGCCATTATGACCTCCTGAAAATTTCCCTGGTTCTTTTCATTGCGCAGAATTCTCCACACATCGTGCAGGTCAATGATGAACGAGAATGTTTACGCATAAATATTTTTTTAGCCTTGAGCGGGTCAATTAAAAGATTTATCATTTTATCCCAGTCAAGGGCATATCTTGCCCGGGATACAGCAAGGTCACGATTAATTGCCGAACCAATATTTTTACCAATATCTGCTGCATGTGCGGCAATCTTCAAGGCAATTACTCCCTCACGAACTTCATCAACATTGGGTAAGCCAAGATGTTCTGATGGTGTTACATAACAAAGGAAATCTGCGCCATAATATCCGGCAAGGGCACCACCAATCGCTGCTACAATATGGTCATAACCTGCTCCAATATCAGTTACAAGCGGACCAAGCACATAAAATGGGGCATTGTCACATATGGTCTTTTGCAGTTTGATATTTGCTTCAATCTCATTGATTGGAATATGGCCTGGACCTTCTACAATTACTGATACACCTCTTGTCCTTGCCTGTTTCACCAAATCACCAATTACGACCAGTTCCTTTATCTGATATTCATCAGTTGCGTCGTGGATTGCGCCTGGTCTTAAGCCATCGCCAAGGCTCAATGTTGCTGAGTATTTTTTTGCCAGTTGTAGTAATCGGTCATAATATTCATATAAGGGATTTTCTTTTTTATTTGCTCTCATCCATTCTATCATCATTGAACCACCGCGGCTCACAACACCACAAACTCTTCTTTTTTTTTCCATTCTTTTGATTGTTTCTCTGGTGATACCACAATGCACTGTGATAAAATCCACACCATCTTCAAGGTGTTTTTCAATGATTTCAAATATTTCATCAGCGGTTGCTTTAGTGAATGGCTTATTTTTCTTGCGCATCTCAATTGCAACCTGATAAATGGGCACGGTTCCTACTGCCACACTTGAGGCTTTAATGATTTCTCTTCTGATTTTATCTATATCCCCACCTGTTGATAGATCCATAACTGCGTCTGCACCAGACTTTATTGCAACATCCAGTTTCTTCAATTCTTCTTTCAAATTGGCATAGTCTGGTGAAGTTCCAATGTTGGCATTGACTTTTGTGCTGAGCCCCTTACCCAGTGCCAGAGGTTCAATATTACGGAGCCGATTTTTTATCAGAACCACGCTGCCCTCTGCTATATTATTTTTTAATTTATTATATTCTATACCTTCTTTCAGAGCAATCTTTTTTAGTTCTTCCATCCTGGTAACTCCACATTGACTCCGAGCGATGTTTTGGGAACAGCATAGGCAACAAACTTCATAATAAAGTTCATTGCTTTTTCCTCATCTGGTGCCTCAAAAATAAGCACAAAATCAGGCTTACCAAAAAGAGAAAGAAATTCTCTCAGTTTTATTCCTTCTGGAATGCTTAGGGTTTTGATTGTATTTAACAATTCATCAGCGCGACCTGGAATTACATCAAGCGTGGTGATAAAGGTCATTATGCCTCCCCATAATTTATTATATGCCAAAATATAATTTTGTCAAGAAATGGTTATTTTTTGTATTTCTACACTATACCTTGATAGATGCGGTATTTTTTGTATATTCTTCCACCCATCTTTAAAATGGTGTTATTTACTGGATAATTGTCTTCAAGTGTCCAGCTTAGCTCGCCACTGTGGTAGCCGAGTTTCATCCCTGCCTTAAAGCTTTCAAGAAACATTAATGCCTCAAGCCCCAATTTTTGATAGTCTTTTTTTACACCCATAATCATTAAACGTGCCTCTTTTATTTTATTTTTATAATAAAGGAACTTTAACATTCCTAAAAGATTTAAATTACCATTAAGTTTTTTTAGAATAAAATTATAATTGGGCACAGCTAATGATACCGCAGCTGGCGCATTATCAATCTCTACAACTATTACTAATTCGGGTACGATAAGGTCTTTTAATGTTTTGGCAATGTGATTAAATTCAGAATCGGTCATCGGCACAAAGCCCCAATTTCTGCTCCAGGCATCATTATAGACTTCTTTTATCTTTTTAACTTCATTGGCGAAGTCTTCAATGTTTACATGGCGCACCTTAAGGTCTCTCACACGCTTGCGGATGGTTGAGCAGAGCCGTTCTAATTTTTCTAATGGTGCGTTTTTTGCTTCAATATAGAATGCATAAAGGTCTTTTGCCTTTGTTAACCCTGCAGCAAGAGCAAGTTCGTGATAGTAATCAAATGTGTAGGTCATCATTATCATCGGTTCTAAAAAATAGCCTTCCAGAAGAAAACCAACTTCTTCATTCGTAGAAGGATTGAATGGACCCACAAATTTTGTCATTCCTTTTTCTTTTTGAAAATTTCGCACTGCATCAAACAGTGCCATTGCTGCTTCTTTATCATTCTCGCACTCAAAAAATCCAAAATAACCTGTCTTCTCATTCCAGAACTCAATATAATTATAATCAATGATTGCGCAGATACGGCCAACAACTTCTTTATTGCGATAAACGATAAACATCTCTCGTTCTGAATGTTCCCAGAATGGATACTTTTTCCTGTCAAACAGGTTGTATACCTCTTTTTTCAGGGGAGGCACCCAGTACCGATTGTTTTTATATAATCTAAAAGGAAGTTCAACAAATAATTTCAGTTCTTTTTCTGTTTTTACGGAAATAACCTTTGTCACTTTACCAAACCAAATGCCTTTGCACAACGGGCAAATACATCAAGAACAATTGAAATATCTTCATCAGTATGGGTTGCCATATAACTTGTCCTTATCAATGCCCTGCCCGGTGGTGTTGCCGGTGAAATCACGGGATTGGCAAACACACCATTTTCAAAGAGCATCTTCCAGAAGGCAAAACACTTCTCGTCTTCACCAATAATCACGGGAATCACTGGTGTGGTGCTGTTTCCTGTATCAAGCCTTATGTTTTTAAAACCTGTCCTTACCCTTTCACTAATCTGCCACAGCCTCTCTCTTCGCTCCGGTTCATTTTTTATAATCTCCAGGGATTTTAAGGCACTGGCAACAGATGCTGGTGTCATACTTGCAGAAAATATTAAGGCACGGGCAGTGTGTCTGATATGTGTTATTACATCTTTCTCAGCAACAACAAAACCGCCGAGTGAGGCGAATGATTTACTGAATGTGCCCATAATGATGTCAACCTGATCTAAAAGATTAAAATGTTCACAAACCCCGCGCCCTTTTTCACCCATAACACCAATACCATGGGCATCATCAACCAGGAGTTTTGCGTTATATTTAGTTTTCAGATGGACAATCTCTGGTAGATTTATGACATCGCCTTCCATACTAAAAACACCATCTACAACGAGCAGTTTCCCTTTGTTGTGTGGCAGAGATTTTAAGATTCTTTCCAGGTCTGCCATATCATTGTGCATAAACTTTTTAACTTCGGCAAAGGAGAGCCTGCATCCATCAATAATTGAAGCGTGGTCCTGTCTGTCAATGATAATAATATCATCTTTTCCTGCAATTGAAGAGATTATGCCCAGATTTGTCTGAAACCCAGTAGAAAACACGATCGCCCCATCTTTTTCAAAAAATTTAGCAAGTTCTTGTTCTAATTTTATATGAATATCAAGGGTGCCGTTTAAAAATCTTGAACCGGAACAGGTTGAACCATATTTTTTCACGGCTTCAATTGCCGCCTGTTTTAATCTGGGGTCAGCAGCAAGACCTAAATAGCCATTTGAGCCTATCATTATATATTCTTTTCCTTTAATTGTAACACGGTGGTCCTGGGCTGATTCAATGGGAGTAAAATACGGATAGATATCTATGCTTTTTGCCCGTTCAACTGCCTTAACTGTTGCTTCGCATTTTTTGAATAAGTCCATTAATTGATTATACGAATTTTTTAAGTAAAGTCAATATCACGAAATGTTCCGCAGAAACCACTTTAAATCAAAGATTTTTTCTATATCAGTTAAATTGAGGTGTTTCCTAACCTGATTATCCAGTTCTGCAACCTTTCGTAGATTTATCTTTTCGGCAATTGCCTTAAAAGAAAGTTTTTGCACAAGGTCATAAGCAGATTTTCGGCTCATCCCTTTTTCTATCAATCTATTCATCAGATTTTGGGAGGCATATAAGCCCAGACTATTTTGAATATTATCCATCATTTTTTTGGGAAAAACCCTCAGATTTTCTAATACCCATAACATCTTTTTTGTAGTATAATGAACAATGTGGAATGCATCAGGTATGATAACACGCTCAACCGATGAATTTGTTAAATCTCTTTCGTGCCAGAGATTTATGTTTTCAAATGCAGGTATGAGATAGCCCCTCAATACCTTGACTAATCCACATACCCTTTCGCAGGTGATAGGATTCTGTTTATGGGGCATTGCAGAAGACCCTTTTTGACCTCGTGCAAATGGTTCAGCAACTTCTCCAATTTCAGAGCGAGAAAGGTTCCTTATTTCTGTGGCAATTCTTTCCAGTGCACAACCATAAAATACGAGTTGTGTTAATAAATAGGCGTGTCTGTCACGGGGTATCACCTGGGTTGAAACTGGTTCAGGCTTCAATCCCAATCGTTTCATTACATTTTTTTCAATTTCTGGTGAAATGATTGTATAACTGCCCACTGCGCCAGAAAGTTTGCCAAAAGAAATTTCATTTCGGGCTTGTTGCAGGCGTATTTTGCACCTTAAAATCTCCTGGTACCAGGAATTGATTTTATAACCAAATGTAATGGGCTGGGCAAATACTCCATGGGTTCTACCCATTTGTGGTGTATTTTTGTATTTTTTAGTAAGTTTTTTTAATATCTGTAATAATTTATCGGTTTCTCTGGATATAATATCAAGTGCCTGGCGTAACATCAATGCCCAGGCAGTATCAACAAGGTCATAGGAAGTCATTCCAAAGTGGAGCCAGCGTGATTGGTTACCAATTTTTTCGCGCACCGCCTCTAAAAATGCGATTACATCGTGATTGGTTATCTTTTCTATTGCTTCTACGCGTTGTGGGTCAACCTTTATTTTACCCAATCTTTTACTCAGTCCTGAAGGGATAATCTTTTTTTCTTCCTGAACACGCGCAACTGCCTGTTCCACAATAAGCCAGATTTCCATTTTATGCTCTTCACTAAAAATTTTTCTTATTTCTTCTGTTTCATATCTTTTTATCATATAAACTCGCTATCTATTATAATTATATCCAGAAATTATCTATTTTCAACAAGAAAATTATCTAAAATTAGCAGATGTTTTATCGGGTAAGTATGAGTTTCAGGATTTTTTCTTCCCCGGGATTTTTTATATGGCAGAAATAGATACCGTTTGGTAGAACAATTCCTTTTTCGTCAGCACCGTCCCAGTAAACTGTATATGCACCAGGAATACTGGATTCCTGGATTAATGTTTTTACAAAGCGTCCTGATTCATCATAGATGCTGATACTTACTGGACTGTTCTCAGAAACATAATAATTGATTGCAACACTATGATTAAATGGATTAGGATAGTGATGAAAAACTTTATGCTCTTTTGTTTTGGTAATATCAAACTTCTGAAATATCGGGATCAGTCTAACTGGCTCATCAGGCTTCAGACAGACCAGAGTATGATTGGGTATTTCAACCCAGTTTTGAGTAATTGTATCAAGGGGTTGTGACGCAACAATCCAGAACGATGAAACCATTGAATCAGGATAATAATAGGCGGTTATGGCTTTTGGTTCAGACTTTGTAAAATTTAATGCCCACAGGGTATTACCAGTTGACATTACAAAATTGAGTTCTGCATTTTGCAGGTTAAGTGCTGAATCCAATTTAACGACTGCCATTTTCAGACACTCTTCAATGGAGAGGTCTGGATAGGTGTCAAGTATTTCAATGATAAGGATTGCCCAGAGGTCAGAATCAAGATAATTAGGTGAATAATCAGGTGGATTCTGTTCAAGATAAAAGGGATTTATTTGTGAAATCAATTTGAATAAAACTTCTTCTTCAATGGTTCCATTATGGGCAAAGAGCATATCAAATTTGCGGTTAATACATTTTCTTCTGAATGGATGTGGGTCAGGAATACCACTAATTGGGCCACTTGAGCCCTTGCGCACATGGCCAATTGCAGAATTTGCTACATTTCTAAGGACTTCATCAATTGTTTCAGTGTAGCGCGGGTCAAGGGGTGCAGACGGTTCACCACGCCTGATAACCGGGAGCAGGGTGTCGCTCAGTGAGGGAACAAAATAACCAATACCCCAGCCATCAGGATTGTTAACACCCAGGTGGCGCAATGAGTCAAGGTGTAATTTTATAAGTAAGTTTAATTTCGGATTTATTTCAGAAAAGATAATACCATAAAAACGACATTCATGGTTCTGTTCAGATGGAGCATTACATCCAGCGAGGACGAGGATTAACAGAAATAATTTGGTCAGTAGATTGATTTTTATCATTGCATTATTATACAAAGATTAAACTTATATGTCAATAATGGTTGTTTAAATCTTAATTACCTTTTTGATTACATAATCCCTATCTGTTTCTACTACAATATAATAGACACCTCTGGGAAGGGGATTGTTAGAGAAATCAGAACCATCCCAGACGATTTGGGTTAAATGGTTTGATAGTTGGATGGTTTGATAGTTAAAGATTTTAACAAGTCTGCCCGTGACATCGTAGATTTGTAGTGTAGGGGCTTGTCCCCCTGAATCACGCCCATAAAGGGCTACACTACCCGGGATTTCGGATTTCCCCTCACCCAGACCCTTTCCCCAATGGGGAGAGGAAAAAGGAGATGGGATAATTTGGGAATTGGGATTTGTTTGGGATTTGGTGCTTGGGATTTGGAATTTAATCGTAAGGCTTTTATTGAATGGATTTGGTGAAACTTGAATATCAAATGGTGCTTGTGGAGCTGATTGTGCAAACTTTTCTTTAATATCTAACTGGTCAGGATATGTTTTGATGAGATATACATCATACCCACCTGCTCCATAAGAATCAGTGATGCCGGCAATGATATACCCGCCATCTGCAGTCTGTTTGATTGAATAGGCACAATCTGTGCCTGCACCTCCATAAATCAATGACCAGCGATTATAGCCTGCAGTATCAGTTCTTACCACATACATTTCATAAGCAAAGTTCCCAGCGACTATATAATTTTTCTGGTCTATTTCCTGAACCGAATATGCAAAATCATCACTTAAACTTCCCTGAAAACTGTTCCATATTAAAGAGCCGTTTTGATTATATCTTAATAAGCACCATTCATATCCTAAAAGCACAGAATGGGCACTACCGCAAATAATATAACCACTATCTATTGTCTGTTGCACACATAGCCCGGTTTCATTCTGGTCTGTGCCGAAAAGTCCTACCCATTCGGTTCCACCCACAGAATCAGCTTTTACTACATAAACATCACCATTGCCATTTCCAAATGAAAATGTGGTTCCCGCAAAAATAAAGCCTCCATCATCTGTTGCATCAACACAAAAGCCGATGTCATCCAGATTGCCGCCATAGGTCTTTGACCATAATAACTCACCAAGCGTATCAATTTTTATTGTATAAACATCTATGCCACCTGCACCGTATGAAGATGTGGTTCCGGTTATCAGATAATTGTTATCGCGGGTCTCAGTAATTGAATATCCAATCTCTTGCATAGAATCTCCATAGGTTCTTGCCCAGACTGAATCTCCATTCTCATTTATTTTTATTACAAATATATCACTTAAACCACTGCCTGAGGAATTTGTTGCGCCGACAACAAGGTAGCAGTTATTCTGAGCAGGGCAGATGGCATAGCCATAATCGTCTTCTACGCCGCCGTAGGTCCTTGACCATTCTAAGAAACCCAATGAATCCGTTTTTATAATATATACATCAAATCCACCATTACCACTGGAATTTGTTGACCCTACTGCAATATATCCTTTGTCAATACACTCCAGAACACAACGACCATAGTCATCACCTGGACCACCATATACCCTACCCCATTTTATTTCAGGACTTTGTGTGAGCAGAAAATAAACAACAAGATTGGCAATAACCATAATCCTGGATATCATTAAATATTACAGATTATTTGATAATTGTCAATATCGTATTCTTGACAAGCCTTGAATTATGGTTACAATACATTTTTAGATAAGG
>JBBINQ010000051.1:0-17620 GCA_037443805.1 Caldifarciminota bacterium | reverse complement strand
TTCCCACCAACCACCTGATAACTCTGATAAACCAAGACCGGAGCATAGACCGTAACCGCAGGATGGCTTACCCAGTGGCTGTCATTTACATCATAAAAATGTAAGTCAAAGTTCACACCATGACCATTCGGACAGTTATTCGCCACTGTAAATCTGTAGTAAGGATTGGAAAGAACCGAATCACCAGCAGGAATATTACCATACCATGCAGAATCAATACTCAATGTCACATAAGGGTCTGATTCATCAAGCAAACCAAATACCTGCTGGGCAGTTGCTACGCCAATGTTTTTGGCATAAACACCTAAATTTACAGTTTCTCCTGGATTTACCTGTCCATTTCCACCCTGGTCATTAATGACCAATGTCCCATTCACAACATAGGGCCCAGAAGGAGATGTGACCATTGCATAACCTTCATACGGAATAAAGTTATGGCGAGTCACAGTAACATACATTGTATCACCAGGGGTAGTCGGTGAAATGCTGAGTGTTGCAACACCAGAACTATTTGTATATGCAGAAACATGCATTTCTGGATTCTGATTCTTTATCCAGCAGCAGACAAGTGCATCCTGCACAGGACTTCCACCACCAGAAACATTCACAGTGTACTGCTGGGAACCAGGAAAAACAATTGCATTGTGGCTTACAGTGAGATTTTGGGGTATATCGGTCCAGAAGTCCAATGATGGGTCGTTAAACAGATGGTATGCCTCAAAGTAATATCGTTTTAATGAAGAACTTGTATGATTTTCAATCCAGTAAAGTCCCCATTGTGTGAATCTACCGGTTTCATAAAGCCTTCCGGAGACACTATCTGTGTAGATTGCATCAAAATACCGACGCTGGAGCCAGTCATCTTCATCCCAGTAAGTTGAAGGAACACTACCAAAATAGCAAATACCGCCCTTACCACTGAGTCTATCCCAGGTCTCGCCAAAACAATCTGAAGAATACTGATAATCACCGGTCAAACAGCAATGGCCCGCAGGAAAGCAATACATATCAAGGTTGTTGGTAAGATTGGTTAATTCAGTGACATTGAAATCACCTGAATAACCGACTGCCCAGGAAGTTTGGCTTCCGTGTGCAGTATAAACCATCCAGGCACGGCCTGCATTTATCTGAGCAACGACCCTTCCTTCTTGTTCGCCTGATGCATAAACGAGTGTATCAACAGTATAACCATAAGGGACAAGAAGATTTCTGCAATACCAGTTGGTTGCCATGCCAACACCCTGATAAGAACCATCATAACCAGCAATAAAACATGCCTTTTTCAACCAGGCATAACCAGCCGAGCCAAAATTTGCATGCTCCCATCTAATTGCCTTATTCACAACAGTGTTTCCCTGAATTGTATCAAGGGCTGAAATCCGTGCATTAAACATATCAGGGAGATAGCCCGATTCATTCACCTCGGCATAATACAAATCGGTCTGGTCTCCAGATGAAGTGCCATTTCCTGATGGTGGCAATGCAATAGAGCTTGAATTTGGGTCACCAATGATGACAAGAAATGTTGCCAGTGGGTTCCTCGTTCTAATCGTATCATTTATTGCTGAAGCAGTCCAGCCTCCTGCATTCCACATCCTTATTTTATAGCCCTTTTTCTTCTTCCACTGGGCAAGTTTATTAGCAACGGTCTGTGCCTGACCATTGTAAAAGATATCATAATAGATTGGTAATGGCGGTACCCCTTTTAGATAATCAGGATAATTTATCACGGTCCGCTTAATAAATTCTTCCCAGACCGTTGAATAATCTTTTGCAATATTCTTCTGGGTCTCAAGAATGTCTCCTCCGACAAAATCAACCCTAAGCGTGATATTTGTGTAGCATCTAATCTTTCCGGTCACAGGATTATAATGGACTGGATAAACACGCAGAGTCGCCAGTCTATGCCCACGGGCTAAACCACCATCACCTTCATAAACATCACCTATTTTATCAGGATAATAGGCATCGGTTGAATAGGTCTTTTCATCAATCACAAACTTTGCCTTTGCATTGGGGACCTTAGGCACGCTCTGAAGTGCTGGTACAATTCTTTTATCAATTCCGAGCGTCTTCAAATCATACTCATTATATTGTGCAGCGACCACCTCAAGTTTAATCTGCGCTCTATGAGGAACATCCAAAACTGCAGTTATCATTGGTAATTTGGGTTTTCCAATTTCACTCATATATGCGTATTCATCAATCTTCAAAAGTGCAAAAATTTCGTTTCCTGTATCTGTTAATTTTTGCGCATCATATTCTGAAAGTTCAGCACCATAAATGTCTAAATTGAGTAAAACAGATGATTCATTTGAGGAAATCAGATTTATTGAAGTCTTATTCATTTCCCCACTGGTATGAAACGGTACCCAGGATGCAGATGAGAATGTAATACAAAAACAGAATACAAAAACAATCACTTTTAACGCCAAAGACTTAACATCCATATTACCCCCTTTCAATGTTTTGGACTTAAGTCTAAATTAAACACCTTCTCCTTTTGTTATCTATTATATATATATTATCAATTTTTCATTAATTGTCAAGGGTAGTTTTTTAGACTTAAGTCTAAAAAAGAATCCACTGTTCAAAATGAACATTTAAAGTAACACCTTTACTTTTTATTTGACCTTTCTGAACAAAAAAATTTATATACTGAGATTAAAAATTTGTGATGAATTTAACAATAACCAGTGCAATGATACTGTTCCTTAAAATTTTGCTGGCAATTGGATACCTCAATTTTAAATAATGCCATAAATAACCAGTTGCGAGCATAAAAATAATTAGCCCCAGACTAATTAAAATACTAAATTCTGTATTCAATCCGTCGCCAAAAAAGTATAAAAAATTATTATGAGTATTCAATACCGAACCATAAACAATGATTATATGCGCAAAATAGATTAAAAAAGATTCCTGTCCAATTACTACAAAAAAATTTAACACTTCGCTCTTTTTATTTTCAAGAAGCAGAAATAGACTGAGTAGTATTAATAACAGACCAGTTCGTTGATAAAACAATGCAAAATCTAAAATCCTTACGATAAATGATGCACCAAAAAATATAATACCCGAAATAAAAATTGGAAGCACTGCCTTTTTAATTTCAACATATTCCTGCACCCTGTAGAATACATAACCGAATATGAAACCAAAAATCAAATAGGAAGAAAATGGAAATAAAGGAAAGTTTGAGCCAAATTTGGAGGTAATAAGTTGAGTCAAGAAATTTGGTGCTGTCACACTATTATTTATCTGTGGTGTAAAAAAAATAAGTAAGAGCAAACCGGCTACAAAGACTGCGATAATTGTTTTTCTTAGCGGGAGGATGATAAAAATAATCTGAAGAATAATAATTGTCCAACCAATGGCCTGGAGTATATCACATTGAAAAAACTGGAACAGTTCTTTATCTGTGATCTGTGTTAACAATTGGTATAAAGAAAAACGGGGAAGGTGCAAAAAATATCCCATTAAAAGGATTGGTGTAATTCTTGTAAATCTCCGGAATAAAATCTCCCACCAGTGAAGATTTTTTTTACGCATCAATGAAAAGGCAAAACCACAACCACTGGCAATAAGGAATGCGGGAGCAGTGAGCCCACGCAGAATGTGTAAAAGTTGGTAGAGAGGCGTAAGCTTTGCTGCAGAGACAAGAACTGCACTTAGCGTATGCCCCTGTATCATCATTATGACCGCATACGCCTTTAAAAGGTCAAGAAATATATATCGGTCTTTCAATTATTTATATTCCAGAGGCTCTTCTTCTTTTCTCAAAACACGCAGAACACCAAGGGCAAGTGCCTCCATCTCGCCTTCGCCTGGATAGACAAAAAATTTCGGACATAAAAATTTAATCCAGGATTTTAAAATTGCAACAAATTTTTTAGAATGTGCAATGCCTCCAGTAATAATTATTGCATCAATCTGTCCTTTTAACACGACTGCATAGGCACCAACTTCCTTTGCCACCTGATAAATGAGTGCATTGTAAACGAGTTCTGCATATTTATCACCATTCAGAATTCTCTCCTCCACTTTCTGAATGTCATCAATACCGAGATACGATAGCAGACCACCTTCTCTTAACAGCATCTTTTTTATTTCAACAGACTGATATTTACCACTGAAGCACATTTCAACAAGGGGTATGGTTGGTAATGCACCGGTCCGCTGAGGCGAAAATGGTCCATCTTCATTTGCATTAGACGAATCTACCTGCTTTCCCTTTAGATGGGCAGCCACTGTGATTCCTGTGCCTAGATGGATAATAATAAAATTGCATTTATTATATGGCTTTTTAAGTTTCTTTGCTGTCTTTTTCGCTACCATCCGCACATTCAAGGCATGGCTCAATGCCTTTCTATTGAGCTCTTTTAATCCGGAAAAACGCGAGAGTTCCCAGAATTCATCAACTGAGACCGGATCAACAAAATATGCCTTAATACCAAGCCCGTCCGCAATCTCCTTGGCAATCATTACTCCTAATAGAGAAGGATGTTCTGATTGATAATTTCCATTTTTTATATCTTCAATCAATTTTGTATTAACAAGATATGTCCCACTGATTAAAGGTTTAAATGGTCCTCCCCTTCCTACCACTGCACTCAATTTCTTTAAATCAAAGTTTTTGCTTTTTAAATAATCAATGACCTTGTCTCTTCGCCATTGATATTGGTCAATTATTTTGGGAAATTGTCGCAATTCATCTGCACTATGCCTGATATTCTCTTCTAAAACCGATTTAGCATTTTTATAAATTGCAATCCTGGTCGAACCAGCGCCAGGATTGATGACAAGGATATGATATTCCATTTTACCTCCTTAATTTTATCCTATTTTAATAATTTTAACAAATTTGAATCGGGGATTACACCCAATTGTTTTAATCTCTTCACATCCTCTCGTGCTTTTTCAAAATTACCGATAGTGTAGTAAGCAGTAGCACGATTATAATATGAAGGTGCATAACTTGAATCAATTTCAATCGCCTGGTTATAATCTTGAAGTGCTTTATCTATTTCGCCAAAATCCACATATATATTCCCCCGGTTATTATAGGCATGAACAAAATCCGGATTCAACTTCAAAACTTGGTTGTAATCGTTTAGTGCCATCTCTAAATTTCCCAACCTTGTTCGTGTTACTGCGCGATTGTAATATGCATCCACATTCAGGGTATCTATTGCAATCGCCTTTGTATAATTTTCTAATGATTTAGCAAAATCGCCATATATGAAATATATATCTCCCCTGCTCACATAAGCAACTGATAGATATGAATCAATGTCCAACGCTTTATTATAATTTTCCAGTGCAAGATTATAGTTTTTTAAATTAAAATATAACACACCAAGATTGTAGTATGCCTCTGCAATATGTGGATTTAACTGGAGTGCCCGGGTCAAATCATTATATGCCTTATCATATTCACCAATACGCGAATAGATAGCCCCTCTATCCACATAACCCATAACAAATGCTGGCTGAATATTTAGGGCTTCTGTGAAATCAGCAATTGCCTTATCATATACCTTAAGTTTTTCATATACTGTGCCACGATTAAAATATGCAATCTCTAATCCAGGCTTTATTTCAATTGCCCTGTTAAAATCATTGATTGCCTTCTCATATTGCCCATTAAAATTATAGGCATTCCCCCTGTTATTGTATGCAATTGCACAATCAGGGAATTTTGCAAGGACATCATTCCATAGTGTAATACTGTCCTTCCATACTTTGCAACGATTAAAACTAAGAAAAGCGTAAAAAGAGAATAGAATTATTAAAAATACTGCTAAAATTATTCTAACGATGGATGGTGTTTTATTATACAACCAGAGATAGATAATCCCCGCAACAAAAAACAATCCAATTGCGGGAATATATGTATAACGGTCAGCGGCAATTGCCGGCGCAACAAGAGGGATAATTTGACTGACTGGCAGAATGGCAATTATAAAAAAAAGTGCACCGAAGATAATCTTATTTGTGAGAATCTTTGTGCGCACAATCAGTATTACTAAACCAGCAATTATAAACGGTGCAACCAGGAATACTGAAGGTAAGGTATGCTCAAAATTTTCAGGATAAGGATAGAAACAGGATAAACGAAAAGGTAAAACTAATTTATATAGATAGAACAAAATATTGTAGCAAAAGACAAAAAGATGCCTTAGATAATTTAATAGCGGAAATGAACCCGAGCCCTGAAATATAATATTGATAACACTAAAAAGAATTGTTATTACTAAAAATGGAATCTTGTTATAGAAGTGCCGGACTGCAAACTGTTTTTCCTTATAATAGTCAAGGAGTATCAGCATTAATGGAAAAGTAGCCGCCATTGGTTTTGAAAGGATGGACAAAAAAAATAGCAGGATTGAAAATAAATAATATTTTTTATGCGGACAGTTCTGGAAATAGATATATAATATCAATCCGCTCAAGAAAAAAAATGAATAGAGCATATCTTTTCTTTCTGTTGCCCAGGCAACCGATTCAACACGAAGCGGATGGATACCAAAAAGTAGTGCGACAATAAAAGATAAAGTCAGATTTTTACTGAGAAGATGGATTAACCAGAAAACAAGAATCATATTTAATAAATGAAAGATAAGGTTTATTAAATGAGAAATCAGTGGATTGAGTTTAAAGAATTTGTATTCTATGGCAAAAGAGAGTATGGTGAGCGGAATATAGGTCCCTACATAACCCGATGAAAAGATCTCTTTAATATTTTTCCAGGATAACTCCTTGATTGCATGATTGGCAGTAATAAGATGATAGTCATCCCAGTTACAGTATCCATTTTTTAAACACGGGGAAAATGTGATGAATGTAACTACCAATAAAATTCCAATATATCCATAATTTTTTATGTTGCTGGACACATCTATTTTCATATTCTTCTTACAACTCCTGTTCGCGTGGATGGTACTGCCGGTGCACCTCTTTCAGATATTCGCGGTCAATATGGGTATAAATTTGCGTTGTTGAAATATCTGAATGCCCGAGTAATTCCTGAACTACCCGCAGGTCAGCACCTGCCTGTAATAGATGGGTTGCATAAGAGTGACGAAATGTATGGGGAGTGACCTTTTTTCTTACACCCGATTTTATCAGATATTTTTTGAGAATTTTCAAAAAACCCATTCTGCTCATTTTATTTCCCCGCGCATTGAGAACGAGATATGGCGTCTTCTTTTTTTTCATCAAAAATGATTTACCATTTCTTAAATATTCGTTTAAAGCAATCAAAGCCTTTTTACCGAACGGCACAAACCTCTGTTTGTTGCCTTTACCAGTTATACACAACAATTCTTCATCAATCAGGATATCGCTCATTTTAAGACTTAAAAGTTCAGAGATACGCAGACCTGCTCCATAGAGCAGTTCAAGGCATAGCCTGTCTCTTAAACCAGCAGGGGTTTTTTCATCTGCGGATTCAATAATAGAATTGACCTCTTCTATGCTCAATGTTTGGGGAAGTCTTCTACCCACTTTCAGGAGTTCTAATTCGTCTGTCGGGTTATTGTTTATCCTGTTTATTGAACAGAGATATGAATAATATGACCTGATTGCAGAAATTTTACGATTTATTGAACTCGCACTCACTCCCATATCAAACAAAGAATGTATAAATTCTCGTAAATCACGGGTTGTTGCATCTAACAAATTTTTATTCTGTCCTGTTAAAAAGAGCCCCAGTTGTTTAACATCTAATAAATAAGATTGGATTGTATTCAATTCATTACCCTGACCGACCAGGTGGTCCTTAAAATCTGATAGTGCCAGACCGTCATTCATAAGCCAAAATTATAATAATTAATTTCTCAACCCAGTCAAGAGTGACAAATTAATATTGCATGACCTCAGACTAATTAATCTATTGACCCGAATAAATTTTTCAGTATACTGAAATTGATGTCGGATAATCTAATAGTACCTGGTGATTTAATCTATATTTATCTTGATGATAAACGGCAGTTCCTTATCCAGGCACATCCTAAACTAAAATTATCAACAGACTTTGGTGATATCAAGATTGACGAAGTGCTCAACAAAGAATTTGGTTATGCTGGCAAAACACACCTGGGCAAAAATTACTACTGTTTAAAACCAACAACCGCTGATTTAATGCTTAAAATTAAACGTAAGACCACTATTGTCTATCCCAAAGACCTTGGATATCTTTTTTTTGAAACTGCAATCGGACCAGGTGCAAAAGTCATTGAGGTTGGCACCGGTAGTGGTGCACTCACACTATTCTTATCAAAGATCGTTGCACCTGATGGTACTGTCTATTCCTATGAACGGAATGAAGAATTTCTTGCGAACGCAAAAAAGAATTTAGAAAATATTCCGGGTAAGAGTAAAATAGAATTTTTTTTGCGCGATGTAGCAAATGATGGCTTTTTGCAGACCAATGTTGATGCAGTATTTATTGATGTGCCAGAACCCTGGGATATTGTGCCCAAAGCCTATACAGCACTAAAAAATGGCCATCATTTAGTGAGCTGGAGCCCAAATGTTGAACAGGCGAAAAGGACTATTGAAGTATTACATACCCATAATTTTATTCGTATGCAGGTAAATGAAATCCTCCAGAGAGAAATTTTAGTGCGGGAAAGGGGCGTTAGACCAAGAGAGCGTGGGATTACCCATACTGCGTATCTAATAAGTGCAACAAAAACAGTTCCGGGAAAATAAATAACATCCAGAAACATTTAAAACCGCTATGAAACTGTAGTTGCCCGATTTATCGGGCATTATATCAAGGATTGGCTTAGAAAAAGGTCTAAGGTTATAAGGGCAACCTTAAATCTATTCCAGATAGACTAACGGGTCTACTGGCTTACCTTCTTTTCTCAATTCAAAGTGTAGCATAGGACCGGACAGAGAGCCACTCTCTCCAACCCGACCAATGATTCTTCCTGCTGGCACCTCATCACCAACCTTTACAAAGATCTCGGAAAGATGCCCATAGAGTGAATAAAAACCATCCAGATGGTCAATCAAAATTAAATTTCCATACCCCATAAACTTTCCTGCATAAACGACCTTACCCTGGGCAACCGAATATACATTCTCTCCATAAGTGCTTAAAATATCTATTCCGTTATTTTTGGTCGTTGTATTATATTTAGGATGAACTACCTTTCCGAATTTTGTTCCTACTGAACCTTTACAGGGCCAGGGCAATTTACCTTTATTGGTCTCAAAATAACTCTTGGCACTCGCAGTCTCTTTTTCTTTTTTCTTACGCAGGGACACAATTAAATCTTCAAGTTTGCGTTGTGCACTCTTTAATTCTTTTTCAATCTTCTTTTTCTCTGTCTCTTTTTTTGCCATTTCATCAAGGAGTTGTTTTTTTTCTTTGCGTTCTTCATTCAGTTGAGCAAGTTCCTGTTCTTTCTCCTGGCGTCGTGCTTCTAAAAGAACAATCAACTCTTCCCGCATCTTCTTATCAGTAAGATATTTATCCCAATCATTTTTAAATTCAAAGAATAATTTTTTATCATTCTTGGCAAGGATTTGCAGATAATATGAAGTAGAAAGTATTTCCGGAATTGATTTTGAAGACAACAAAACTTCCAGCCGATAAAATGGAGTCCATTTATAGAGCCGAGTCAGTCTATCGCGCAATTCATCCATCTGAAACTTCATCTTTGCTTCAAGTCGGGCAATCTCACGATTCAATTCTTCTACCCTAATTTTTTCTTCATACTCCTGACTGGTCAATCTTTCTATATATTCGGTGGAAAGATTAATTGCCTCATCAATCTTTTCAATGCGCGAAAGTGCTCCGGACTTTTCCTTTTCCAGTTGTTTTATTTCCTGTCTTACCTCTGTTAGACGAGTCTTCAATTCATTCAGTTCCTTCTGTTTTTCACTCAGTTGTGTAAAGAGAAACAAAACTGCTATGAGTAAATTCACTTCAAGAATCTCCTCAGGGCAATGCTTGAACCGATTATCCCGAAGATTATTCCGAATAATACACTACCCAAGAAGAAATAAAGTCGCGGGAAAAATGGGATGGCAAAAAACGAAGAACCAATACGTGCGGTTATCGTCAAAAGAATATATGCAATAATACCACCCAGTATTCCCTGAATCAACCCCTGGAAAATAAATGGAATCGTAATAAATGCGTCAGTGGCACCCACGAGTTTCATTATCTCAATCTCTGTTGCGTGGGCAAAGATAGTTAATTTGATCGTCTGGAATATTACAAAAATAACAGAAAGGGTAATAATTAATAATAATCCGATATCAAAAAAGAGCATAATGTGGGTAATCCTTTTCAATTGTTCAACAAGTTCACCACCATAGATTGTATCTTTTACACCCTTCAAGAGCAAAATCTTCTGGCTTATTTCTTCAAGCCCTTTTACATTACGAAAACCTGGTTCAAGTTTAATGCGCAAAGATGCCGGGAGTGGATTATCTTTGAATATTCCGACTATTTCTTTTGTCTCTGACACCTCTTCCTGAAGTTGTTTTAGTGCTGCTTCTGCAGAAACATAGATAATCTCCTTAACGCCATTTATCTTATTTATGTTATTCTTCAGCAATTGAACATCTGCTCGTTCTTCTAAAAAAACAATAATTTCAATCTTCTCATCAAGTAAATTCGCCATTTTATAGAGATTCACTGTCACCAGAGCAAAAATGGACAAGAGATAAAAAGAGATTGCTGCGACCAGGAGTGAAAGGATAAATAATGACCTGCTGCGTATAATGGTTCTTAAACCTTCCCTGATTCCTATCCTTAGTGACATATCACTCACACCTTTTCATTTATCAGAAATTATCTTGCCATCCTGAAGATGAATAATTCTTTTCTTTGTCTTTCTCACAAGCAATTGATTATGGGTAGCCATTAAAACAGTAGTTCCTTTATAATTTATATCCAGCATTATTTCTAATATTTCCTGTGAGCTCTTTAAATCCAGATTTCCGGTCGGCTCATCCGCAAGGAGGATGTAAGGGTCCCTTATTAGAGCACGGGCAATAGCAATCTTTTGTTGTTCACCGCCTGATAATTGATAAGGATAGTTAAATTTTTTGTGGCTCAATCGCACATACGCGAGAATATCAAAAACCTTTTTTTTCAAATCACGCGGCGGGGTATCAGTCACCTCAAGGGCAAATGCTACATTCTCTTCCACAGTTCGGTCAGGCAATAATTTGAAATCCTGAAAAATCACACCTATCTTTCTGCGAAACTCTGGAATCTTGCTCCGCTTGAGAAAATGCAGATTATTGTCCAGCACCTTAATTGTGCCCTTACTTGGCTCCTCTTCTTTGTAAATGAGTTTCAAAATGGTGCTCTTGCCTGCGCCTGTGGGACCGGTAATAAAAAGAAACTCACCCTTTTGAATTTCAAAAGAGACATTATCCAGGGCAATCCAGTTTTTCTGATAAATTTTTGTTACTTTATCAAAGGAGATCATAGACTATTGATCAAGGCAGCAAGATAACCCGCACCAAATCCATTATCAATATTAACAACTGCCACGCCAGGAGCACAGGAATTGAGCATCGTCAATAACGGAGCAAGACCATTAAAATGGGCGCCATATCCGATACTTGTAGGCACAGCAATTACTGGTGCTGAAAAGAGTCCACCAACCACTGATGGAAGCACGCCATCCATACCCGCAACCGCAACAAGCACTCGTGCCTTGCGAATCTCTTCTCTGTAATGCAACAATCTATGCAAACCAGCAACACCAACATCATAGATTCTTTTCACTTTACTTCCCATTATCTCCGCAGTTACTGCTGCCTCTTCAGCCACAGGTATATCACCTGTTCCCGCAGATATCACTGCTACCAGACCCAAACCCTTTTTCATAGTCCCGATGTAGTATACTTTTGCTTCAGGAAAATACCTGCCGGATTTGAATTTTCTTTTTAATAACCTCGCAGTTGGCACACTCACCCTGGTTAATAGCACCTTTTTATTAAATGTAAGAATTTGACGGGCGCACGCAACAATTTGTTTCTCGTTCTTTCCTTCACAAAAGATTACCTCGGGAAAACCCTTTCTCATCTCCCGGTGCAGGTCAAGATGGGCAAAACCAATATCACTAAATGTTTTTAATGAATCTTTAATGCTTTTTATCTTTTTTCTCCTTTCAAAAAACCTGTGCTGAAAATTTGTAAATTTCAGTGCCCTCTAATTTATAAGCATCCTCTGGAAGACCGGCTTTGATACAGGTTTGTTCCAAAAATTCCTCTATATTCCAGCCATAATCAACTGCTACCTGGGGCAAAAGTAATCCACTCTGGTATCCACGTCTTATGAGCAAACCATCCCTGCCAATCACAATGTCTTTAAAATCACTGACCTTTTCCAACGGTGTCAAAACTGAAATCTCTATCTCTAATTCTGGCAATTCTTTTTCTGATACTGGATTGAATCGCGGGTCATGGAGTGCTGCTGCTTCTGCCATTTCTTTACAGGAAATATAAAGCGGCTGGTCTGCAATAATATGTCCAATACAACCCCTTAAATTTCCATGCTTGGTAATCGTGACAAAAACTCCATAGGGCTGTTTAAGCCTTTCAGGCAGGTCTTTAAATGTAGGCGGTCTCTTTTTTCTTACCACTGCTTCAATAGTTTTCTTCGCGATATCTTTTAGCAATTGTTTTTCATCCTCAGTAAATCCAAGGTCAACTCCAACTTCTCGGTGCTCTTCAGCATCCCCTTTATAAAAGACTGCAGAAAGATAACCAACCACCTGTGAATAATCACCAGTGATATTACCGCTTGTGCCATATATTAAGACCTTTGCCCTGTTCGCTCCATTCTTCTTTGCAATGAGCATTGTTGTTATTATTGGACCTCCGCCACAAGCCTCACAACTATCAGTAGAAAGTCTTTTGTATAAAAGCTCAGGGTCAAATTTTTCAATTGCCTCAGCAACAAGATTATCAAGTTTTTCTGCACTCTCCTGATTATGGTAATGTGATAGGTCCGAACTTGCGACCACCAGTATCTTTTTATCTTTTGTAGCATTTACAATTGCATCAGCCAATGCTTTACAGGTATTATAATCCTGTGCACCCATGACGATCTCAACTATTTTTAATTTTTTTACTACTACCTGTAAAAAAGGAACCTGGATTTCTACTGAATGTTCCTCAAGATGAGCCATTGGGTCATATTTTATTAACTTTGTATTCTCCTTAATTATTTTTTCCGCAAGTTCTGTATCAAAATCTACTTTTCCCAGCGGTGTCTTCCTTCCTGCCATCTTATCCACAGAAACACCGTAGAACCCATAGCGATGGCTCGGACCAATTATTATTACATCATCAAATTCTTGGTCTTCCAGGAGCCGATAAGAAAATGCCGCAAATGGTCCTGAATACATATAACCTGCATGCGGCGAGACCAATCCAAAAATTTCTCCGGGAACCCTGGCGCGGGCATTCTTTAAATAGGTTTTAATGGTTTCACTCAAATCTTTTTCTTTGCCCGGATACCAGGTGCCTGCATGGATTGATTCTCTGTATTCTCCAGCCTTACAATCTTGAGCCATAATCAATACTCCTATTAAAAAAATTCTTAACAAATAATTTTTCAATATAAAGCATAGAATCGTTGTTCTACTAATGTTTATCATCGGGTAGTACTGCCCTTGATACAAATCCTGCAATAATTGCCTTGGCAATATCAAATGGAATAAAAGGCAAAACCGCCATCTTTAATGTTGCAAAAAAATCAGTTTTCATCACTACCGCAAAATTGAGTGCACCGATTAGATAGATTATCAATATACCAATTAACATAATTGTAATCTGAAAAACAAGACGGTGATATCGGTATGCAAAGGCACCAACAAAGATTGTTGCAGGAACAAAGCCCATAAGATAACCGAGTGTTGGTCCTAACATTAATCCTGAGCGGAATCCAGCAAACCAGGGTATACCAATTGCGCCGATGCCAAGATAGAAAATCATACTGAGACCTGCATAGAAACTACCAAGCATTGTTCCACTTAATAATACTACAAAGACCTGCCCGGTCACAGGAACTGGTGTCCAGGGAAGAGAAATTCTAATCTGGGCAGAAATGCCTGTGATACAAGCAAAAAATAGAGAAAGACCGACCTTTTTTGTCCAATCCAATTGAGCCAGCCACTTAAAATATAGTTCTTTCCCATTATTAAAAAGAGCAATTGTTTTCGTCATAATCATTGAACCTCCCTGCGTAATATTTTAGTTAAAATTCTATAAAAGTCAACAAAAATCTTATCTTGTTAGCGTCCAGAATTATGTGTAAATTCTTCTTGGAAAAATTAAAAAATCGTTCGCCGGCTCACGGTTTAGAGATGCGATACGGTTTGGAAAGTCGGCTTCGTTTAACGACATGCGAAGAACAATAGACGAAGCGCTTTTCGCAACCGATAAACTTTTAACGATTTACATAGGTGATTGGGATTTAGAAATTATGATGCAAAGAATATTCAGGATATAAATCTGTTGAATTAAAGATATTTATGGTAAACGGATACGGCCTTCAAATGTCAATACTGCCTGACCACCAAATGCAACGCGGAGAATATCTTTTTTATATGTATAAATATGAACATAAACTATTCCGGGCATCTGAAGTGAATAACCCTGTTCTACTACAATGCGGGTTGTTTCCTCAGCTGGAACAATATTGTTTTTTACCAGATAATAGCCGACCGCAACTGCTGCACCACCCGAAGTCGGGTCTTCATTTATTCCCACTGCTGGTGCAAAATGGCGTATATGCACATTTGCTTCCGGGTTATTGGTTTCAGTGGTAAAAACAACGATACCTGTTATTTTCATCCGTTCGCAATAACTTTTCATCAGAGCAAAATTGGGGTTGATATCTAATAATTGGGGTAATGACCTTACCGGAACAATAATCTCTGGATGGCCAGATTGAACAATACTCAATGGTAAGTTAGTATCAGAGATATCTACTGGTGGAATACCTAAAAATCTTGCTATACTTTTAATATCCAAATTCGCACTAAGAATACTGGGTGATAGCAAGGAAATTGTTACGCGATGGATTTTTTTGTCACTGACCCGTAACTCAACAGCTTGAATTCCTAATTTTGTTTTCTGCTTTAATATAGTTGTAGGTCCTGTGATAGAAATTAAATTTTCATCTTCAATTGCATAATAGGCTGCGACTGCACCGTGACCGGAAAATTTTATTTCTTCTGAACCACTAAAGAACCTTAATTGTATATCTGATTCTTTATCACCTGGAAATACAAATGTAGTATCAGAGACCGGGTTCAGTTCCCGGGCAAGTTTTATCATCATTTTTTCATCCGTATATGGGTTCATCCCAATGATCACCCAGGCAGGATTTCCTGCATATGGCACATCTGTAAATGAACATAACCTCTTTGCTTTTATCCATTCCATTTTATCACCACCTCCTTGTCTTCATTTGCCTCCAATTACCCCTATTTGCCTCCATTTGCCTTCAATTGCCCCCAATTGCCTTCTATAATCTTTATATCTCACACGCCCCACTACCACACCGCCTCTGATATTCAATATCTCCAAATTCTAACACCTGACTTTTTCTGCTTCTGTATCGGTATACTGTGATTCCTTTACACTTTAATTTGTGTGCCATAAGAAAGGCAGCACGGGTCTGTTCAAAGGTTGCATCTTCTGGTAGATTAATCGTCTTGCTCACTGCATTATCAACATATTTCTGGAATATCGCCTGCATTCTGATATGTAACTCCGGCATTATTTCATGGGCAATGGGAAACAACCTTTTTATATCATCCGGGATACCTTTAATTCTTTTTAACGAACCCTCATGAACAATTTCTGAAACCAAATCCGGTGAAAAGAATCCCTGATTACGCGCAATCTCTTCAAATATTGGATTAATGACCACCAGTGTCGTATCAAGGACATTACGCAGGTAACCCACAGAAAAGAGTGGTTCTATTCCTGAAGATGTATCAGCGATCATACTTATTGTACCAGTGGGTGCAATAGATGTAACTGTAGCATTTCTCATCGGGAATGAGTTCTTAAAGATTGATTTATCAATATTAGGAAAAGAACCTCGCTTTTCAGCAAGTTTGCTGGATGCCTGACGCGCCTCGGTCTGAATAAAACTTGCCAGCTCATCCGCAAAATTTAATGCTGGCTCAGAATCGTAGGGAATGCCCATCTTAATTAAACAATCTGCGAACCCCATTATACCAAGACCAATTTTGCGATTCCCTTTGGTCATTTTTTCAACATCTGTTAGCGGATATTTATTTACATCAATTACATTATCAAGAAAATGGACAGCAACCTGAATTGTGTATTTTAATTTTTCATAACTGAATTTATTATCTACAAACATCTTTGCTAAATTTATTGAACCAAGATTACAGGATTCGTATGGTAATAATGGCACTTCACCACAGGGATTTGTGCTCTCAATCCTTCCCAGTTCAGGGGTTGGATTCTTTCTGTTTATCTCATCAATAAATATTATACCGGGCTCGCCTGTTTTCCACGCATTTAAAATTATCATATCAAAAATATCGCGGGCATTAAGATTTTTTACGGGTTTTCGGTCGCGCGGATTTATGAGGTCATAACCCTGATTATTTATTGCCCGATTAATAAAATCGTCAGTCACTGCAACAGAAATATTAAAATTGGTTAGCTCCCCTTCTTTTTCCTTTGCCCGTATAAAATCCACAATGTCAGGATGTTCCACATTGAGTATACCCATATTTGCCCCTCGTCGCTTACCACCCTGTTTTATCACCTCGGTTGCGCAATCATATATCTTCATAAACGAGAGTGGACCAGAGGCAATGCCCATTGTGGACCTTACCATATCACCCTGGGGACGGATTTGGGAAAAAGAAAAACCCGTACCTCCACCAGATTGATGAATCAGTGCAGTATGCTTCAATGTCTCAAAGATACTGAGTAAAGAATCCTCTATGGGTAGCACAAAACAGGCTGACAACTGCCCCAGTTCACATCCCGCATTCATCAGTGTCGGCGAATTTGGCAAAAATTCTAAATTCGCCATTATCTGGTAAAACTCTTCTTCAGTCTTATTTATGTCTTCCTTATAATTTGCATCAACCTGGGCAATTGCCCTTGCGACCCTGCGAAACATATCGCTTGGCGTTTCAATCGGTTTCCCTTTATTGTCGCGTAGTAGATACCTCTCACTCAAAACCCGCAAACTATTTAGGGAAAGTTTCAATTGGTCTTTGATACCGAGAACCACTTTTTTGTTGCGCAAATCTGTTCTCAGCTGACGGTAGATAATGTATGCCCGAGCAGTATTAAATTTTTTGTTATTAATAATTGTCTGTTCTACAATATCCTGGATGTCTTCAACATTCGGTTTGAGACTACCAAACTTTCTTTCAAGTTCAGCAATGACCTCATCGCCAATCTTTTTTGCCAGTGTAATGTCTTCGTTGGTTGCCCTTAAAGCCTTTTCAATTGCTTGATAGATCTTTTCTGCCTGAAAATCAACAACTGTGCCATCACGCTTGATTACAGACTTAATCATAGTAGATTATAACTAAAACTTTTATATTGTCAAGGGCAGAACTTTTTA
>JBBINQ010000050.1:0-17820 GCA_037443805.1 Caldifarciminota bacterium | reverse complement strand
GGAACAAGCGGCTTTTCCCAATGGCGTGAGTTAGGCGGATTTTTCAGTTTACAAAAGGATTGACATTGAGAAAAAATAAATTAAAATTATACGGAATTATGGAAACAGAATATCTTGCTAATAAGATTGGTGATTTTATTGTCTATCTAAAAAAAGAAAAAAATTATTCTTCCCATACACTGAGAAATTATCAAAGTGACCTTGAACATTTTTTTGAATATCTCAAGGAGCAGGGCACACAGATGTTTGATAAAAATAGTGTTTCTCAGTATATCAGTTTTTTGATGAAATATGGTCTTGATGCCCGCAGTGCGGCAAGAAAGCTTTCCGCGCTCAAAACATTTTTTAAAATCCTGAAACGGCTCGGATTAATTGACAAGAATCCCATAATCGGCATCAGAACACCCAAACAAAAAAAACATTTACCGGGATTTCTTTCCTATGAGCAGATAAGGCAGGCTTTTGATATAGCCAATGTCCGCGACCGTGCAATAATGGAGTTGTTATATTCCTGTGGTTTAAGGGCAAGTGAACTTGTGGGGTTGAACCTTGAGGATATTGATTTTAACAGGGAAGAGGTGAGGGTAAGGGGTAAGGGCAGAAAAGAACGGATAGTTCCTCTGGGCAGGCTCGCCCGTCAGGCAATAATAAAATATCTTACTGAAAGGAGTCAGCAGATAAAGTCAAGTAATCCTCCTGCACTTTTTCTTAATTATCGTGGCGGTCGTTTGACAACCCGTTCATTACAGCGAATTGTGCACAAATATTTGATAAGATTAGCCAGTGCATCAGGAACTAACCCCCATGTGCTACGCCATACCTTTGCTACACACCTTCTTGAAAATGGCGCAGATTTAAGAGCGGTTCAGGAATTACTCGGTCACGCTTCCCTTTCTACGGTCCAGATTTACACCCATCTGACAGTCAAACGTTTAAAAGATATTTACAAACGAACCCATCCAAGGGCAGAATGAAGATTTGGGTTGAATCTCATAAGATTGTTGTCATACTTAGTTTTCTATTATTTTGCTGGTGCCACAAAGATATCTGGTATCAAATGAGGCATAATAATTTTGAACTTGTAGAAAAAGGAACCTATCGTGGAACCCTCAAATATATGCCCCAACCCGGACAATATGAGAAGCTTGTGAATAAGTATCGCCGGGAGATTGAGAATAATCTTGACCTGCTTCCTTTGATGACAATGCAACATTTTCCTGTTAAAGAGGCGCTGGTCTATCAATATAAATTTACCTGGCTTGATGAGGAGAATAATTTTCTGGTGCTCAGATATTTCGCCCATATTTTTAATGACCCAATCTATGCTGGTTATCAAATTCTCTTTGTCTATGATACATCTAATAACAGAATAATAAAAATCTATGTTTCTGAAGTGCCACTTGAGTAGCATTCTTTTTGTTCTGGTCTTTTTACAACAAACAAATAATCTTTCTGACTCATTGCTCTTTGATAAAGGGTATAAAGAATTCTTAAAAAACGAATGGGAAAGTGCTGAGAAGTATCTACGCCAGCATTTTGAATTGTATCCTGCCTCACGATACCGGGAACAGGTTCTCTACCTGTTAGGTGAAACAAAATTTAGACAGGGACAGTATAGTAATGCAATTGAATACTGGGAGCATTTACAAGAAAAATATCCAGAATCATCTTATAAAATGGAGGCTATTAAAAAGATTGGTGATGCATATTTTAATTCAGGTAAATATGACCTGGCACTCAAGCAATATAAAAAGGTAAAAAATTTTAATCCTGATAAAAAGATATTGCTGGAAGTCAACTTGAAAATAGAGGAGTCGCTCTATTATCTTGGTCAGTATAAAAGTTTGGTTGATGCACTCTACCATTTTATTGATGCCAATTTAGATACTTTTGATTCAAGCGGTATTATTACGACGACAATGATGAGGATTATGCGGATTCATCTTGATAAGAAAGAATACTATTCAGCCCTGGTGCTACTTGACAGATTACAGGAAACATATCCTGAAACTCCCATAATGTGTGAGGTGCTTTTTGAACGGGCGAATATTTATAAATTGCTTGGCGACCGGAAGGGATACAAAAATGCGCTATTATCACTCGTGGCAAAAGGGAAAAAATCTGAGCTTTACACCTATGCAGTAATAGACCTTGCCAATCTCTATCTTGAAGAACAGATATATGATTCTTCTTTATATTACTGGAGTATTTTATCCAGGGAAAACGAAAATTATAATGACCTTGCTTTAAAGCAGATTGCAGAAATATATTACAAAATTGGTCAGAGATTTGAAGCAATCATTGTTATTCAGTCTTTAATAGATAAATTTCCACATTCAAAGTTCATTGCTGATGCGTATCTTTTGCTGGCAGAAATTTATAAGAGCGAAGGTGATTTTCAACAGGTTATAAAAACTTTAAAAAAACTGCAAACAAAGACTGAATTAGAACCTGCTATTCTCGTGAAAATAGGAAATATTTATTTTGAAATACAGGATTATGATGCAGCGCTTGAAACTTATTTGATGGCAAGTGAGTCTTTCAAAGACCAGAGGGATGAATCTGCCCGTGCCCTGATTCTTGCTGGTGATGCGGCATATGCAAAAGGGGATAAAGTTAATGCCCGCAAGCATTATCTACATGCTCGGCTCATTGCACTTTCTGAAGAGGTGAAAAATCTTGCCGGGTTAAAAATAAATCAGTTAGAGTAGATTACTACACTTATTTTGTTTTTTCTTCTTCAATGTGATGTTTAATTATACGCGCCTGGCTGATATAGATTGTATCCTCACAAATATTTGTTGAGAGGTCAGCAATCCGTTCTAAATTTTTGGCGACGAGAAAATATTGTATTGCAGAGCCAATCTTTTCTGGTTCTTCAAGCATATATGTAAGCATTATCCTGATAATCTCGTTGCGCATTTCATCCACAGCACTATCTCTTTCACAAACTTTCTGTGCCCTCACTGCATCATTGGCAATAAAACTTTCAACGCTTTCTTTTAGCATATCATTTACGATTTTTGCCATTGTCCAGATGTTGGATACAGGTTTAACGCGTGGCTGGTCTGCAAGAAAGTTCACGCAGTCCGCGATATTCACTGCATGGTCTCCCATCCGCTCCAGGTCATTATTCATTTTTATGACACCGATGAGAAATCTTAAATCAGAACCAACAGGTTGATGCCGTGCAATCAATTCTATGCACCTTTCTTCAATTGCAATCTCCATTTTATCTATCTTTTTATCTATCTCTCTGATTTCGTGTGCCAATTTTAGATCGCGTTTTTTAAGGGATTCCAGAGATTTAGTTATTGATTCTTCAACCATTGCTGCCATATTGAGGACTTCGTTTTTCAAATTTTTTAGTTCATCATCAAAAAAACTTGCCATTACGCCTCCTATTATTAACCAAACCGTCCGCTGATGTAATTAAATGTTCTTTCATCAGTCGGATTGGTAAAAATTTTCTTAGCCTTATCAAATTCAATCAATTCTCCTAAAAGCATAAATCCTACTTCATCGGCAATGCGTGCTGCTTGCTGCATATTGTGGGTGACAATGATGATTGTATAATTTTTTTTCAATTCAAATAATAATTCTTCAATATGTGTAGTAGCAATTGGGTCCAGGGCAGAGCAGGGTTCATCCATCAATAATATTTCAGGTTCTACTGCCAGCAGACGGGCAATGCAGAGCCTCTGCTGGCGCTCAGGAGAAAGATTGAGGGCAGGTTTTTTTAAAATATCTTTTACTTCATCAAACATTCCCACTGCCTTTAGTGCGCGTTCCACTATACCCTCAAGAACTTTTTTATTTGTTATTCCCCATACCCTTGGTCCGTATGCGATATTATCAAAAATTGAAAGCGGAAATGTGTTGGGACGCTGAAAGACCATTCCTACTTTTTTTCTTAAGAAGATAAGGTCGCACAAAGGTGAATAGATATCTTCATTATCAACAATAACACTGCCCGTAATTTTAATATTCGGAATCAAATCATTCATTCTATTAAAAACGCGTAAGAGCGTGGACTTACCGCATCCTGAAGGTCCAATTATCCCGGTAATCATATTTTCTCTAATCTCAAGGTTAATGTTTTTTAGTGCCTGAAATTTGCCATAAAATAGATTTAGATTGGTAGTTTTTATTATCATCCAAACCTGCCTATTATGTAATCGTTTGTGCGTTTATCCCGGGGTGCAGTAAAAAGTTGTTCAGTGGATGCAACTTCAATAAGTTCACCAGAAAGGAAAAAAGCAGTTCTTGTTCCGATGCGCGCTGCCTGTTTTGTATTATTGGTGACAAGAATAAAAGTAAATTTATCTTTTAAGGCGAGCATGGTATTTTCAATCTTTGCAGTGGAAATGGGGTCTAATCCAGAACAGGGTTCATCCATCATAATTACCTCTGGCTTCAGTGCAATGGTGCGGGCAATACATAGTCGTTGTTGCTGACCACCAGAAAGATTTGAGGCAGAGTCCCAGAGTCGGTCCTTGACCTCTTCCCAAAGTCCGGCTGAAGCAAGTGAAAAATATACGAGTTCATCAAGTTCTTTTTTTGAATAATTGTTATGCATTTTTGGACCATAAACAATATTTTTATAGATTGTCCCGGGTAGCACAATCGGTGTGGCAAAGATCAGACCGACCCTGCGCCTCAGTTCATTTACCGGAATATCTTTTATATTCACACCATCAAGTTCTATTTTACCCTGCACAATTGCCCCGTCCAAATCAGCAAGCCTATTCAATGCCCTTAACAAAGAACTCTTTCCTGAATTTGCCGGACCAATTATTGAAAAAATTTCATTAGCATATATATTTAGGTTTATATTTTTTAATGCGTGAATTTTATCAAAAAGAAGATTCAAATCAGTTATTTTAATTTTACAATCTGACATATCAATAATATCTGGCAATAAAGCGATGCATCAACCGATAAGCAATAAAATTGATAACAAGGATACTGATAATCAAAACCATTGCTGTGCCATAAGCTTTGGGCATTGATATACCTTCACGGGCAAGGATATAAAAGTGGACTGCAAGGGTGCGAGTTGAAGAGAACAGAGAAGTGGGTATATTTAATGACGAGCCAGCAGTGAAGATTACTGCAGCAGTCTCGCTCACTGCCCTGCCAATACCAAGTATGATTCCGGTCAGGATACCTGGAAATGCAGTAGGAAGGACAATCTTAAGGATTGTATCAATTTTACCCACACCTAAGGAATAACTGATCTCTCTATAGGATTTAGGAACAGCCTTTATCGCCTCTTCAGATGTTCTAATAATGGTGGGAAGAATCATAACCGCAAGCGTGAGACCACCAGAGATTATACTCCATCCCAATTTCAATGTAATAACAAAAAAGATAAAACCGAAGAGTCCAAAGATGATTGAAGGAACACCAGCCAGACAATCCGCACCAAAACTTATGAGTCTTCTTACCAATCCACCTCTGGTATATTCAGTGAGATATAGGGCACTGCCCAGACCAAGTGGAGTGGCGACAACAATTGCGAACAATGTAACCAGTATAGTTCCAATTATTGATGGGAATATGCCGCCTTCTTTTCCCATCTCTTTTGTTTTCTGGGTCAAAAATTCCCAGGTCAGTGAACTAAAACCATTTTTGAAGACAAAGGCAATGATAAAGATGAGGATGAAGATTACGAAGATTGTGCAGACCAGTAAAAATATGTAGGCTATAATCTGACTGGTTCTTGGCCCGATTCTAAATTTCATTCTCTGCTTGCAACCTTTATAGCAATTATATTGAGCAAAACAATTATAATAAAAAGGATTGTGCCACAGGCAAAGAGCGCGGCGCGGTGGTCTCCAGTAGAATAGCCAAGTTCCAGCGCAATAGTGGAAGTGATGGTTCTGACCGGGTCAAGAACAGAACCGGGTATCTTGAGCGCATTACCTGCAATCATTATTACTGCCATTGTTTCGCCAATTGCCCTGCCCATTCCCAAAATTATCGCAGCAATAATTCCAGAACGGGCAGATGGAAAAAGAACCATTAAAACGGTCTGCCATTTTGTTGCTCCTAAGGCATAAGAACCCTCGCGGTAAGATTGAGGCACAGCAACTAATGAATCATAGGAGATACTGACAATCGTGGGTAAGATCATAATGCCAAGGATAATTGATGCACTCAGGACCGAAAAACCCGAACCACCAAGCGTATTTCTAATCAGTGGAATGAGTATCACAATACCAATAAATCCATAAACAACCGAGGGGATGCCTGCAAGCAGTTCAATTATAGGTTTAAGGATTTTTTGCGCTGGTGGCGGTGCGAATTCTGCAAGAAATATAGAACAGGCAAGGCTCAGGGGAACGCCAATAATGAGTGCGCCTATCGTCACCAATAATGAACCAACAATCATTGATAATATACCAAAATATCCTTTTGTTGGCGCCCAGTGCGTGGAAAAGAAATTTTTTAATCCGACTTTGAATATCAATGGTACGCCCTGGATAAATATAAAGATGGTTATTAATAATAGTGAGATAATCGCAGAAAAAGAGATAATTAATAAAATTTTTTCAGCAGTCTTCTCTTTCATTGATTGATTTCATTGACAGGAATCAGTCCATTATGTTGCAGAATTTTTTGTGCCTCAGGAGAAAGGGTAAATTCAATTAGCGATTTAACAATTCCTGAAGGTTCATTTTTGGTCAACAAAAGAAATGGTCGCACAAATTTATATTCACCATTTACAAAATTTGCCACAGATGGATATACTCCATCTATTGATATTGCTTTGACCCTTTCATCAACAAGCCCAGCAGAAATATATCCGATTGATTGTGGGGTAGCTGCGATAATCTCCCTTATGGCTCCGTTTGAATCCTGAACAAGGCAGGCATCACTGATGACTGCTCCCTGCATAATCAATTCTTCAAAAGCACCCCTTGTACCTGAACCTTCTTCACGCGTTACCACAATTATTTTCTTGTCCATACCGCCAATTTCTTTCCAGTTTTTTATTCTACCGCTGAATATATCCTTTAACTGGTCATGGGTCAAATCCATTATCGGATTACTTTTATGGACAATTACTGCTATACCATCCAGTGCCATTGTGAATATGTGGAGTCCCTGTTCTTCGGGTTTTAAATTTCTTGATGATGTGCCAATTGCACAAGTACCATTAAATACTGCCTGGATACCGGCAGTAGAACCTCCACCCTGAACATTTATCTTCACTTCTGGATGCTTTGCCATATATTCCTCTGCGATTTTTTCTATAAATGGTTCTACTGAGGTTGAGCCAGCAATAATGATATCACCGGACTTTCTGGAGCAGAAACAGCATAGAATAGAGATAGAAATTAACAGAAAGCGCACAGCTAATTCTACACAAAAAATACTGGATGTCAACAGACCAGGGTTAAAAAATTTGTGTAATATAGATTACAAAAAATAATTATCTTTGCGAAAGAAGGGTCTTGATCTTCTGATAAATTTCTCGTCTTTGCCCTGAATAATACCAGGTGTAGAAATGGTTGTTGTGATAAAGGGGGTCAGCATCCGCATTTAGCCCGGACTTATTGAATTCTTCTGTGTGGGGGATAGGTGAGAATTCGCACAGATGGGGATGAACACCAAGGCAATGGCATAGTTTTATTCCTTCAATAATTTCTTCGCTGGACTGTCCGGGCATACCATAAAGTAGATAAACATGGAGCTGGTCAGGAGAAAATCCTGTTTCTTTTAATATTTCAACTGCCCTTAGAAATTCATCAGTATTGACCTTGTTGCCCGTCTCTTTCTGAACCACAGGATTTGTCGTCTCAAGACTCAAATACATTGTTTTAAACTTTGCTTTATGCATTAATCGCGCAATACCTTTATCAATAAATCGGCAATGCAAACCATTTGAGCTGTGAAGATTTATCCTTAAGTTTTCTGAGATAATTTTTTCAAGAATTTCCGCAAAATTCGGATTACATAAAAGTGCATCATCAAAAAAGGCGATGTTATTCGTTTTTTGAGATAAATATCTAATCTGTTGAAGTATCAGTTTAATATCATAATAATAAAATTCTGGAGATAATATATGGGTTGCACAATATGTGCAATTAAAAGGGCATCCTCTTGAACTTATTATCACACCATAATTGAGCGTATTATATAATGAAAAATCAGGAATGATTTCATATGTATTTATGGATTTATTAAAAAATCCTTTTTTCTTGAGAAAATCAATCAGCGAAGTCTCAGCACTACCAGTTATAATATAATCAGCCCCGGAATTTTTTTCTGCATAGTTTTTACATAGCGTAGCAAAAAGTCCACCGAGAATTATCGGGATATCAGTATATATATTTTTTAAAATTCTTATCGCTTCAACTACACCTAAATACCAGTAAGTCATTGATGAAGTGACAAATATTAAATCTGGTTTTTTAAGTAATTTGACCTGTTCAATGAAAATTTTTTCAGGAATGCCATATCGTTTATATCTACGGGGTATGTTTTTGTAAATTTGCGGTTTATCAACAATTTCATAATGGTATTTTCCACGACCATAAATATCGGTCTTTGTTTCGGTTTTAAAATAGGGGCTCAACCTGTCCATACAATCAATAAAATCAATTTCAAACCCTGCCTTTTTAAGAATATCTGCAACAATTAACAGACCTACTGGTTTATTCCAGAAGTCAAACGCCTTAAAGTCATAGATCCAGGGGTTAATTAAGAGTGCTCGCATTTTTTTAATATAAGACTAAATTTTTTATGCTACCACAAAATGTTAAATAGTAGATATCTTTGCTATCTGTTCAAGATTTTTCACAAATAACTTAAAGTATTCTATATCGGGTAGGATACTGCTGAATATCTGGGAAGCAAGAGGAATCGCTTGTTCTGGTGGTAGGCAGTAATGCATCTTTAAGAACTGGCTGCGAAATTTTTTGACTTCTTCTTTTATATTTTTGTTTCTCACAATTACATCCGCAATAAATTCTGCAATGATACGAAAATCGTCCTCTTTCATACCAAACCGGGTCATCTCCTGAACACCCATCCTTATGCCACTCGCCTCAAGAAAACTTTCGTCATCAGGGAGTGCCTGGTAATTGGCAACAATATTATTATTTTCAAGTCGGCGTGCCAGCTCATTTCCACTACCATATTTTTTTACCCTGATTACTACTTGATGGGTTTCAGTAAATCCATCTTTTTCATCACCTTCAACATCAATACCACAGTCTTTTAATGCTCGGGCAAATGCCCTTGCATTCTTCTGCACCTGAGTCTGATAATCTTTTTTGAATGCATTCATCTCATAGGTTGCCATCAAAAGTGCCAAAAGCGTGCCCAGATGGTGATTACTGGTTGAACCCGGAAATGCCCGACTCTTTATCTCCAGCCAGAGTTTTGACAGAGGAGAGTCCTTGGTAATGGTAGAGGCAATCACACCGCGCTGGGGTCCAAAAAATGTTTTATGTGTGCTACCGGTTACAATATCTGCACCTTCTTTGAATGGCTCCTGAAATGCACCATAAAGTCCGAGCACATGTGCCATATCATACATCAATATTGGTCTGGGATTCCATGCTTTGACAATATTATAGACAAACTCCACAGGCTCTCTGTATAAGAACATACTCTTACCAAACACAATGAGTTCTGGCTTTTCTTTATTCAGGATATTAGCAATTCTATTGTAGTCTGCTTTATACATACAATCAGATTGCACGGGAAAATTGATAACCTTTTCTTTACCCGTAGCAGGGTCTTCCTCTACATAATTGAACAATGCACCCATTGGCTGTGAGCTGAGATGTCCACCCTTGTTTAAATCATTGTTCATTACAAGTTTTAAGCGACGGAACGGTTCTCCTGGTTTTCTATCACGGTTTATAAATTTTACTACTGCCTTGAATACTACTTCATTTGACATCTGCCCACTGATTGGTCTCAATTCAATGTTTGGGCAACCAAAATAATCTGCCATTTCCTTTCGCAATTCTTCTTCAACATCACGGATAAAATCTATTCCCTGATAAAAATAGACCTCTTCACCTTTCATTGTGCGGTGTTCAGCATATCTGCCTGCCGGGTCAGAGATTTCACAGAGTTTCACGAGGAAACTCGGGGTCGTCTCTGAAGGGATTAAATTTATACACTCTTTTTGACGCCAGATATTATTCTCTTTTATTTTTTCTGTTAATTTTTTTATTTTTTCGGATAAATCAGCCAATTGAGACCTCCCTGCTATGTCTATTATATGCGATTTTCAATGATAGTCAATTAAAATTTTTTGTGACAATCCCATTGGATTGTAACTATCAATCAACCAATCCTTTTCCTGATGCGCAGTGAACTGAAAGTGATGAAACCCGCACCAAAAATAATCAAAACGAGCAGTTCTTTATAGAGGTCATAAAATGTGCTGCCCTTCAAAAGAATACCACGGACAATTATTAAAAAATAGGTTAACGGATTGATATATGCGAGCCATCTCAGTACTACAGGAATTGTATTTATGGGAAAAAAGAAGCCCGAAAGTAATAACGCAGGCATTACTATTGGGAATACAGTAAGCATTGCCTGAGCCTGAGTCTTACAGATTGATGCGCTGAAAAGTCCAAGCCCGAGTGTAGTAAATAGAAAGATGATTGAGCAGATAAATAAAAATAGTAGATTACCTTTTATGGGGATAGCAAAGACAAGTCTTGCGACAAATAGCACAAGGAGTATCTGTATAAAACCCACAAGAACAAAAGGCAATGTTTTACCTAAGATAAAAATTACTCGGGATACAGGTGAAACAAGGATTTGCTCAATTGTTCCGAGTTCTTTTTCTCTGGTTATTGCAAGGGCAGTTAAGAGTGCAGTAATAATGAGCAGGATTTGAGAGATTATCCCGGGAACCATATAGTGGCTACTTTTTAATTCAGGATTGAACCAGAAACGTAAACTTATGTCTGGCATAATATGTGAGATCTCAGGATGGATAACCTTTTTGGAAAAATTATTTACAAGCTGTCTTAAGTAAGTCTTTATGATATTTGCTGAGTTTGCATCAACACCATCAATCTGTATCAAAATGTCACTCTTACTATTTCGCATAATATTTTTGGAAAAATCGGCAGGAATAGTCATTACGACTTTTACCCTTCCTTTATGTAGCAGATCATCGGGGCTGCCATCTTTTATTTTTTCAAGGTCAATTTTTAAAAAATAATTAGAATTGACTATCATTGAGGTAAGCTCCCGGCTCAGTGAGCTCCGGTCATAATCTATTAGTAAAAGTTTGATATTTTTAACTTCAGTTGTTGCGACATAACCAAAAACTATCAGTTGTATTACTGGTGCAGCAAGGATGATGAAACGCATTCTGCGGTCCCTGAAGGTTTGAATGAGTTCTTTTTTTATAAATGCAAACAATTGATAGATCACCGCAACCTCTTTTTAAATCCTGTTATACCCAGTCCGAGAAAGGCAAGACAGAACAAAAATAGTGCGAAAAATTCCAGTCTGAGATGCGTAAAGTTCGTGCCCTTGAGAAAGATATTACGGATGATATAGAGAAAGTACTTAGCAGGCACAAGGTAACTGATGAACTGGAGGATTATGGGCATACTCTCAATAGGAAAGATAAAACCTGATAAAAGAAAAGCAGGAAGGACTGAAACGAGGAATGCAATCATTGTTGAAACCTGCTGTGATTTTGTCCTTAATGATATGAATAAACCAAACCCTAAGGCAGAAAAGATATAGAGGCAAGATGCAATATAGAATAGAATGATGCTTCCTCTGAAAGGAACTCTAAAGACCAGTATCCCGGTTAATAGAACCAATGTTACCTGGAGAAAACCAATTATTACATAGGGCAACAATTTGCCGATGATGAGTTCAAAAGGTCTTACTGGTGTATAGAGCAGTTGTTCCATAGAACCCCTTTCCCATTCACCAGCAATTGTGGATGAGGTAATCAGGTTGCAGATTATCATTATAATAATGGCAATCAATCCCGGCACAATAAAATTTTGTGAGCGCAGGCCTGGATTATAAAGAAAATGAAAATGGAGATTGAAAAGTTCAGCCATAGTGGGTTTTGTGACTTTTTTAAAATAATATTCTGTCGCCTCACTAAGATAACCTGAAATTATCCGTGCTGTATTATTATCTGCGCCATCAATCAAAATTTGAATTTCAGGTTTTTCATAGCGCATTATCTTTTTACTGAAACCACCGGGGATAATGATTACTGCACTGCATCTGCCACGGGTTAGCATCTGTTCAATATTTTTCGTCGAATAAGTTTTTTTATAGGTCAGGGAAAATGAGCCGATATTGTTGAAGACTTGAAAAAGCCTTTGCGAAAGTTCTGTTCCATCAAGGTCCAAAAAATCTACTGCGATATTTTTTATATCAAGATTTACCGTGTAACCAAACAAAAGGAGTAAGAGCACAGGCCAGATAATTGAGAAATACAACATTCGTCTATCCCGCAATATATGGATGATCTCTTTTTGAAAGATTGCACTGATTCTCATCTTCTCTAAATTACTTTTCCATTACACTGAGGAAGACATCTTCCAGTGAAGGTCGTATCGGCATAAAGGATAAAATATCAACATTTTTTTTCTTTAGATTATGTTTTACCACTTCAATATCTGCATCTTCAGCAAAAAAGGCATGGAATGAATTACCGAAAGATAGAACACGGTGAATGCCTGGTTCTGCCTGGAGCGCTTCCCTTGCCGTAAAATACGGCTGTGCCTTGATGAGATAAACCTTATCTTTAATCAAATCTTTTAGTTCTTCAAAAGTCCCTGTCACAGATATTATCCCATTCTGGATCAGGGCAATCCTTTCGCAACGTTCTGCCTCATCCATATAATGTGTTGTCACCAGTGCAGTAGTTCTAAAAGAATCTTTTAATCTATAGATCAAATCCCAGAATTGCTGACGGGAGATAGGGTCAACTCCGGCAGTCGGTTCATCAAGAAACAGGATTCTCGGTTTATGGAGCAGGGCACAGACCAGTGCCAGACGTTGCTTATATCCTTTTGGTAACTCCGCAACGATCTGGTTGCGATATTCCATAATTTCTGCTGTTTCAAATGCCCAGTCTTTCTGCGCCTTTTTTTCTTTTCTGTTTAGGCGATAGATGCCACAATAAAAATCAATGTTCTCTTCTACTGTAAGGTTTTCGTAAAGTGAGAATTTCTGTGACATATATCCAATTGACCTTTTTATGCGGTCAAAATCTTTGATTATATCACAACCTGCAACATAGCCCCAGCCACTCGTTGGTTTTAAAAGCCCACATAACATTTTGATTATTGTGCTCTTTCCCGCACCATTCGGACCGAGCAGACCGAATACCTCTGCTTCATTGATAATGAGGTTAATATTATTGACTGCAACAAAATCACCAAATTTTTTTGTGAGATTACAAACTTCAATCGCCTTTTTCATCTCTTATGAGATTTATAAATATTTCATCAAATTTTTTGCCATGGTATCTATTTAATATAATATCCGGTTCATCAACTATGACCAATCTGCCCTGATAAAGAAATCCAACCCTTGTGCAACGTTCCATTTCATCAATATAAGGTGTGGATATAATGATTGTGGCTCCGGATTTTACAAGTTCATAAAAAAAATCCCAGAGTTCTCTTCGGGAGATCGGGTCAATTCCAGTAGTTGGCTCATCAAGTAAGAAAAGTTTGGGTCTATGTAGCATAGCACAGACCAATGCGAGTTTTTTCTGCATTCCACCGGAAAGGTGCTCGGCACGACGCTTTAAAAATGGCTTCAAATTTGCAATATCCAGCAAGGTTGTTCTTGTCCGGGCATAATCCCTGTTTTTTAAAAGATACATTTTAGAAAAAAAATTTAAATTTTCTTCCACAGTCAAATCATTGTAAAGGGTAAAATTTTGAGGGACCACGCCAATTTTATCTTTTATTGATTCCGGGTTCTGTAAAATATCACATCCGAGAATATTGATTTTTCCCTGGTCAGGTAAAAAGGCAGTGGCAAAGATTCTTAGGAGAGTGGTCTTTCCTGCGCCATCAGGCCCAATCAAACCAAAGATTTCATTCTCATAGACCACAAGATTTATATTCTGTAAAGCATATCTATTATCAAATTTTTTATATATTCCTTTTGCCTCAAGGACTTTATTCCTCAATGATGCTTGCATCTGCAGTCATACCGGGTAGCAACTTTTTGTCTAAATTTGGTATTGTTATCTTCACGGCAAAGACAAGGCCTGCCCTTTCATCACGGGTCTGGATATTTTTGGGTGTGAATTCTGCCTCAGAAGAGATATAAGTAATCTCTCCAGAAAAATGTTCTCCTGGATAGGCATCCACATAGAGCCGGGCTTTGGAACCAAGTTTTGTCCGACCGAGGTCTTTTTCCGGGAGATAGATTTTAAGATAAGCTTCGCTGATGTCGCCAATCTTCAGGATTGGTGAAGCAGGATTTACAAATTCTCCGGGTTCGTAGTATCTATTTAAAATAATACCATTAATTGGGCTTAAGATAAAGGCGTGTTCAATCTGGACATTGGTCAATGAAACTTTTGCCTCTGCCTGTGCAATCTGTGTCTTAACTTTCTCTTTTTGCACATTCAAGATTTCATATTGGGATTCAATTGCTTCAAGTTCTTTTTGGGATAATTCACCTGCTTTGTAAAGATTGCGTGCCCGTTCAAGGTCTTTTATTAAATCTTTTTCTTTGATTTCAATTTCTTTTACTGTTTGCCGGGCAAGACTCAGACCTGCCAGTGCTTCTTGTTTCTGGGCAATCAATTCCTTATGTTCAATGATGACGAGTGTATCTCCTATTTTTACACTATCTCCTTCAGTCGCATATATTGCTTTTATAATGCCTGGAATCTGGCTGGTGACCAGAACCTCTTTGACCTCTATAATCCCTGAACCATAAATGAGATCTTTTTGTGGTTTATGAGTTAAAAAGAAAAAGATTATTATAAACAAAATAATTGGTACTAAGATAATCAAAATATTTTTTTTCATCAGTTATAACTATATCTGAACTTTCCAAAATGTCAAGAAAAATAGATTGTTATACAGACTAAAACTTTCTATAGTGAACTCTTGACTTTTTCTATTCAATAGGTAATATTAAAGGCTATGAATACTGCAATAGTTGGTTTGCAATGGGGCGATGAAGGAAAAGGAAAGGTTATTGATTATCTGGCAAATGATTTTGACATTAATGTTAGATTCCAGGGTGGACCAAATGCGGGTCATACTGTGTGGCGTAATGGCGAAAAATATATTTTTCATTTAATTCCCAGCGGCTTATTAAATAAAAATGCTATCGGTTTCATTGGTGCAGGGTGTGTCTTTGACCCGGCAATATTCTTTGAAGAGCTTAATCAACTTAAGAAGTATGATAATAATATTGAACAACGCATAAAAATTTCGCGCTTTTGCCATCTGATAATGCCCTACCATATTTTGCTTGATAAAATAAAAGAAGAAACTACGCACGGTATCGGCACAACAAAAAAGGGGGTTGGTATTTCATACGAAGACAAATATGCGCGTTTTGGTATAAGGCTTGGCGACCTTTATTATCCTGAAATGTTTGAAAAAAAATTGCGATTAAATATTTCACGAAAGAATTTAATCTTAATGGAAATATATCATGCTGAACCCCTTTCTGATGATGAGATAGTAAGTAAATATCTGGAGTATGCAGATAGATTGAAAGAATTTGTTGTTGATGATTACGAATTTATTTCCTGTGCAATAAAAGAGAATAAAAATATTCTCTACGAAGGTGCCCAGGGTTCTTTACTTGATATTAATTTTGGAACCTATCCTTATGTAACTTCTTCCCATACAATTACTGGTGGTATATTTGTTGGTGTTGGTGGTGTGCCATTTAATAATATAAATGTAATCGGCGTAGCAAAGGCATATACTACCAGGGTTGGGCTCGGTCCATTCCCCACTGAAGACAATGGCAACTTTGGAGAAAATTTAAGAAAATTTGGCAATGAATTTGGAGCAACAACAGGGAGACCAAGGCGCTGCGGACCATTTGATACTTCGGTCGTGAAATACGCTGCACATCTGACCAACGCCCGTGAATTATTTCTTACCAAACTTGATGTCTTATCACATTTTGATAAGCTCAAAATTGCGGTAGGTTACTCAAATGCAAAAGAGTTTGACCCATTTATTGCCGATGAGTTAAAACCTGTCTATGAAGAAGTTCCAGGTTTCAAAAAAGATATTTCCGGAATTAGAACCTTTGTTGAATTACCCGAAGAAGTAAAAGAATACATAAATTTAATTGAGCACTATACTAGTCTAAAGGTCACCTACATTTCAGTGGGTCCTGCAAACGACGCAGTAATAAAAAAACCTGATTTTTAGAATTTAGATTTGTTATTCATTCTAAGATAGAACTCATTTTCCCTTATATTGTTCCGCACGATTTAACCTTTTGACGGTTTCATTGTCTAAAGAGTGGATAAAAAAACAGGAGGTGATTAATATGAAAAACATGATGAAATTATGGGAACCATTTCAGGATTTGGTAAGGTTTGATGAGGATTTTGACCGCTGGTACGATTCTATGGTGCGGAGGTTCTTCAATCCTGAGAGCAAATCCTGGGTTCCGGCAATTGATGTCGTTGAAAATAATGGCAATTTAGAAGTTCGTGCAGAGATTCCTGGTGTGAAAAAAGAGGACCTGAAAGTGACTGTGGAGAATGACCATCTGCTGATTACTGGTGAGCGGTCACAGGAGAATGAGACCAAAGATAAGAAATACCACAGGATTGAAAGATTCTATGGAAAATTCTACCGCTCCATTCCACTTCCATTCAGTGTAGATGCTGATAAAGTGAAGGCGTCTTACAAAGATGGAATTTTGACCGTGACCTTACCAAAACCTGAATCAATGAAGACCAAAGAAATTGAGGTTGAAATAAAGTAAACCTCCTTTCTTGCAGGGAGGCACGAAGAGTGCCTCCCTTTTTTACTGAATGTTGACATTATAACAATTTATTGTATAATAAGGTATGCCAGTTAATATATTGAAAAGCAAAAAATATCGCCATCAGAAAATTATGGAATTAATTGAGAATCGGGCCATAGATACTCAAGAAGATCTTGTCAGAGAATTAGAAAAAGAAGGAATAATCGTTACGCAGGCGACCCTGTCGCGGGATATGAAGGAACTCGGGATTATTAAATTACGAAAAGCCACCGGTAATTTTTACTACAAAATTGCTACTGAGTTTGGTGGTTCAGAGCGTGAAATAAGAAAGAAGTTTATTGATTTTGTTCGCGAAATAAAAATTACTGGCAACTTAATTCTCATTAAGACTCCGCCGGGCGAAGCCCAGGGTGTAGCACGTGCCATTGACCTTGTTGAACTAAAATATATTTTAGGCACAATTGGTGGTGACGATACAATTCTCGTGGTCGTTGATACAGCCGAGCACGCAAAATTAATTTTAAAGAAATTTCGTGATTTCCTTTTAAAACCAAAAACGGCCCGCTAAAATCCTTTCAAAATAATTACCATCAACTTACTTGTATCTTCTCTACTTTTACTCTTGTTTATATTTTTAAAAATTTTGTAGTTGCCACATTTATTAAGCTTTTTATCTCTTAACCATCCCAGCTTCCGCGTCGTATAACCAATAACCACACTAATTGCTATGCCCTATAAGCTTAGACCTGCGTTTTACCAACTTCTGATATGATGCCTGATAAATCAGGCAACTACAATTGGGGGAGGGAAGCTATAATGCCCGATAAATCGGGCGACTACTACTTACTACCT
>JBBINQ010000049.1:0-18450 GCA_037443805.1 Caldifarciminota bacterium | reverse complement strand
GTATTAATATCCCTGCAGGGCAGAGCGGTCAAGTTTTTCAAATTCATCTTCTACTTGTAATTTTGTCTCAAAGGTATGGATATCACAAATTTGTTTGGGTTCAGTGCCGGCAATAAATGGTTCTTCTCTTGGCGCAGGGCAGTATTCATTTGCCAGTAATCCTGATTTTGGGCAGATTTTGCACCAGACAATGCCTTCAGGTGCAGGAAAGTCATCAGTGATCAGGGTATCAATCTTTGACATAATTTCACCCCAGATTGGCGCAGATACTACACCGCCTGTAGCACCACGAAAGATTGACTGGTTGTCATCATAACCTACCCAGATACCTCCAGTGTAATGGGGTGTAAATCCAATAAACCAGGCATCTGAATAATTGTCTGTAGTACCGGTTTTTCCTGCAGCCGGGCCCTTGTAATATTTTCGTATTTCATAACCCGTGCCACCATCAACTACAGAGCGCATCATATTGACAAGAATAAAACTCGTTTGTGGAGATAATTTTCGCTCTGATAGAGGTTTGTTCAATTCAATGATTGTGCCTTCACGATTCGTAATCTTTCTAATCATTATTAAGGATTTTTCTTCACCAAGATTGGCAATGGTACTGAATGCCTGGGTTAATTCTGCAAGACTTACTTCACAAGCACCAAGTGCTAAAGAGACAACGGGTAGAAGTTTTGATTTTATACCTATATCATAGGCGTATTTTACCACAAGGTCTGGTCCGACAATACGAATCAGGCGCACTGCCACAAGGTTCCGTGAAAGGGCGAGTGCCTTGCGCATTGTAATCGGTCCCATAAATTTGTGGTCATAGTTTGCTGGACGATAAATACTGTCTGGACCTGCGACTTCAAGCACAATTGGTAGGTCAAGAACTAAATCTGCTGGAGTAAAACCATTATCCAGTGCAGCGAGAAATACAAATACTTTAAATGAACTGCCAGTCTGTCGCTGTGCCTGGGTTGCCCGATTAAATTTACTCTGACTAAAGTCCCTGCCACCAATAATTGCTTTGATCTCACCCTTACGGTGATCAACGATCATCACTGCGCCCTGTAGATAAGGGGTCTTGTTCAATGTATCAGGGATGCCTGTTGAGTCGGTTTTGGCTTTGGTAATTTTTAATTTATAATCTTTTTCTATTTTACTTAAATGCTTTTCCAGAATCTCTTCTGCTGTCCGCTGAATATTTCTGTTGATGGTAGTATAAATATTTGCGCCACTGCGGTAAAGAAATTCAGCCCCGTATTTCATCTCAAGGTATCTTCTTATTTCCTCAATAAAATACTCGCCAATATTACTTCCTTTTTTATGTTCTACTACATTGAGTGGTTCATTGATTGCCCTGTTATACTCATCTTCAGTGATGATGTGATCTTTAAACATCAGTTTCAGCACTAAATCCCGTCGTGCCTTTGCACGTTCTGGATAACGATAGGGTGTGAGATATTCAGGAGATTTTGGCAGAGCAATGAGCAATGCAGATTCGCTGAGGGTTAAGTCAGAGATATTCTTATTGAAATAATACCGTGCTGCGGTTGCTACACCATACCTGCCCTGTCCAAAATTTACCTGATTCAGATAGCGCTCAAGAATTTCATCCTTTGTGTAAGTGCGTTCAATGCGCAATGCCAGCATAATCTCTTTTAATTTTCGCAGGATTGTTTTCTCCTGGGTGAGAAAGATATTTCGGGCAAGTTGCATAGTTATGGTACTGAAACCCTGTTCTGCGCGCATATGGAGAATGTTCTGGAAAAGGGCACGGAAGATTGCTTTAACATCAACGCCCCAGTGTTTGTAGAATGTTTTGTCTTCAATGCAGATAAAACCTTTTTTTAAATATTCAGGTACTTCGCTCAGATTGGTCAATTCTCTACGCTCAATAAAAAATTCAGTGAGCAGGCTATCCTGGTCGTCATAGACTTTGGTTGAGACGGGCGGTGTATAAAAAGAGATTGCTTCTGCAGGTGGTAGGTCATGGACAACCTGGATGTAAAAGCCCAGCATAAAACCACCAAGCAGTGAAGCAATGATGATAATAAACCAGCGCAGGCGGTGACTTTTTGTTTTTTTAGTTGAAGCCATTTTCAGTTCGGGCATCAAATAAGTATATCTTTTCTGGCGGAATTTTCAAGGTCAGTAATTGGTCTATTGCTGGTTTTATTCCGGCAGGAACACGGGCATGGATTGTCGTATTATTTAATTTTCCATAGATGTATACTTCTTCACCAATCGGCTCCATAATTTCTACTTTAATTTTAAATTCTATACCTTCAGCATCAGTGAAATCTACAGGTCTGATGCCGAGTATTACATTTTGATTTAAAAACTTTTCAAAATCTTTATTTAATTGTATTGTTAAGTCCTGATTGTAAAATATTACTGTATCTTTTTCTTTTTTAATATCACCGGTGATAAAGTTCATTGGTGGCGAACCGATAAAGCCTGCTACAAATTTGTTTGCTGGTTTTTTATAAAGAGAGAGCGGGTCACTGCATTGCTGAATTCTGCCGTTATTTATAACAATAACTTTCTCGCCCAAAGTCATCGCTTCCACCTGGTCATGGGTCACATATATTATGGTCGCATTCAATCTTTTATGCAAACGGGATAATTCTCCGCGCATCTGAACCCTTAACTTCGCATCAAGATTGGAGAGTGGCTCATCAAATAAGAATAATTTTGGTTCACGCACAATAGCACGTCCCAGGGCAACACGCTGGCGCTGACCACCAGATAATTGTCGGGGTTTTCTATTTAAAAAATCTTTTAATCCGAGAATTTCAGCGACGTTCAAAACTCTTTTTTCAATCTCGGATTTTGGCAAGTGCCTTACTTTTAATCCAAACGCCATATTATCAAAGACATTCATATGTGGATAGAGTGCATAATTCTGAAAGACCATTGCCACATCGCGTTTGTCCGGGCTCAATTCATTCACACATAGATTATCAATAAAGATTTTTCCTGAGGTAATCTGTTCCAGCCCTGCGATTAATCTTAATATCGTTGTTTTGCCACAACCTGAAGGTCCTAATAATACTACAAATTCACGGTCTCTGACAGTAAAATTTATGTCCTGAACCGCAACAATATTTTTATCATAAATCTTGGAGACATTCTCTAATCTTAGTTCAGCCATTTTTAAATGATATTACCCTGATATGGGATAAAGGAGTTTATCCTCACGCAATTTTATTGATGATTTTTAGAATCCTTATCAATGTGTTACGCAGGTCTTTACGAGATACGATTAAATCAACCATTCCATGCTCTAACATAAATTCTGAGCGCTGGAATCCCGGCGGCAATTTTTCACCGATTGTCTGTTCAATGACCCGTGGACCGGTAAAACCGATCAATGCACCGGGCTCGGCAATGATAATATCGCCAAGTGAGGCATAAGATGCCATAACGCCTGCCATAGTGGGGTGGGTGAGAATTGAAATATATGGCACATGTGCTTTGGCAAGGAGAGCAAGTTCTGCTGAGGTTTTTGAAAGTTGCATTAAAGAAAATATGCCTTCCTGCATCCGGGCACCACCTGAAGTGGAAAGAATTATGAGTGGTTTTTTGTCTTCACGGGCACGCCTTATTGCTCGCGCAATCTTTTCGCCAACAACCGAACCCATACTTCCGCCCATAAAAGCAAAATCCATTGTTGCAAATACAACTTCAATACCACCGATGCGGGCATTGCCATATAAAAGCCCTTCTTTTAATTTTGAATTTTGCTGGGCAGACTTCAGTTTCTTCTTATATTCAGGGAAATCTAATGGGTCAGATGGCTCAATATCCGGGTCAAGTTCTTCAAGCTTGCTATCATCAAGTAATAGTGCAATGTAGTCATGGGAAGATATCCGAAAGTGGAAATTACACTTGGGACAGATCCAAAGGTTCTTTTCCAGTTCACTGCGATAGAGGATTTCGCCGCAACTTTCACACTTGACCCAGATGCCCTCAGGGAGCACCAATTTTTCGTCTGGTTTTGCCTGAACTTTTTTCTTAAACCACATAATCCACCTCAGCTATATCAAATACCTAAATGCCTAAACACCAAAATACCTTTGTTTTTTTCTCATTATCATAATAACTCCGCAATCTGGACCGCGTTTAGTGCTGCACCCTTTCTAATATTATCTGCAACAATCCACATACTGAGACCGTTCTCAAATGAAAAATCCTTACGCACCCTGCCCACAAAGACTTCGTCTTTTCCTGCCACATTCACGGGCACAGGATAATCCGCATCATTTTCACACAATACTATACCGGGCGCATTCTTTAAAATCTCTTTTGCCTGCTCAACCGAGAGCGGTTTTTCAAATTCAACAGTGACCACTTCGCTGTGGCCATAAAATACTGGTATGCGCACACAGGTTGGACTGACAAGTATTGATTGGTCATCAAAAATTTTTCTTGTTTCATTGAGCATCTTCATCTCTTCACTCGTATAACCCATTTCATTGAAACGACCAATCTGAGGTATGATATTGGCACCTATTTGATGAGCAAAAACACTATCTTCAAATTTCTGAACGGGTTGTTCCACTGCAATGTATTCCAGTTCTAATTTTAATTCCTCTACTGCTGCCTTACCATATCCTGAGACCGATTGATATGTCGCAACAAAGATTCTTTTTATCTTTGATTCTTTATGCAATGGGTATAGTGGCACCAGCATCTGGATAGTGGAACAATTTGGATTCGCAATAATCCCTTTGTGCTCTTTTATCTTATGTGGATTAATCTCAGGAACAATCAACGGCACCTCTGGGTCCATACGAAATGCAGGAGAGTTATCTATAACTACAGACTTTTCCCTGAATCTTGGAACAATCTCCTTAGCAAGTGGTTCATCAAGGCATCCAAATACAATATCAACCTTATCAATAAGAGGCTCATATTCTGATACTACCTCATATTCCCGGTCACAGAATGTTACAGTCGCTCCTTCACTCTTTTCTGATGCGAATAAAAAGAGTTCTTTTACTGGAAACTTTCTCTGTTCCAGAATTTTTATAACTTCCTGACCTACAAGCCCAGTTGCACCAAGAACTAAAACTCTGTTCATAGTCTTTATTATATCTAATAAATATACTTTAGTCAAGATATATTTTATTATACGGTTACGCTGCCCGTTTCGTCAATCGTCAAAAGTTTATGGTCTATATACACAAATAACCTTGCCTTTAACCGAAACAGGCAGCGTTGCCATAGCCTCCCACCCATTTCCTTATATCGGTGTATTGACAATGATATTTATTTCGTTATACTTGAAAGATATGGGCGCAATTTTGCTATCTCTTTGCCTCTTTAATCAATATTTTGGCCAGAATAAAATCCAGTATCGTGATTTTGATTTCAAGATTTTATCCACGGAACATTTTGACATCTATTTTTATGATGGAGGAAAGGATATTGCTCTATTTGCCCAGGATGTGCTTGAGGATGGTTATGAACAATTGAGCAAGGATTTTGGTATTGAGGTTGAATTTCGGATTCCAGTCATTCTCTATAATGCACCGAACCATTTTTCCCAGACCAATGTAACACTTGAATTGATAGAAGAGTCGGTCGGTGGTTTTACCGAAATTTTAAAGAATAGAATGGTTATACCATTTAATGGAGACTATGAAGATTTACGCCATGTTTTGGTCCATGAACTTACCCATGTATTCCAATTTGTCATATTTTTTCCTTCAAAACTTGAGGCAATCCTTACCGGTGATTTTATGTATTCAATACCATTATGGGTAATGGAAGGTTCTGCTGAGTTCTTTTCTCAGGGCTGGAACCTTGAAGCGGATATTTATATGCGCGATTTGATTATGAACAATCAATTCATCTCCCTTGCTGACCTTGGTAATTATGGTGGTTATATTATCTATAAGGAAGGGCAGGCATTTTATAATTATGTTAGTATAAAATATGGACGGGAAAAGATAAGTGAATTTATTCATCTTTTAAAGGCAAAAAAGAACCTGGATAATGCATTTATCGCTGCCTTTGGTGTTGGAGTAGATGATTTTAATAATCGCTGGGTCAAATTTTATCAGGTAAAATATTGGCCACAAATAAAACTTTCAGAAAATTTTGATAATTTCGCGCGGGTTGTTTACGACCATAAAAAAACCAGAACATTCTATAATACATCATCTGCGATTTCACCCAATGGCGATAAGATTGCTTTTATCAGTGACCGTCAGGGAACTGCGGAATTGATTGTTGTTTCAAGTATTGATGGCAGGATTTTAAAGAGGCTTGTGAAGGCAGAATATTCCTCAGGATATGAAGGTTTGCATCTTTATCAAGGTGGTATTGCCTGGTCACCTGACGAGAAATATATTAGTTTTGCGGCAAAGGCACAGGGCGAAGATGTGCTTTATATAATAAATGCACGCAATGGCAGGGTCTATAAAAAATTTAAATTAAAACTTGATGGCATATATTCACCAAAATTTTCACCGGGTGGTTCAAAAATAGTTTTCAGTGGTTTAAAAGATTCATACCTGGATATCTACTTACTTGATGTTAAAACGGGTAACCTTGAAAAATTGACTGATGATATCTATACTGACAAATTTCCTGATTTTTCTTCAGAACAGAAAATTATTTTTGTTTCAGACCGACCCGATTCAAATGAAGCATACCATTATGGTAGCTTCAGTGTATTTATAATAGAAGATAAAAACATAGAACGGCTCGTTCCCAGGACTGCCTATGTTGCATCACCCTTTTTTAATGATGATGCGGGAATATTCTTTATTGCTGACTATGATTCAGCATATAATCTTTATTATTTTTCATTTGATGAAAAGAAGATAATAAGAAAGACCGATATCCTTACGGGCATCTATTATCCCTCAATATCCCGTGATTATCAGAAGATTGCTTTTGGTTATTATAATGACTATGGTTATGATATCTGTGTGGTAAAAGAACCACTCAGTAAAATGGTTGATTGCGATACTACAGAAGAATTTGTTAGTGAAAATTATTTTGAATTATCTGAACTGGATAAGGACAAGGTCAGAAAATATCGCTTGAAATTCACCCTTGATTATATTGTGGCAAGCGCATCTTATTATACTCCTTTAGGATTTTCCGGAATGACCCAGCTTGGGTTCAGTGATATACTCGGCAATCATTATATTCAGTTCAGCACTGATTTTTATGGAAGTTTAACTTCCTCTGATATCTTTCTCGTTTACTGGTATCTTAAGAAGCGTACCGATTTAGGCCTTGCCTTTTTTCAATACCTCAATTATTTTGCCGAGGGAAATGACCTTGTGATATGGCGTTATCTGGGCGCGGGTATTATGTCCCAATATCCATTTACAAAATTTTTCCGAACTGAATTAGGATTGTATACCTATAAAATTTATGAGACCAAGTGGCTTGAATTCTTTGATGATTTTTACTCTGATTATTATGTTGATACATCTTATAATTTTAATTATCCAGAACTTTCTTTTATTTTTGACAATGCCAAATGGGGTGATACTGGTCCACATAATGGTCTGCGCGCTCGCATAACAGGATATACAACAATATTCAGTGATTTTGATATTAAGGCAGCAATCCTTGACTACCGAAGATATTTTCGGCTTTCACCGCGGGCAAATTTTGCTACACGATTGGTACTTGCGGGCAATTTTGGTAAGGATGAGGAACTCTGGTCCATTGGCGGTCCGGGTTCTATCCGGGGTTTTGATTATTATACATTTACTGGTGCGGATCTGGGATTTTTGAATTTTGAATACAGATTTCCTTTTATTGACCGTTTACGCCTTGCCTTTCCTTTGCCCATTGAAATAAGAAATATAAGGGGGGTTCTTTTTGCTGATTTTGCTGGTGTTTATTCTGATTCTTTTCAAGTTTTTGAACCAGCAGACAATCTGCTTTCTTTTCGGTTTAAGGATTTAAAGATGGGGTTGGGCTTTGGTTTGAGATTTAATTTTCTCTTTGCAATATTTAAATTGGATTTTGCCCGTGCCAATAATCTGGAAGATTGGATTGATGAAAAAGGCGAACGCTCAAAGTGGAAATTTTATTTAACCATAGGCCCGGAATGGTAAATGGAGTACGGCTTTTTTTTATATACTCTATTGCTATATTGTTTATCAGTGTTTCCTGCAAAAAAGAGGATAAGACTGTAGTATATTTCTGGCATGTAATGGGTGGGCCCATCGGTAAAAAACTTGAAGAGATGATTGCAGAATTTAATAAACTCCATCCAGAAGGAGAGATAAGGTCAGTGCAGATGGGTTCTTACGATGCCCTGGCGCAGAAACTGATGGGTGCAATTGCTTCTAATACACCACCAACCATTGCCCAGATGTATGAATCCTGGACTGACCAGTTTTACAAGGCAGGTTATTTAGAACCCCTGCAGAACTATATTATGCAGGATTCAATTTTTGCTCTTAATGATTTCTTTCCCGTATTTATTGAAGATAATACATTTGATTCAATTGTTGTTACACTTCCTTTCAATAAGAGTCTTCCTGTATTTTACTACAATGCAACAATCTTTGATTCTGCAGAGATTAGAGACTTTCCTCAAAACTGGAGCGAATTCAGGACTGCCTGTGAAAAATTAAAAAAAATAAAAATTTTGCCAACTTCCTGGCCCATTGATGTTTGGTATTTTTCCTCAATGCTCTATCAGGAAGGTGGTACATTATACAATTCTGAAGCAAAGAAACCAATATTTAATGATTCGGCAGGAATTAAGGTTTTAAAATATATCGTTGATTTGGTCAGGGATAGCCTTTTCTACTTAAATCCAGGATTCCAGCGGCAGGATGAATTTTTGAATGGTAAGGTCGGAACCATACCGGCATCAGTCGTATCCTGGGCGTTCTTAAAGGGAAGGCCAAAATTTAAAATGGGTGTTGCACCATTTCCGCAAGGGAAAAAATCAGGCGTGGTTATTGCTGGAACCAATATTGGAATCTTTACAAAATCAGATAAAAAACAGAAAAGACTTGCCTGGGAATTTATCAAGTGGTTCTTAGAACCATCCCAGCAAATTACCTGGACAAAAGCGAGTTATTACCTGCCCACAAGAATGAGTGTTTTAAGGATGCCTGACTTTCAAAAATTCGTTGCAGAGAATCCCAATTACGATAAAATTGTTGCCCAGCTTGAATTTGCGCGCACCGAGCCCAAGGTCAAGGAATGGTTTACCGGCCGGATATATCTCAATGAGGCACTTGAAGAGGCATTAAGACTTGAGCGCTCACCAGAAGATGCCCTTGATAATGCCGCAAAAAGGATGCTCGTTGACCTGGAGTGATTATGGAATTTAAGATTGCAAAACTTGATACTATAGCATCACTCATTACAATTGTTGTTACAGTATTTTTAATTGCCTTTGCAATTTTTTTCTCGGCAAAGAACATTCCTTTTGGCTGGGTCTTTTCTCTGTTAATGATATCAATTGTTTTATTCAGTTATCTTTTAAGTCCCCATAAATACTACATTCAAGGTGGTAATTTTGTTATTGAAAAAGTGATAGGCAAAAAGATAATTATTCCCCTCAATATGATTGAAGGTTTTATTGAAGTTGAAGACTTTAATAAATTAAAGCCTGTGCGGTCTATGGGCAATGGTGGTTTATTTGGCTATTATGGTATTTTTACCACAAAGGACTATGGAAATATCAATTGTCAGCTGACCAGATTAAAGAATATTATAATTATAAAATCTAAAACAGGATTTTTCGCGATTTCGCCAGAAAGGCCAGAGTTATTGATTGATTGGCTAAAATCAACCACCGGAACATCTGTAATTAAAGAGACCATTGAAGCAGAAATAGAACCGAGTAAAAAGAAAGCCAGTTTTTTTATTTTATTAATTCCTGATACAATCTTTACTATTTCAATTATTATGATTGTATTGCTTTATCAGAATTTACCAGATAGGATTGCGACCCATTTTGATTTTCAGGGAAATCCTGATGGTTGGAGTCCAAAAATATCTTTTCTCTATACCAGTATAATGCCGCAAATAGTTTTATTTGCTACAGGTGTTATTATATTTTTTATGACAAGAAATAGGTATCGTGACCCACGCGCAGTATATTTATTGGTGATTATAATATCATTGATCCAGATTTTTATCGCCTATACATCACTTGATATTTATTGGTTCAATACCCATAATGCCCATCTCATTCCATTACATTATCTGGTTGTATTATTAATAATATTGCTATTGGTACTTTTCTATTTTTATAACAGAATTCTGACCAGACCCCAAAAAACTTAAAATAAAAACTTTATTTTATTGAACAGAAGTTATTACTCTGAAATGCCATAATGCTGACCATTCTGTATAATATTCCCAGTATTTGCTGCCTGCACGCACCTGCCAGTAGTATGTTCCGGTGGTATCAATGATTATTATACAGGAATTGTTTTGGACAGTTGTTACATAATATAGAAATGTATCAATCAGTAATCTCACATCATAAAATTGTTCATCCTGGACAACGGTCCATTCAAGAGTCAGTTCTGCAGGCAATGTATCAGAAAAAAGATTTGTATCATTTGGCGGATAAATAAGATGAGGCGGTTCGGGCCGAAGCCTTATTTCAAAATGTCGTGGTTCAGACCAATCCGTATAATACTGCCATTTAGAACTGTTTGCACGGACCTTCCAGATGAATTTGTCAAGTATGTATTCCCAGTCGTCGTTTTGTAAGCGAAGGCTAAAGAAGTTCGTATCAGTAGAGACAGTCCACTCATCAGTAGTATCGCCATCAAAATATATTTCATATATTTCAGCATCTTCAATTGCCTCCCAGGATAGTGACAATCTTCCAGTCGGCTCTGTAGGCATACGCACAAAACTGTCGGGAGGAGATAGGAGCTTTGGTGGAGCAGGTGGTGTTAAGAGTGTATCCTCTGGCGGTTTCAAATCCTCAGGCCCTTTACAGACAGAATTTAACATAATAGTCTCAAAAATAATGACCAACATTGTTAACCTAAGTAAAATATAAAACCATTTAGTTTTAGTCATTTTCAATCTACTATATTTTACCTGAAATACCAGACCTGTCAAGGAAAATTGAAAATTTACTTGACAAATTTTAAAAATACTTTATAATTATACAAGATTAAAAATGGAAAACAAATTGTTTAATATAGAAATAATTTTTATTATAGGTTTCTTTTGCATTTCAGGATTTATTTCTGGTAATCCAATGCCAATTGAAGTTGAAAGTTCCTTTTTAATGCGCGAAAACTTGCGCCTCTCTGCAATGGGTGATATTGATATTGTTATAGAAGATTTTAATAATAATATTACTGCTTACGATTTTGGTGAGATTGGCGCAGGACTGATAGACGAGGTATATTCTAAGCCAATTATTTATATACCGGGAATGATTGCATTTGATGTAACTGAAGAAGATTTCGGTCAGAATGAACATTTTGCCGAGAGGATGCTTGGTTCTGGCACTACAAAGATTGGCAATAACAATGCTATTAGTGGTTCACTTGATTTATCAAGAGATAGATTGAAGTATTACAGCGCGATATATGGTTATACTACATCAAGTAGTAAAACTATAAATGATACACTGACCTTTTGCCATACATTCGGAAATATTAATACAGCAATGAGAGGTGGTTATGAATTTTATAATTCGGAAACAAAAAATTTTTATGGTCCGCGCACCTACCGTGCAAATATCATTTATGGAGAGCCTTCTTCTTTAATCAAATTAAATAATAAGCACATAACGCTTGGTCTTGCATACAAATTTGTAAAGATTAAACGCCAATTTGAAACCTATAAAACGCCTGATTTTTATTCTTTTCATACCATTAAGTTTCCTTTAATTTATTCTGGTCAAAGGTTGAACCTTGGGTTAAAATCTGATTACCAAATTTTTTACAACCCCGATGATAGCACAATGAATCACGGAGGGTTATTTAAGGTTCAGGCGCGCCATAAAATCCAGAGCCACGACAAGTATGTATCTCTCGGTTTTTTGTCACAGTATGAGAATAGAAATGTATATTACCAATTCGGCTTTATTGATAAAGTTAAGCGATTAGAAATTGGTTTTGGGATTTCCTATTTGAATTTGCTGGGTATTCAATATCAGCACAAGATAAATTATTATGCCTTTGGATACACTGGGGTAGAGCATTTTAATCGTATTAATCAGGGATGCGAAGTTTTGTTCGCTAATAAACAGATTGCCATGCGCTTTGGGTATTCATTTGGTTTTGCGTCACCTAAAAATTGTATTTATTTTAATGAACGGGAAAGTATAATTAACGCGGGTCTTGGTTTTTGTCCAGTTAACGCAAAGATGAAGATTGATTTTGCCGCGCGGTTAAAGTTTTATAGATATTTGGAATGGTGGTATACTGAACCCGGTTTTGGATTATCTTTTTATTTAACCCGTGGTTGATAAACCAAAAATTTATTTAAATATCTCTTTCCCCTTGCCGACAATCTTATTTAACTGTTCTTTAAAATAATCACTATTTTCAATGATATGCTTGGGAATTTGCTGGCAGTAATATTCCCAGGAGCGTCTGATCTCAGAACCTAAAAGTTGAACCAATGTGCCATCGCGCAGACCCTGTTCTACCTTTTCTTGGTTGTATAAGACCAGGTCTGAGGCGAGTGCCTTGGCAAGTCGCCTTGCCCGCTCATGCCATTTTTTATCTTCTTCACTCATCTCTACAGGTGGTGGGCTTGGTGGTTTTATGACTGGTTCAGGTTCTGGTGCCACAGGTTTTTGCACTGGCGGGGTTACAGGCATTTCAGGTTCTGGAGGTGCTGGAACTTCAGGCTCAGGTGGTTTAGGTACAGGTGGTTCCTGTACTATTGGTTTTTCAACCTTTGGTATTGGTGGCTCTTCAATCTTGGGAGTAGGAGGTGGTTCAACTTTGGGTGGTGCTGGTGGCTCAACCTTGGGTACTGGAGGTGGTTCTATCTTGGGTGATACAACTGTTTCTTCTTTTTTTACTAAGATTATATTCTGACATTTTGGACAGCGCACCTTAACACCAGCAGGAGGTATTTTATTTTCATTAATATTATATTTTGCATGGCAATTAGTGCATTCAACAATCATTTTTCAACTCCTTGAAAATCTTTCGGCACTGCTTTTTCAGTTGCCAAAGCGTGCCATTATTTTTTATAATATATTTTGCACACTTTACCATTTCAGATTCTTTTTTCTGGTGTCGGATGATTTGCTCAAATACTTTTTTGGATATACCCCTTTGCAATGCCCTTTTTCTTTTTAGTTCCTTTTTTGATGTAACAAGAATCGGATAATCTATTTCTTTTAGTAATTTGTGCCAATCAAAAAGCAACGCTGCATCAATCACCACCATACCACGATGTATCCTCTTTAGTTTTTCAAAGATCTTCTTTAGCAGAAATGGATGAGATAATCGGTTCAGGTGTTTTAAATGCGATGGGTTGCTAAAAACAAAATTACGTAATTTAGTACGGTCAATTCTGGAGCCAGAAAATATTTTATCACCATATTTTTCTCTTAATTTATCCGCAATCTCCGGAAGCACACTCCAACCAATTCTATCCGCAGATATATATCTCATACCGTATGATTGGAATATTTTTGCAACTGTTGTTTTTCCTGAACCAATATTACCTCCAATACCAATGAATAATTTACCATATTTTTTCATTAATCAGATTTCATTCCACAAACCGTTTAAAACACAATGATACATTATGCCCACCAAAACCGAGTGAATTTGATAGGGCATAGTCAATTTTTGTCTTGCGGGCTCCATTTAATGCAAAATTTAATCCCGCACATTCCGGGTCAGGATTTTCTAAATTTACAGAAGGATGTATAATCTGTTCTTTTATTGATAAGATTGTTACGACTGCTTCAATTGCGCCGGCAGCACCGAGTGTATGTCCAATCATTGATTTTGTTGAATTGAGCAGAATTTTAGGTGCCTGTTCACCAAACAGGTCCTTTATTGCCTTTGCTTCAAATTTGTCGTTTAAATCTGTGGATGTGCCATGTGTATTGATATAGTCTATTGCCTCTTTCTGGCATCCTGCTTCTTTTATTGCCCGTTCCATTGCCCGTCGTGCACCTTCGCCTTCGGGCGATGGTGCAGTGATATGATAGCCATCACCAGTTGCGCCAAACCCAACAATTTCGCCATAGATTTTTGCACCCCGTTTTCTTGCAAATTCCAATTCTTCAAGAATCAATGTTGCAGCTCCTTCTGCCATCACAAAACCATCCCTTGCCTGGTCAAAGGGCCTGGATGCCTTTTGTGGCTCTTCATTACGACGGGAAAGGGCGCGCATATTGCTGAATCCAGCAAGGGCAAATGGTGTTACCGGAGCTTCAGCACCACCAGTAACAATGACTGAAGCATTGCCCAATTTGATTTCTCGGAAGGCAGTGCCGATTGCATGGGCACCAGAAGCACAGGCAGATACAGTAGTATAATTCGGACCCTTTAAACCGTAGTGGATTGCGACATAGCCTGAGGTCATATCCGGAATCATCATTGGGATCAAAAATGGCGAAACCCGACCCGGTCCCTGATTCATAAATTTTATATGCTCTTCTTCCCAGGTGAGTAGTCCACCTATGCCAGAACCGATAATTACACCGATGTCAGTTTTGTCATACTTTTCAAAATCAATCCCTGCATCTGCCACTGCTTCAATTGTCGCCCAGATACTCAGTTGAACACAGCGGTCAAGCCTTTTAATCATCTTTGGGTCAACTTTTGTTTCTGGTTGGAAATTCTTTACTTCGCCGGCAATTTTTACTGTGTGTTTTGAGGTATCAAATGATTTTATTAAATCAATGCCACTCTTACCCTGTAGCATACTGGTCCAGGTTGTCGGGACATCGTTGCCCAGGGGTGTAATTGCGCCAATGCCGGTTATTACTACCCTTTTCATTTTGTTTTTAATTTATCTTCAAGATAGGCAATTGCCTTGCCTACGGTATCAAGTTTCTGAGCATCTTCTTCGGGTATCTGAATATTAAATTTCTCTTCAAATGCCATAATAAGTTCTACTGTATCCAAAGAATCAGCGCCGAGGTCTTCAATAAACTTTGCATCGGTATTTACTTTTTCTGGTGGAACATGGAGTTGTTCCACAATAATATTTCTTACATCATCAAATATTGCCATTGTTTATCTCCTTTCAATTTTTATTCATCAATTTACATTACCATTCCGCCATCAATGGCGATTACCTGACCAGTGATATAATCTGCCTGGTCCGAGCACAGGAAAAGTGCAAGATTTGAAACATCTTCTGGTTTACCAAATCTGCCCAGGGGGATTAATTTGAAATACATCTGTTTAATTTCATCAGGCAATTTTTCTGTCATCCTTGTTTCAATGAAACCTGGGGCAATTGCGTTTACGGTGATATTGCGAGATGCAAGTTCTTTGGCGCAGGATTTTGTAAATCCGATAATGCCCGCCTTGCTTGCCGCATAATTTGCCTGCCCGGCATTGCCAATCATACCAATGACCGAAGCAATATTAACAATCTTGCCATAGTGTTGTTTCATCATATATTTTACGACTGCCCTGGTTACAAGAAAAGTGCCGGTGAGGTTTATACTAATTACCTTTTCCCAGTCTTCCTTTGTCATCCTTATCAGTAGTTTGTCGTTTGTTATTCCGGCATTATTTACGAGTATGTCTATTTTTGTAAAGGTGTTCAATATTTGATTTATCGTATCATTGACCGATTGCTCATCAGCAATATTCATATAATAAAAATGCGCCATTTCCCCAAGTTGTTTTGCAGTTATATTGCCCAGTTCCTGGTCCACATCAACAATAATTACAGCAGCACCATTCTCAATAAATTTTTTAGCAATCGCCGCACCTATGCCACTGGCACCACCAGTTACCAGAGCAATCTTTTTATCAAGAAGCATATTTAATTTTATTTAATTTTGGACAATTGTCAAGGCATAGATATTTAGGTAAAATTAACCAGACTCAATTCATTGTAGTTGTTTTAGCATCTCTTTTGCTGGTAAAAAATTTGGTTCTAATCTCAACAATTCTTTTAATTCCTGAATTGCACCGAACATATCATCTTTTAGATAAAGACAATACGCAAGATTGTAATGTCCCAGTGGAAATAGTGGATTTATTTCTACTTCTTTCTGGCATAATAATAATCCCTGTTCAATTCTATTGTTCAATGCATAGGCAATGCCGAGTGTGGTCAATGAACCAATGAGTGACGGATATAATGTAATTGAACTTTCCATCAACTCCAGTGCCTTTGCAGGATTGGTCGTCAAAAGGATATTTGCCTTCTGCAGTAGATACTTTGCTTGTCTGATTTTGTCCAAAATATTCTTTGTGTAATGGTCATCAAAAAATCCAGTTTCTGGTGATTGATTGCCATATATTTTTAAATCATAGATTGGTTGATAGTAAAATAAATGGAACTGAGGTCGTTCAATACCTTTCATAACCTTAAAAATACGATAAAAATTATTTTGATATATTAGCTCAAAATGGTTTAATTTATCAGGTGAAAAGTGAAACATAAATACGGCAGTGTTACTTGCAATCTTCATTTTACCCGCAACCCAGCGACTACCGTCTTTAGAATCATCAAGTAGCAATCTTATGTCATATACAAAATAATCAATCTGCCATTTTTTACAGAGATTATAAAAATCTTCTTCATTGCTGTAAATAGCATCAAAAAATTCTTTAACCCTATTCTGACAATCTCTGACTTCAAATTTTGGTTGCAGGGCAATTGGTCTTCCGGCATAGGTGAGAATTAGGGGCCCTACATTAAAAGAAGATAAGAAAATTGAATTTTCAGGGGTCTTAAATTTTATATATCTGACAAGTTCAGTATTGTTGAGGCGCCAGTTATAAATTATATCTGTGGTTTCGCTGCCGAAGATTTTGCGTAAAATCTTTATATAATTGGTCGGTTGATGTAAATGATAGCCTTGATAAAAATTGAACAAAAATATTATTAACAAAGACCCAGGGATTAAAGATTTATACAATCCTGAAAATTTTCTAAAATTGATTATGGAGATGGAAACACTTAGAACAACCAGAAAATAGTTATTCACCACGCCCATCCTTTCAATGGCAAGATAACTCAAGAAAAAGAGCAAAGAAAAATTAATAAATTGTCTGATATGGATTTTATCAGAGTAATTTTTAATTAAATTTATAAAGCCGATTATTGCCGGGATGATGATGGGAAAGAGATTTTTAAATAGACTTACTGGATGGGGACTATTGAATGCCTCAATCCATAATGAACGTGCAGGATAATCGAGCAGTTCAGGATTTGATGGTTTAATGCCCATAAATTTTATTTTGTTTATTAATAAAGACCAGACATGAGTATATTCTGTTTCAGTTGTAAGTATGTGCGAAAGCAAGATGCTCAGGGCGCAAAGTAGCAAGGCCGGAATAATTGAACGCCATCCAGAAATAGAAAAGAGCAGTGGTTTTTCAATTTTTTGTTTGAAAAAAAGTATGCCGATTACTGCACCAAAACCCAGGCCAAATACAGGTGATAGAAAATAGAATCTACTCCTCAGAACAGGTATAAAGAAACTGCCCAAAAAAGGGATTAATAGAATCATCAAAATTGTAAATGCATTATCTTCACGCATTTTTGCTTTTTTCTCAAATATCCAGAGATTTATTACAGAGATAATAATTATCACCAGAAAGATGAAACGGGAAAAATGCCAGGCACTGAGACTGATTAGAAAACATAGCCCAGCAATGGGAGATAAAACAAATTTTTTTTCAGTGCGAGATAAGGCATAAAAATAAAAGGCAAGTCCAAACAGGATAAAAGGAAGGGCAAAATCTTCATTCAAAAAACCAAATGTTGAACGGCCTACTGCGACTAAAGAAAAATTTGATAATAATGCAGCGATAATAGCATAGAATTCATTTATTCCTATTGCACGACAGATTAGATAAATACCAAATATGCTCAAACTTGCAAGACCGGCAATAAAGAGAATGGTCCAGGTGTGAAAAAGGATGCCTTTTTCTTTTAATTTTAAAAGACGATAGAGCCAGCCACAGGGGTATTCCATCATAATGGTTAAATTTTCAAATATCTTTACACCATCTGGTGCCTGTAATTTAGGGTCAAAATTCGGTATTGGCTCTCCATTTGCTACAAGTTCAGCATAATGATACTGGAGTGCATTCTCTGTCCAGTAGAAAGCAGTTGGGTCATTGGGGTCATAATACTCAGGATATTTGCTCAGACGTGTGCGATATAAAATTGCACCCACATAAATGAGAAATAAAATAATAATAATAATTGATCTTTTGATTAATTTCTTAGCCATACTGTATAATATCGGGTATTGTATCTGATTTTAAATCCTGCTTTTGAAAAGAGATTGAATTTGGTTTCAAG
>JBBINQ010000048.1:0-18640 GCA_037443805.1 Caldifarciminota bacterium | reverse complement strand
TTACCCGAAGTCCATTAAAAACAGAAGTAAGTTAAGAATATGGAGAAAAAGGAACTCCAAGATTTTATAAAAAACTCTATTGAAGCCTACAGATGCATTTTGTCGGGCAGACCTTAACACATTCGCCACAATCATTACATTGATTATAATCAATTCTCGCAAGGTTGTTTGTTAGAGTAATCGCTTTATTCGGACATTTCTTAACACAGATTCCACAGCCAATACAGCCAACACCGCAAACCTGCCTGGTAATCTTCCCTTTATCATTTGAAAGACAGGCGATTAAGGTCTTTTTATCTATTGGCACAAGCTCTATCAGGTTTTTGGGGCACGCCTTCACACATAAACCACAGCCAGTGCACTTTTTGTCATCAATCTCAGGAGGAAGCCCCTCCCTTAATTTTATCGCATCAAAGGAGCAAACATTTATACAATCACCAAGGTTCATACAACCATAAGAACAACGGTATATTCCACCAGAGACTAACATCGCACCGAGGCAGGTCTTTACGCCTTCATAATCCCCCTTTTGTCTATTTTCAGAGAGCTCACCACAGCAGTGGATACGAGCAACAAGTTTCTGCCTTGAACCCGCATCAACCCCCAGAATTTTTGCAATCTCATTTATAGCCTCTTCCTCCGCAATTAAACATATTCCAGGGGCAGCCTTTCCTTCAACCGTCGCCCTGGCAAATTCTGAACACCCCGCAAAGCCACAGGCACCGCAGTTGGCACCGGGTAAGAATCCAAGAATAATATCAAACCTCGGGTCGGATTTCAACGCAAGCATTCTACCAGCAATACTGAGGCCAATGCCAAGGATGAGCCCAAGGAGTCCAAGGATTATAGCAGGAACCGCGATTGCCATTGATTATCCTTTCACCATCATCTTTTTACTTTATCCCAGAGAATCCGAAGAAGGCTATTGCGATGAGTCCAGCAATGATGAATGCTATTGGCTCACCCTTGAGCGGTTTCGGGATATCCGCAAGTTCAAGGCGCTCCCTTATTGATGACATCAGGATGAGGGCAAGTGTAAAACCCAGACCTGCACCAAGCGTGAATATAACCGTCTCTATGAAGTTATGATTCTCTTTTATATTCAGGATTGCCACGGCAAGAATAATACAGTTTGTTGAAATCAGAGGAAGGTAGATCCCCAGTGCCCGATATAATGGAGGTGATGTCTTCAAAATGACCATTTCAACAAACTGGACAAGGGCTGCAATGATAAGAATGAAGACGATCGTCTGGAGATATCCAATATGCAAGGGATTGAGGATGTAGTGCTGAATGAACCAGGAACTGAGTGCAGACATCAAAAGCACAAAGATGACCGCAAAGCCCATACCGATTGCATTGGACATCTTCTTGGAAATACCCATATAAGGACAGAGACCAAGGAATCTTGAAAAGACAAAGTTGTTGATGAAGATTGTAGAAAATAGCAGTATAAAAAGTTCCTTCACTTCTTTATACTCCGCACCACCGCCATCAAAAGCCCAATTGTAATAAACGCACCCGGTGGTAAAACCATAATCAATACTGGTTCAAAGGTGAAGAGTCTCATACCAAGGAAACTGCCATTACCGGAAGCCTCTCTTATCGTTGCGATGACAAAAAGAACCAGGGTATAACCAATGCCCATTCCTAAGGCATCAATCACCGCTGCCAAAAGAGTATTCTTTGAGGCAAATGCCTCGGCACGGGCAATGATTATGCAATTGACAACAATCAGGGGTATGAAGATACCGAGATTCCGGTGAATAGCCGGGGCATAGGCTGCCATTACCAAGTCCACAATCGTTGTCAATGAACCGATTATGACCAAGAACACCGGAATACGGACACGTTTTGGAATTGACCTACGCAGAAGCGAAACCGAGATGTTTGAACCAAGAAGGACGAAGGTCATTGCTATACCCATGCCAATTGCATTCCGAACTTCATTCGAAATTGCAAGCACGGAGCAGAGCCCGAGCATCATACCAATGACCGGATTTTCTCTAATAATTCCTTTTGTAAACTCGCTCAAGTTTTTCTTTGAACTCATCTATTATCCTCCTTATTCCATTAGTAATTGCCCTTGAGGAGATTGTTGCGGAGGTAATCGCATCAATCTCGCCATCTTTATTGTCCATTTTCAGAAATATTTTTTCTGAGGGTTTACCAATGAACTGGGCAAGAAAATTCTTCTCAATTATCTTTGCACCAAGTCCCGGGGTTTCATTCTGAGTTAGTATCTTTACACCCATTATCTTAAAATCCCGATCAATTCCAACCAGTGCTACGATCTCTCCAGAATATCCAGTGGCCCTTATCTTCAGGACATAACCAGTAATGTTACCACTCTGATCAAAGCCCTTTTTGGAAGAACTATCCATTGATTCAAAACGGAAGGCATTGGGTAGAACTTCTTTGAGTCCTGCCTCTTCGGATTTTATCTTTTGTAAGACAATCTTTTTTGTAGTAAAATAATTGGTGATACTGAGAGATATCCCGGCAATGATACAAATCATAGAAAGGTATACACTGATTTTTATTATTTCTTTCATCTTCTGACACCGAACACCCTTGGTCTTGTGAAACGGTCGATCAAAGGCACAAATATATTCATTATCAAGATTGCATAGCACACGCCTTCGGGGTAGGAACCGAGGTTTCTAATAAAGACCGTAAGGGCACCACAACCAATGCCGAAGATAATCTTGCCCTTTGAGAACAAAGGGCTTGTTACATAGTCAGTGGCCATAAAAAAGGCACCCAGAACCAATCCACCTGATAGAATTTCCATAATCGGGTCTCGCTTAAAAGGAATTGAAAGAACCGCCACAGTAAGAATAAATGTTATAGGAATGCGCCATGAGATTATTCGGCGGTAAAGGAGAAATAGGGCACCCAGAAATAGAAGGACCTTTGACACCTCGCCAATAGAACCAGGAATTTCACCAAGGAATAGGACAGTATAAGAAGAAAATTGAGTGACGGGTCCTTCCTTTAAAATTCCCAGTGGGGTTGCTGAGGTTATTCCGTCTATCTGGAATTTTGTCATTGCACTCGGAAATGATGAGAGTAAAACCGCTCGTCCCACAAGGGCAGGATTGAAGACATTGAAACCAATACCCCCGAAACATTCCTTTGCAATGAAGATTGCAAAGAAAGCGCCGATGAAGACCTGCCATAATGGGATATCAGGTGGCAGGCAATATGCCATCAAAAGACCAGTAAGTGCGGCACTTCCATCGCTTATCATAACCTTCTTCTTGAAGATAAATCTCTGCGCAATATATTCAAATAATATACAACTGAAGATTGAGGTAAAGACCACATATCCTGCATGGGCACCAAATTTATATATCCCCCATATTCCCGCAGGAACCAATGATAGGAATGTGGCGAGCATAATCTCCTTTGTGGTTATTGCTGATTTAATATGGGGTGGAGGTGAGATTGTGAACTTCATATCTTCTTCTGAATGATAAGTGTTTTTGCCATTTTAATATTCTGAACGAGATGAATCTTTGCTGGACATACATAGGCACAGCAGCCACACTCAATACAGTCGGTTGGTCTATAATCTTCCAATCCATCATAGTTCTTCTTCTCAACCATCGTTGAGTTCATCATCGGCACAAGATGCATAGGGCATACATCAATACAACTACCACAACGAATACAGTTTGAAGACTCATAAGACCTTGATTCCTTTTCAGTAAGTATAACAAGCCCGGTAAATCCTTTTACCACCGGCACATTCAGGGTGAATTGGGCAATTCCCATCATAGGTCCGCCAATGATAACCTTTTTTACTTCTCTGCTAAAACCTCCACAGAAGTCGATAATCTCAGATATTAGAGTTCCTATACGAACCTTCAGATTGGCTGGCTTTTTCACATTGCCAGTGACAGTAATTATTCGCTCATAAAGAGGTTTACCTTTACACACTGCCTGATATATTGCCATTGCGGTCTGGACATTCTGGACCAGACAACCAACATCAAAGGGTAGTCCGCCTGATGGAACTTCCCGGTTCAATACCGCCTTTATCAACATCTTCTCTGCACCCTGTGGATATCTGCTCTTCAACTTCACAACCTTAATATTCTTTTGAGCCTTAAGCAATTCGCTAAATTCTTTAATTGCATCGTTTTTATTATCCTCAATTGCTATGAAACCATTCTGGACATTAAGCACCTTCATTATAATCTTTAGCCCTTTTAGAACTTCTACGGTATGCTCAATCATTACCCGATGGTCAGCAGTAAGGAATGGCTCGCACTCACAGCCGTTTATTATCACACTATCAATTCTCTTCTCTTTTGGAGGGAGGAGTTTTACATAAGTAGGAAATGCCGCTCCACCGAGTCCAACGATCCCGGCATCTTTTATGATTTCTATAATTTCCTCGGGCCGGAGTTTTTCATAGTCTCTTTCTTTGAATCCAACTGCCTCGTCCTTATTGTCAGAATCAATAATTATTGATTCAACATTATACCCACAGGGATGAGGGTGGGGCTCTATTGCACGCACTATTCCTGAAACAGATGCGTGTAAATTTGCCGAGACAAATCCAGTCGTTTCGGCAATCAATTGGCCGGTCTTCACAAAGTCTCCGGGTTTAACTGTCGGTCTTGAGGCTGACCCGGTATGCTGGGATAATGGGATGACCACCGTCTTTGGCAGAGGCATTTCTTCTATGGGAATTTGCGATGTATATTTTGATTCTAATGGGTGGATTCCGCCAGTAAAGATTCTCATAACCTATAAACCAGACTGCTTTATGTCATCCGAAATCTTTATATTTAATTTTCTTATTCTATCTCGGAGCGTACTGCGGGGAATATTCAGACTCCTTGCTGCCATTGAAACATTCCCTTCAAATTTCTTAAGGCACTGAATTATTGCCTCCTTCTCCATAAGGTAGAACTCATTTCTCAATTCATCCATCTTCAGTTCGGATTGGAGTAAAACTTTCTTAAGAAACTCCTTTGGTAAATGTTCTTTCTGAATCACCTTTTCCCGAGTCGTAATGAGTATCGCCTCAACGAAGTGTTCCAATTCCCGGACATTGCCGGGCCAATTATACTTTGTCATAATCGCCAATGCCTCATTAGAGAAAGAGCGCTCTTTATCACTGGAATACTTTTTTATAAAGTGTGCCACCAAAAGGGGGATATCTGTCCGCCTCTCCCTTAATGGAGGAATTCTCAGCAAAATGGTATTGAGTCTGTAGAATAGGTCTTCTCTAAATGTATTCTTTGCGACCAGACCGGTTAGTTCTTTTTTTGTTGCGGCAATGACACGGACATCAACCTTGATCACCTTCTCATCTCCAATCCGTTCAAATTCCTTATTTTGTAGCACCCTCAAAAGTTTGGGCTGAATTTGAAGGGGTATGTCATCAATATCATCAAGAAAGATAGTTCCTCTGTGGGCTAATTCAAAACGTCCGGGTTTGGTTCTAATTGCACCGCTGAATGCTCCTTTTACATGACCAAATAGTTCGGTCTCAATCAGCGTCTCCGGAACACTGACACAAGAAAATTTTACAAGCGGTCCATCACGCCGTGGGGAATTATAATGGATCGTCTCAGCAACCAATTCCTTACCGGTTCCAGTCTCCCCGATTATCAGAACTGTTGCATTGGAGTTTGCTACAATTTTAATCTGTTCAATCAATTCACGCATCTTTTTTGATTTGCCGACCAGGTTTCCGAACTGGTAATGACCAATCAACTCAGCCTTGAGTGCAACATTCTCTGCAATCTTATTCTTCAATTCTGTGAGTCGGTTAAGTTTGATGGTTATCTCGTCAATATTGAATGGTTTGGTAAGATAATCGTATGCCCCGAGTTTCATTGCCTCAACAGCACTCTCAATCGTTCCGTATGCGGTTATGATTATCACCGAGGTCTCAGGGTTAATATTCCTTATCTCCTTAAGAAGCGAAATTCCATCCATACCCGGTAATTTCAAATCAAGAAGCACAATATCCCACTTACCCTCTTTTATCATATTCAGTCCAGTTAACCCATCTCCTGCGGAGGTAACATCATATCCTGCTCTCTTCAGGGTATCTTCAAGGGTTATCCGTGTCAGTTTTTCGTCTTCAATTATGAGAACTCTGCTATTCATTTTTATTGATGGGTAGTTTTATTGTAAATGTCGAGCCCTTGTTCACTTGGCTCTGAACCTCTATCTCACCATGATGCTGTTCAATAATATTTAAGGAGATTGCCAATCCCATTCCCGTGCCACCTTTATCCTGTTTGGTTGAAAAGAATGGTGTAAATATCCTGTCTAAATTCTCTGGAGGAATCCCTTCGCCTGTATCCGTAATTGAAATTTTTATCCACCGGGCATTACTGCTTGTATTAATTGTCAAAGTGCCTTCTGATGACATACTCTCAATAGCATTGACCAGAAGATTGATTAAAACCTGCAGGATTGCTTCCTGGTCTATCATCACCTGGGGCAGACCATCTCCAAAATGGCGCTGTAGAGTAATCCCTGACTCTTTTAGACGGTAGTCAATGAAGAATAGTGTCTTTTCCACTAACTGGTTAATATCGGTTGGTTTTAGAGATAGTGGCCGGTCCCGAGAAAGTCCCAAGAGACGCTTTGTGATTGTCTGTATGCGCAGGAGTCCCTCATTTGCTAAATCAAGGTACTTTTCCCTTTCTCTGTTGGTCAGGGCTTTAGACTTTAATATATTCAGACAACTCATAATCCCATTAAGGGGATTATTTATCTCATGGACAAGCGCGGTAGCCAGATTACCTACCGCAACAAGTTTGGCAGTGCGCATTATCTGTGCCTGTGCGTTCTTCAATTCTTCATACGCCTTTTCTAACCTCATTGCCATCAGGTTAAAATTTTTAGCGATGTCACCCAATTCGTCATCAGTGTTGTGCTCTATCCTGGCCGCGAAGTTTCCTTCTCCAACCATCTTAATGGTTCTGACCAACTCTGACAAAGAATCGGCCATCCGGTTAATGAAAAAAAGGATGAACAATACTCCAATCCCGCAAATTATACCGATTATTATCAAAGTCTGCCAGATAGCATTACCTATAATGCCTCTGATGCGATTTTCAGAGATACCGATGTGAAAACTTCCTAAATAACCTTCCATAATTGGAAGATGAATATTCCAGATAAATCCATCTTCAGTTTTGAGGAGAAGTGGACTGTGTTCCTCCATCTTACTCGTTACAATCGTGTATAGCTGCCTTGGGAATCCCTTATCAAAGGTAGAACATAGGATTTCATTATGGGAGTTGAGGATAAAAGCATAGGCAACATCCTCTTCACTCGTCTTTAATTTTTTTATTGCATTTTTTAATCCGATGATATCATCATACAAAAGAGCATTGAGATTTTGCGATACAAATGTCTTTGCTAAAGATATCCCTTTGTCCAATAATTGTTTCCGTAATATCCTGGGATAATTGAGATAGTTAAAGGAAACGATTGCGATGGTTATCGCCAGAATAATGCCCACAAATCCTATCAATGACTTTATCCGCAGGGACATTGAAGAACCTCAATGAAAATGTTCAATGAAGTCCATTATTACCATGATACTCTCATATAAAGAGTCCGAACCCGTCTCAAACCGATCAATATTAAGTTTCTTGAGTATATTCTTGCCCGCTTCATCTTTATCCATATTCAGAAACACATCTTTTAACCTCTGTTTCAAATCCAGAGAAAGATTTTTGGGAACAACTACCGGTGGTATTCCGAATGGCGGTGAGATAAGAATAATCCTTGTTCTATCTACCATACTTGATTCATTCTCTGATAGATAATCATAGACGAGATTATCAACCGCGGCGCCGTCAACAATTCTCTGGTTTACCGCGATTATTGAGTTGTCATGGCTATGGGTAAAGATTATCTCAGAAAAGTATTCTTCAGGGGTAAACCCCTTTTGTGCAATCAGGAAACTCGGAAAGAGACACCCGGTGAGTGAATAATTATCAGTGAATGCAAATCTCTTATCCTTAAGTTCGTCCAGATTCTTGATATTGCTCTCTTTGGCAACGATGATATAAGAACGGTAATAAGCCTTGCCATTTACAATTGGAATAACGAGGACCTCAACGCCATATGTCTTATGTGCTGAAACATAAGGGCCAGAACAAATAAATCCTAAATCCACTTCGTTCTTTCCTAAGAGTTCATTTATCTCAAGATAAGTCTGCCTCTGTATCAACATTACTGGCATACTTAATTTCTCTGAAAGATAGTTTAAGAGCTGGACATAGTTGATAAATGTCCTTTGCGGTGATAGCATTGCGCCTATGGCAACCTTGAGCACCTCATCATTTTTCGGTTTTACAGTCTCCATCAAATCTTTATTGAGTTCTATCTTATTTACCTTCTCGTTTTCACAGGTAATGGATAGGACTAAAACAGAGAAGAATATTAGTCCTGAAAGTATTGCAGAGGCGTTCTTCTTTGACACCTTTTTCTCCTTATCAATAAATACTTTGGGTGCTCAATTTTTCAAAACCCGGGCTCCAGTTTTCTTATAGTCCTGCAGGGCATCATAGAATGCCTGCCAGAATGGGTCAACCTTTGGATGCTCAAGTCTTTTTTCTTTTTTATCCTCAATCAGAACCATTCCGTATTTCGGCGCAACCAATTCACCCACAATAGAAGCTCTTATCCCTTTCTCTTTTAAGACCTCAATCACCTTCTCTGCCTTATGAGCACGGCAGGTGATGATGAGTGTCCCTTCACTGATTGATTTATATGGGTCAATTTTAAATAAATCACAGATTTCCTGTATACATTCTTCAACTACAATCTTCTCTTTTTCTACCCTTACACCAAGTCCTGCAGCCTGGGCGATTTCATAAAGACCGCCCCAGATGCCACACTCGGTTGCATCATGCATTGCAGAAATGCCATCATCTCTAACTCCGACCTTTATTGCCGTCATCGCATCCTCAACCACAGACATCTTAAAGAATAGTTGCTCAGCCTTTCTTGTAAATGTTTCCCCGAACTTATTTTTTAACAAGCGCGGAAACATTGTAGCAAAAATACCGCAGGCCTCTATTGCCGGACCCTTTGTAATGATTATCTTATCACCTTGCTTGCAAAATTTCGGTGATACATACCTATCTAAATCACCCACTGCCAGGACCGTAGCACCACCAACCATTGGATAATGGCAATTTTCATATCTCGCAGTATGGCCACACACAATTGCCATTCCCATCTTTTTGCATTCTTCATCAATTGTGGTCCAGACCGTGGTAAGTTCTTGTTCTGTCATAGACATAGGCAGATTCAGGTCAATCGTAAGATAGGTTGGCGGCAGTCCTGAGGTGACGACATCTGATGCGAGGATATGGATTGCAAACCAGGCCGCCCTTTTAAATCCATACTCTGGCACGATAAAGACCGGGTCTGATGTCATTGCCACTGCGTTATTACCAATCTCCACAATGCCCACATCAACGCCATGCTGTGGACCAACTAATATATGTCTATTCTCTGCCCCAAGATGGGGATAGATCAACTCATTGAAGACCTCAGCAGATATTTTTCCAATTTCCGGCAGTTTTGCCATGCTTTGTCCTCCTTTTTTAAATTTATATATATTTCTCACATCACATTTCATCTATTAAGATCACATTCATAATTTGGCAATCATTCCAATTCTCAATGCCCTGCCTGGCAATGGGACATCTTGAAAATCATAGTATCTATTATCCAATATATTTGTAATACTCATATAAAAGGATAGTTTAAATTTCTTTAGAACAGGCTGTTCTCTGTTAACAATAAAATTCAGTATGACCCGCTTTTCCATCTTTTCATAATAAGAAAAGTTTAGAACAATTTCTGAAACAGCAAAGAGCCTCAGTGCTGTAATCATAGATACCCTTGGAATTTGCAGTAAATATTTTGATTGGTATCCTTCGGGCAGTTGCTTATTTAATTGGATGTAAGATAGGCTATTTCTAATCTCTAACCAGGACAAAAGAGGAAATTGTAGTGTATACTCACCTCCATAAAACTCAGTTTCGCCAATATTGCGGGCATACCAGACTGTTTCATCGCTCTTCTTTACCCAGTCAATATCTCCGCTCGTTTTGCGTAAAAAAATTGTGAATTGGGTTCGGAGGTTTTTAAAGAGTTTGAGGAGACTGATTTCATATTCCCATGAATTTTCAGGCTTGAGTAATGAATCTCCCTTGTTTGCCGGGTCCTGATAATACAATTCGGTAAATGTAGGAACCCTGAAAGAACTTCCCATTGACCCACTCAATTTCAAGGATGACAGAAGTTTAAATGCGAGACTCAAGTGGGGATTTATTGAGTTTTCTATATTCCAGTAGTAATCGTCTCTGAGCCCGGCAACAAGAATTAGTCGTTCATTAAACTGTTTCTTTTCTACCTGTGAATATGCCGCTACCCTTTTCAAAGAGCGCTGACCAATCCTTGTGCTATTCAAAGAATCAAGAAAGCCTTCAACACCAAAAGAGATATGCCAAAATGGTTTAAGCACCAAATGATTAATCAACTGTCCACCGAGAGTATAACTTTGATGGCGATTCGCATAGAATAACGGATTTTCACGGTCAAGCACAAATGTATCAATATGAGTTCTAAAAGATAAGACTGGATTGAGCATAAAGCGTGGAGAGACAAACCACTGACTATTTATATTGGCAAAGAAAGACTGATTTGCCTCCCAGGAGGGATAAGGGGCATAAAAGTTTTTTGCCCCAAATTTTTTGTTTAGATAGCCTCCGAAGGCACTAAGATTAAAATTATTGTTAATATTTGCACTGACTTTTGTCGCAACATTGTATTGCGAATATTCATATCCGGGTTCATAACCATCTGACGATTTAGTTTCAAAATCTATTGAAAGATTATTAGTGGCAAGGTGGCAAAATCCATCTTTGTAGCTAAAACTTCCCAAGCCCAATCCGCCACTATACCCTTTCTGTTTTTTTGTAATGATATTTATCACACCACCACAGGCATCTGAGCCATAAAGGGAAGAGGCGGTGCCGCGGAGGATTTCTATCCTTTCAATCTCATTTAAAGGAACCGGGATATTTAAATTATGGTGACCGGTCTGGGGGTCATTGACTCTTATACCATCAATCATCACTAAAACCTGCTGGAATGTTGAACCTCTGATACTGGGGTCAGCCTGAATTCCCTCACCCCTTATCTTTGTATCAATGCCCGAAGTCCTCTCAAGTATTTCAGTTAGCGAAGAATATTTAATTATTTCTGTAGAATCAATAATGATGATTGTTCTGGTAATATCCATTATATTCATAGGATAACGCGTGGCAGTAACAACGATTGGTTCAAGTTCATAGATTTCTTGAGCAAAACTTAAGAAAAAAATGCCAGTGAGAATCAAAATTATCTTCATATCTTCTCCAATGCCTGTGCAAGGTCTTCAATCAAATCGTCGCTATTTTCAATGCCTACTGACATTCGGATAAGTGTATCGGAAATTCCGATCTTTTTTCTTTCTTCATCAGGTATAGAACTATGTGTCATCAAGCCAGGCAATTCAATTAGAGACTCTACACCACCCAGACTTTCAGCCAATGCAAAGATGCGAAGATTTTTTAAGAAAATTTTTGCCTCTTCTATGCCGCCTTTTATTTCAAAAGACAGCATCCCACCGAACCCGGACATCTGCTCTTTTGCTAAATTATGTTGAGGATGGCTTTTCAAACCTGGATAGATTACCCTATTTATCTTGGGATGCACTTCTAAAAACTTCGCTACCTCAAGTGCATTTTTTTCGTGTTCCTTCATTCTTATTGCCAAAGTTTTTATTCCCCTTAAAACTAAGAAACTATCAAAAGGAGATAGAATCGCACCGGTGGCATTCTGGTTAAATTTTAACTGTTCATAAATTTCTCTATTGTTTAACATTATTGCACCCCCTACGGAATCGCTATGGCCGTTTAGATATTTCGTGGTGCTATGAACCACAATGTCTGCACCTAATTTTAATGGCTTCTGGAAATATGGCGTGGCAAAAGTATTATCCACAATGACCAAAATCTTATTCTTCTTTGCAATCTCTGAAATGGCGCTAATATCACAGAGTTTCATCAATGGATTTGTTGGCGTCTCCAGCCAGATAATTCTGGTATTTTTTCTTATTTCATTTTTAACATTCTTTTCATCGGTAGCATCTACATAACTAATCTCAATGTAGAAATTTTCATAAAAGATTCTATTAAATAGCCTGCGCGTCCCACCATACAAATCATTAAAGGCAATTATATGGTCATTAGATGTGAGCAAGGTCAAACACAGTATTGTCTCCGCTGCCATACCCGAGGAAAAGGCTAAGGCAAATTCTGCATCTTCTAAGACTGCTAGCCTCCTTTCCAGTGCGTCTCTTGTAGGATTTGCAGTTCGGGAATACTCATATCCGCCTGTTGGCTTATCTACTTCTTTTCTGGCAAATGTTGTAGCAAGGTGAATAGGCACTACCACATCACCACTGCCACCTTCTTTAAGATTGGGCTCTTCACCAACATGGATTGCCTTTGTTTCAAATTTCATAAGCACTCCTTAAATAAATCCTTTTTCTTTCATCCAATCATCATTATAGATTTTACTCAGGTAGTTGTGTCCGGTGTCAGGGAGGATTACAACTACCACATCTTTGGTTTTGAGTTTTTTGCTAACCTTTAATGCAGCCCATACCGCAGCACCGCTTGAGCCACCGGCAAAAATCCCTTCTTCTTTAACTAACCTTCTTGCCATTAAAAAAGCCTCTCTATCGCTAACCTGAATTATCTCATCAATTATTTCAAAGTGCATCGTCTCACAGAGCATATCTTCACCAATCCCTTCAACCATATATACTTTTGGTTCAATAAGCTTTTTATATTTAAACCAGTCGTGGTATATTGAACCAATTGGGTCAACGCCAATTACTTTAATCTTCGGATTTTTCTCTTTAAGATATCTACCAGCCCCTGAGATTGTGCCACCTGTCCCTGCACCTGCCACAAAATAATCTAATCTTCCCTGGGTCTGCTCCCAGATTTCTGGGCCGGTCGTTAGATAATGGGCTCGCACATTATCTTGATTATGGTATTGATTCACGAGATAGGCATTGGGCGTCTCTCTTGCGATTCTCTTTGCAACTTCGTAATAACTTTCTGGCGAATCTGGTGGCACATCGGTTGGGCAGATTACAACTTTGGCGCCGTAGGCTTTTAAAAGATTTATCTTCTCCTTACTCATCTTATCAGGGATTGTGAAGATTGTTTTATATCCTTTAACCGCAGCATAAAGAGCCAATCCAATTCCTGTGTTTCCTGAGGTATTTTCCACAATCGTTCCACCGGGTTTCAAAAGTCCCCTTTTTACTGCTTCTTCTACCATATAAATAGCCATTCTATCTTTTACACTCCCACCGGGGTTAAAAAATTCTAATTTTGCAAGAATTTCTGCCCCTATCCCTTTGGTTATATTGTTCAACCGAACCAGCGGTGTATTACCTATTGTATCCAAGATTGTCCCACAAATTTTTTTCATATTCTCTTGACGTCCCACCTTTCAAAAAATTCTGGCGTTGCTAAAATCTCGCCGTTTTCTCCAACCTTTACTTTTACCGGTTCTCTTCCTTTATAATCGCTGTATCTAAGACAGAGACTCGCAGCAATCTCTATATCACCATTATTTTTATGGTGACAAAGGAGTGCCACTGGTCCGACAAAATCTTTTACCTCTAAAAGTATCCTATGAGAATTGGAGTAGCACCTGAGAAGTTTGTTCTCCTCTTCATTCCTGCCAATGATTACTTTTGCACCGCCAGTTACACGGAAATGCCTGCCATAGCGTAAGAGTATGATATCCTCAATAGAAGTTTCATTATATGCAAATGCCTCTTTTAGTCGCCGGGCAAAATTTGGGTCAGTGAGCCTGCATCCACCAGCAGGGCAGGGATAGTCGTCTATTCCTATTTGATTAGCCAGAGAGATTTGAGGCTTTCTTGAGCGCCCACTGATTCCCAATAATTTTTCTCTGTCCACCCATTCTTTCTTCTCAGGGATTGTTGGCTCTAAAAACTTAGCACACAGGGGCCTTAATATTAGACCCTCAAGTCCTGATTCTTTTTCAATAATCTTCATTGCTTTATAATTTTGCGACATCGGTCTTTCACCCAAAACCTCGCCGGTAAAGACAAATGACGCGCTAACTTCTTCCATATATTGGCGCGCCTTAGAAAACATAAATATCCGGCAATCAATGCAGGGGTTCATATTCCTGCCATAACCATATTTAGGGTTTTTGATGAGATTAATATATTCCTCTTTCGCGCTGATTATTTTTAATTCAATACCGAATTTATCCGCTACCTTTTTGGCTACATTCTGACAACCTTTTTTTGTGCAGGTGCAGAATGGGGTGACAAAATTTAAGGCAATGACCTCAATTCCCTGCTCAAGCATCAATTTTACCGCAAGCGTGGAATCCAGTCCGCCCGATAAAAGTCCAATTGCCTTGGCAATTCTTTGTCCCATTATACACCCATCAAAGACATTCTGAATATCCACAATTTATACAGGTGGCACAACCTGATTCATAGACAAAATAACCACTACGGCAACTTGGACAGGCACCAAGTCCATTTAGTGGTTGCCTATCATTACTCATAGACGATGGAACATGGTCTGAACCTTCGCCTCTGCCGTAATTTTGATATTTTAGTGCCTTGGCAATAGCATCGGCACAGGATAATATCTTTTCCTTACCTAAACCAGCTGGTCTGTGGCACATCACCCCTGATAACTGGTCAACGACCTTCTCAACCGGGATACTAGAACGTAAAGCAAGACTTATCAACCTTCCAATGGCTTCAGCCATACTCATTGCACAACCACCGCTCTTTCCCATAATACAGAAGACCTCAAATGGCATTCCACCATTATCTGTATTCACGGTCACGAAAAGACTACCACATCCGGTCCTCTGCCTGATGGTAGAACCGGAGATAACATGAGGTCGGTCCTTTGGTAGCGCTAATTTTTCCTGCCTCTCCACATGCAGAACCTGTTCCTGACGGCTTCCATCCCTGTACACAGTAATTCCTTTACATTCCAATTCATAAGCGAGCAAAAAGACTTTCCTGACATCTTCTATAGTAGCATCGTTTGATAGATTCACGGTCTTTGATACCGCATTATCCACATACTTCTGGAATGTTGCCTGCATCCTTACATGCCATTCTGGTCTAATATCGTGGGCAACAACGAAGATTCTCTTCAGTTCATCTGGTATCCCATCAATCCCCTTGATTGAGGCAGACCCTGAAATCTTTTTAATTAATTCTTCGCTAAAAATCCCCATTTCTTTCGCGGTTTGTATAAAGAGAGGATGGATTTCAGGTAATTCATCACGGTCCAAGACTCGCCGGTAATAGGATATGGCGAATAAAGGTTCAATGCCACTTGAACAACCAGCGATAATAGAGAGTGTTCCTGTAGGCGCGATTGTTGTCAATGTAGCATTGCGCATCATCTTTCCAGCCCACCTACTGTTTACGATGTTAGGAAATGGACCTCGCAATTCTGCCAATTTTTCTGATGCTCTCCTTGCCTCTTCACTGATAAATCTCCCAATTCTTTCTGCTAAATCAAGGGCTTTTTCTGAATTATAAGGAATCCCCATCTTTATGAGTGCGTCTGCCCAGCCCATAACCCCAAGCCCAATCTTCCTGTTTGATTTGGTGATATCTTCTACCTCTTTCAGGGGGTAGTTATTCACATCAATAACATTATCAAGAAATCTAACTGCAGTAGATATAGTTGTTGATAAGCCGACCCAATCAAATTCCTTATCATCCTTAACAAACCTACTCAAATTTATAGACCCGAGATTGCAGGATTCATAAGGCAGGAGTGGTTGTTCACCACAGGGGTTTGTGCTTTCAATCTCGGTATTTAAAATTGGGTGTGTTTTATTTATCTTATCAATGAAGATGATTCCGGGTTCACCACTGAGCCAGGCATTCTTCACCATTTCATTGAATACCTCAGATGCGGATAATTCACCTACTATCTTTTTGGTGGATGGGTCTATCAGATTATACTTTTGACCGCCTTTAACCGCTTCCATAAAGGCATCGGTCACAGCAACAGAGATATTGAAATTGGTCAACTCATTTTCAGATGCCTTGCAGTTAATAAACTCAAGAATATCAGGGTGGTCTACCCTGAGGATACCCATATTTGCACCCCGTCTTGTGCCCCCTTGCTTGATTGCTTCAGTTGCGGCATTGAATACCTTCATAAATGATACAGGACCACTGGCAACACCACCTGTCGTTTTGACCACGCTATTCTTTGGTCTCAATCTGGAAAAGGAAAAACCGGTTCCACCACCACTCTTATGAATTAATGCTGCATGCTTTACTGCATCAAAGATGCTTGATACCGAATCCTCAACGGGTATGACAAAACAGGCAGATAGCTGCTGGAGTTCACCACCGGCATTCATAATGGTGGGTGAGTTCGGTAAAAACCTTAATTCACACATAATATCATAAAATGACTGGGCAATAGCGGATATTTCTTCAACAGAGATATCAGGATTATATAATCCTTCAGCTGATGCAATATTCAGGGCGACACGGGCAAACATCGCTTCAGGGTTTTCGCCTTTCTTTAAGTATCTTTTTTCCAGCACCTTCAGTGCATTATCAGTCAATAAACACTTCCTTTGTATAATACTAACCTTATCAGCCATTTCCTACTCCCTTGTACTTTTTATATCTCCTTTGATTCCAATCACAATTGTTTTAATTGGGATCTTTTTGCCGCTATCGCTCAATGCGCTCTGAACGATATGAACAAGACCAAAGCAACAAGGAACTTCCATATGAATGACTTCTATACTTTTAGGGTTTGCCGACTTCAAAATCTCAGTGACCTTCTCAATATACACATCCACATCATCAAGTTTTGGGCAACCTATAGCAACCACCCTTCCTTTTAAAAAATCCTGATGAAAATTTCCATAGGCGAATGGAACACAATCTGCAACTATTAACAGGTCAGCATTTTGAAAATAGGGTGCAGATGGAGAGACCAGGTGTAATTGGATTGGCCATTGGCGCAGTTCAGAAGATAACTTCACCTTCTTCTGAGTGGTCTTCTTTTTTTCTTCCCAATGTAGTATCCGGGCTGAAGGACAGCCAATCGTTTTCTCGGAGACTTTATGGGTATGATGTTTGGGGAGTTCCTTAGAATGTTCAGAAAGATGTTTTAGATGAACATTCATCATCTCTGGAGCAACCTCTCTAATCCTTGCAATCGTTGCCTCTTCATCATAGGCTTCAGCCTCTCTTTCCTCAATAGTCAAGGCACCGGTGGGGCAGGAACCAAGACAGGCACCTAAACCATCACAGTAGAATTCTTTTACTAATCTTGCTTTAGGACCTTTTGGTGTGGCGACAATCTCAATCGCCTGTTCAGGACAGGCTGGGATACAGTTGCCACAGCCATTACAAAGTTCTTCATCTATTTTGATGATTTTTCTCTTTATTTTTTGCATGTTGATCTCCTATTGATATCAGCAAGGGTATGGCTATTAAAAAATTCCTCTAATATTATTTTCAACTTACGCCAGTAAGGTCGCATTGAACAATTCTTGCTACGGGGGCAGGATTTTGTTTCTCTGTCTGCAACACAAAAGACCGGGGCAAAGGATTCGCCAACCGCTGACATTATCTCGCTTAACTTGATTGAAGCAGGATGCCGGCACAAAATATATCCACCACCAGGACCTTTCTTTGTGCTGATAAGCCCTGCTTTGCTCAGTCTGTAAAAAATCTGTTCCAGATATTTCTCAGTTACTCCCTCCCTTAATGCAATTTCCTTGAGTGTTATTGCTCCCTTTTTGTATTGCCTGCCAAGATATGCCAGTGCCCTGACTGCGTATCGGGTTCTGGTTGTTAATCTCATAGCATAATAGTATACCAAAAAAGTAGGGTATTGTCAAGAGGAAGAAAAATATGAGAGAATGTAGTATCGCCCTTACTGAAAAGGGCAATTAGGGGCAATTGAAGGCAATTGGTGGCAAAAAAAATGCTGGAAAATGTTGATTTTTGATTAGCTGGACGATAGATTGTTAGTAGACACTCTTAGTGCTGGTAGATGTAAAAATTCATCCATTTACGAATGGTTGCTACGGATTTTCTTTAGGTATTTTGGCATCCTGATATACATCAGGACAGGTTTAGGATTTTTAGGTATTTGAATTTTCGGTTGTAGGGACAACCCTTGTGGTTGTCCGAAGTCTTGACAATTTAAAAAAATTACTTATAATTTAAATATATAGGCGAAAAGGGGGTGATGCCGATGGCAAGACAAATCTTCTCCAAAATTTAACCCTGGATTTTGGAGAAAAAGATTGAGTAATCAGGGAAAAAGCAAAAACAGTAAACAGGAGGAAAAATGGCTAAGACTATCTATCTATCTATCTATCGGACTTCTGAGCATCCTATTTGCTCAAGGTCCATACACCCTGTCCTATGACCTTTCTCAATTTGAATTCAGTGTTGAGAATGGTTATGATAGGGTAAAGGGAAGAGAAATGTCCGCAACAACGGACA
>JBBINQ010000047.1:0-18920 GCA_037443805.1 Caldifarciminota bacterium | reverse complement strand
GATGATGAAGACAACAAATGGTGGGACAAACTGGTTTGCAATTAATTCACTAACCTGGCACGGATATGAAGATATTTTTGCAGTAGACGCAAATACTGTTTATGCGGTTGGTCGTGGTGGAATGATTCGTAAGACGACAAATGGTGGACAGGTCTGGGTCGCCGAAAAGGAAAAAGATGAGTCGCTTAAGGTTGGGCATTCAAAAGATATGCTTGCAGTCTATCCAAATCTATTTCAGAATCACTGCGTGATTAAATTCCAAATCCCAAATCCCAATGACCAAACAAATTCCAATTCCCAAATTCTCCCCTCTCCTTTTTCCTCTCCTCACAGGGGAGAGGGTTGGGGTGAGAGGAAATCCCAAATTCTGGGTAGTGTAGCCCTTTATGGCCGTGATTCACGGGGACAAGCCCCTACACTACACATCTACGATGCGAGTGGCAGATTGGTGAAACAATTTAACCATTTAACCAATCACCCATTTAATTATGTTTTGTGGTATGGTGATGATGACCTGGGTCGCAGACTGCCCGCTGGTGTTTACTTTGTGAGACTGGAAAGTGAAGGATTTAGACAGGTGGAGAAGGTGATATTGTTGAGATAATAGAAATTGGGTGAAGAAGTGGGTATGGAAATTGGAAGTTTGAATTATGTTTTTCAGGTGTTGACTTTTTTAAAAATATTGTTATAATTTATTATCTGAAAGGGGGTGAGAAAAATATAAATGGTTGAGATTAAATTAATCTTGTTCATTAAATATTAATTTAGAAAAAAGGAGGTTGAAATGTTAAGTATATTGCTCGGTTTTTTATTGGCAGTAAGGCCAGCAATACCCGGGAAGATGACCCCGGAACTGGCAGATATATTGAGTAAAGCAACTGATAACGAGAAGATACTGGTAATCGTGCATATGGCAACAGAATATCCCTATGACCAGTTACGCGGTATGAGCCCTCAGGAAAAATGTGTAGTATTCCAGGATGTAGCTCTCAATTCACAGCGACAGATTGTGGAATATTTAAAATCATTGTCTGATGAGTTTGCTGAAGTTGGCGGACAATTTTGGATATTCAATGGATTCCATTTGAAGGCAACAAAGCAGATAATCTATGAACTGGCAAAGCGTGATGAAGTCTGGTTTATCTGCCATAATGGGATAATAAAACTTGATACAGAAATCTCACCAGAGCCAGATGTGACGGGTCGTGCCCCTGAATGGAATATAACCAAGATTAAAGCAGATTCTTGCTGGCTCGCGGGCTATAGTGGTTCTGGTATAATCATTGGTCATATTGATACTGGTGTATTAACTACGCACGAAGCCCTTGCAGGAAAATGGCTTTCACCTTATTGGCGCGATGGTGTCAATAATCAATCATCACCTTATGATGACCATGGCCATGGCACGCATACAATGGGCACAATTCTTGGAGGCGATGGACCTGGTCCATTTGCCAATGATGTTGGTGTAGCATACAATGCCCAGTATATTCCGACCAAGGCATTTAACTCAGGTGGTAGTGGTCAGTATGACTGGATTGATACCTGTATGCAGTATCTGGCAAATTTGAAGGCAGGTGGTGTTGATATAAGGGTAATTGGTAATTCCTGGGGCGGCTCAGGAACTGACCTACATTTCTGGGATGCAGTTTTGAACTGGAAGAACCTTGATGTGTTCCCAGTCTTCTCCAATGGCAATAGTGGTCCTGGTTCAGGCACAGTTGGCTCACCAGCGAGTTATCCCCTTTCAATGGGTGTTGGTGCTACTACAATTGAAGATACCATGGCAAGTTTCTCTTCCCGTGGACCAGCACCAAACCAGAGTCCATGGAATGACCCACAATACTGGTACTATTCTACCTGGAATCTTTTAAAACCCGATGTTTCTGCACCCGGTTATAATGTTCGCTCTTCCTACAATAATGGAGGATATACTTCAATGAGTGGCACATCAATGGCATCGCCACATGTCACTGGTGGAACTGCAATACTACTGGAAAAGAATTCAAGTTTGACACCAGACCAGTTATACGAAATCTTTTATACAACCTGTGACCAGCCTTCTGCAGGTGCACCATATCCGAATAACAATTATGGTTGGGGAAGAATAAATCTCTATCGTGCACTACAACAGACACCACCGCCAACACCACACCATAACATAAGGGTCCAGACCATTGTAGTTCCGGGAACGAGGGAGCGTGAATATACTACTATCCAGCCCCAGGTGCGTTATAAGAATGCAGGCACCTATGATGAAAATAATATTCCAGTGGTCTGCCAGATAAAGCGCGGGACTACGACGGTTTACACAAGTAACCGCACAATTAATTTCCTTGCCCAGAATGATGATACATTAATTACCTTTGACAATTTTTCAGTGGGTAGTTGCGGAAACCATTATCAGGCACTTGGTATTGCTAATCTCGGTACAGACACATTAAAATATGATGATACATTGAAAAAGAACTTTGTTGCAGCAAGGGTATATGAGGTTGTGACACCTGATTGTAATGCCTGGAAGATTGCCAATGCCGATTCGGGAATTCCACCTGCGCCAACGAATCCTGCCTGGATTCCGGCAACTACTACAGAAAAACAACAGATTTCAGCCCTGGATAATGACTGGTGGGTGACATCTGGTGCAAACGATACTACACACCAGGATTTGCAGTTGTATGGATTCAAACTTACAGGTATTCCTGATAGTGCGATAGAAGAGATGACAGTAGAATGGTGGGGACACCATGGTAGCACAATGCACAATCAACTTAAGTTAAGGCTCTGGAATACCCTGACCAGTGCTTATTCGTTAAAGATTACCTCCCAGAATGTTACGAGTGACCAGTTATTCACCATTAACATACCGGATGACTCGGCAGAAGCCTATGTTGGTAATGATGGATTTTTATACTCCTGTGTTGCCAATGATGTCTACATAAAATCTTCCTGCCCATTGCTCTTTACCCATAACAAAGAACATAGTTATTTTATCGGTGATATAATCACTGGCGGTGATATTGGTACCTGGATTGGCAGGGTAATGGGAGTGAATCTCTATGCCCCACCAGACTATGATGAATATGTGAAGATAGATGGTGATAAATTGTCGCCGGTCAATGGAAAGTATTATCTGAGCGTGAATGAAATGCTCCAGGAAGTCAGTTATCTTGACAATGTGAAATTGTATGTGATTGACCATCCAGCAGATTGTGATGTATTTCCACAGGAGGCACTACTCTGGCCTGGCTATGAAGGATTGAAATTATATAGTGGTGATGAGAGAAAGATTCTTAAGGCAACGAATGAAAAGGGGCAGGACATAACCCAATACCTGAGTGATATAGACAGGAATTATGTGCCATTTGAACAAACAGGTTTTGTGGGATTTGCCAAACCATTTACAATCACACTTGACCTTGGTGACCTGCCTGAGATAAATCAGGCAATTCTCTGTCTTTATGGAAGCACACGATTCCCGGATGCAGGTGAGGTTGAACAGGTAAGTGATATTTATGAGGCTTATCAAAAAGGGATGAAGGTGCAGAATCCGATTGTTGAGGTGTTTAATGGTAAGAAATGGCAGAAGGTTAAGTCCTGTGGTATGCCAGCAGGCCATAAGAAAATTGTTGCCTATCCACTCTATGATACAAAAGGTAATTCAATATTCAAAGGCAAAGACCACAGAATCCGCATCACATTCCATCACGAGGTCTATCTTGATAAAGCCTGGATAAGTATTGCACAGAATAATACTTATAGTATGACAGAACTTACTCCTGATTATGCAAACCTTCATTATTATGGACACAGTGCCTATGTTTCTTCAGATGGACAATATCCGGGTGAATTTGATTATACAAAAAAGGTGAATGTAGATTATGTGCAGGCTGCAGGATACTACACTCGCTATGGAGATGTATTACCATTACTCCAGGATGCTGATAATAGATTTGTCATAATGAAGTCTGGTGATGAGATAAGGATGGAGTTTAACGCAGAAGATTTACCTGAACTGCCAGCAGGTTGGAAGCGTGATTTTATTTTTGCCGCAAAAGGTTTCTATAAAGCAATCAGACCAGGTCGTGCCTATGCCTATAGTGTTGACCCTCTACCATTCTATGGTATGCGTAATGACCTATCTGCTAATGGTACTGGTTATTATCCATATGACCCGGCACCAGGACTTCTTGGTTCATTACTGGGTAGAATCTATGCCCGCATCACCTGGGGATACCCATTCTCTATGGTTGAAGCAATCAATCTTGTCAAGGACCACATCTTCCATAGACTGAAAAATAAATACCCTGCAGAACTCACTGAATATTGCCAGTTATGGAACACGCGCAGGGTTGATGCATATTATCCTGCCTATTATGCCAATCTCCTACCGCATAAAAATCTGGAAAAAGTTCCACTTACTGAAAAAGAAGGAGAATGGCCATTGCACCTTGCTGCACTCGGTATTCCGTTTGGTCCGCACTCATTGTACAGTAATTATGTCCGTCTCTGGGTAACTACACACAATCCTCTTGTTGTGGTTGAAGAGAAAGCAGCAAATAATGCGAGTGGATTCTCATTTATTGCTGTGGCAAGTCCTTTCCGCAATAGCGCCCGTTTGGAATATAACCTGCCAGTGAAAGCAAAGGTAAATCTGAGTATCTACGACAATGCAGGAAGATTGGTGCGCAATCTGGTGAATAATATACAGGACAAAGGCAGTTATCAATTACAATGGTCAGGTGATGATGACCAGGGTAGAAGACTGGGTGCTGGTGTCTACTTTATAAAATTTGAGACCGACCAGACGCACGCAGTCAAAAAGGTGATAATGCTAAAATAAAAGCAAAAAAGGGGGCAGTTTTCTGCCCCCTTTTTATAATTCATGGCAAAATCCATCAGTAAACTCCAATTATTTTATAAAGGGGCATCAATTTTTTGTGCTGAATTCTGTTACTTATTAAGAAAAGGAGGATTGAAATATCTATTGCCTTATTTCCGACTATTAAAAAAGTCATTAAAAAATGAATCTGTTATAGAATTTGACAATAAGGCGGTGATATTTTTTCTTATTCCGCCAATTCCAAGTTTTAGTTTCAGAAGGCACCTTCATCTTTATATAGATAAATTTATCCTGAAGAAAAAGAATAGATTTGTGGGGCAGGTCTTCATTGCAGTAAATCGGAGGTGTCCATTCAATTGCTGGTATTGCAGTGCTGATAAGACACCGGATAATGAACCATCACTGAAGGATATTGAGAAGATAATTTTATTGGCAAAAGATTTTGGTGCGAGTACCATCGTATTTACTGGCGGTGAACCATTACTTCGTGATGACATAGATATTTTAATAAAAAAATATTCTGCAGAACTATCGTTTGTTATCTTGACATCGGGATATGATTTAGATATTGCACGCGCCCAACAATTGAAGTCATCGGGTCTATTTGCAATTTCAATCAGTCTTGACCATTATGAAAGGCAAATCAATGATAAATTTAGAGGGTTTGATGGAGCGTATGATATCTCTTTACAGGCAATTGAAAATGCCCGCAGAGCAAGGTTGTATACTGTTGTTCAAACTGTAGTAAGTAAAGAACTTATACAGAATAATAATCTTTGGTATTTTATAGAATTCGTCAAAAATTTAAATGTTAATGAGTTATTTCTCCTTGAGCCTTTGAGCACAGGTAGATTGTTTGCTGCACCACAGGATACTTACCTTGATGAGATGCAAAAAAATATCTTAAAAAAGGCACATATCTGCTCAGCACAGAACAATAATGGTTTTAAGGTAATTGCCTCAACTTATGTTGAAGACCACCAAAAATTTGGCTGCGGTGCTGGAACGCAGCATATATACATAGACACAAATGGTGAGCTCTGGCCCTGTAATTTTCTTCCCATCAGCCTGGGTAATTTTCTTAATGATACTGAAACGGTTATGCTACGATTGAAAAAATATTTTATTAATCAATGTCGGGTTTGTATTTTGAAAGGGTATCACCAGGAACTGCTAAAACTTTATGATAACCGATTGCCCATTCCATTTGAGTCGGTTAAGCATATCCTTGAGAGAAATTTGGTGCAAACATTAGCCGGCAGTAGTTTTGAAAAGGTTTGACAAAAAATATAAAATTTGAAAGGAGTGAATTTGATTAAAAGGACGAGAATATTATCAATTGATTATTATGTTCCAGAAGAGATAGTAAAAACCATTGATATCGAGAAAAAGCTGCAATTTAAAGAAAAACTTGGATTACCTTATGGGATTCTGACAAAGATGACCGGCTGCAAAGAACATCATGAAGCAAGAGGTAAGATGGATGCCTCAGACCTTGCGGTCAAGGCAGCTCAAAAAGCAATAAGGCAGGCAAATATTTTACCCAGCGATATTGACCTGGTGCTATTCTGTGCCTGTGACCATGATATTACTGAGCCTGCAACTGTGAATGTGGTTGTAGAAAAATTGGGGTTGCGCGGTGTTTCCGCATTTGATGTAAAGAATGCCTGCAATTCATTTATCAATGGTATTGATATCGCTGATGCGATGATAAAGAGCGGTAAGGCAAAGACTGTGCTGGTCACGACCGGTGAGGTCATTACTGATTGGGTCAGCTATGACATTAACAAAAAAGAAGATTTGAAATTAAAAGCAGCAGGCCTGACACTTGGTGACGGTGGTGCAGCAGCAATTGTTGTTCCGAGTGATTCAGACGATAGGGGAATCTTATATTCCTGTTTTGAGACCTTCGGCGAGTTCTGGCAGATTGCAGTGGTAATGGCGCACGGAACAATGTATCCAAGATATCCGGAGAATGCAGATTTAACTTATTTTCTTTCTGATAGTGAAAAAATTCTGCAGCTTGCCCTGGAAAAGATTCCACCGGTGATGGAAAAAGTGATGGGAAAGGTAAACTGGAAATCTGAACAAGTAGACCTGGTCATTGGTCATCAGGTAACGATAAAGATAATGCGGGATATTCTAAATTGTGTTAATATCCCTTTTGAGAAAACAGTTGTTACAGTTGACCACTATGGAAATACTGGTGCTGCCAGCATCCCTATTGCCATTTGCACAGCATTGGAACAGAATAGATTGAAATCAGGAATGAAGGTTTTACTCGTTGGCGGTGCAAGTGGTTTTTCTGCGGGAGTGATCGCTTTAATCTGGTGATTTATAAGCATTCTTTAACTTAAGACCCAAACGATAACTTCTGATCGTTGCCTGACGCAGGAAAAAATGAAAGGCAAATGCCCATAAACTTGTCATTAAATTCTTTGTTCGCCATAGCGTTTTTATAAAAATTTTTGATACTGATAACCAGTTGTAAATTTTTTTTACTACATAATTACGTGCATCTTCAAGTTCAGCAGTTTTGATGGCACCTGGATGATAAGTGACTTCAGCAAAGGTATAATGTTCCCAGTCTTCAGGAAACCTTGTATAAATGAGACGACCTTCAGATAATAACTGCTCAAAAATTCTTGTGCCTGGCAGGGGCGTTAAATAGGTAATTTGAATTGCATTTACATTACTCTTTAAAATATGTTCAGTCCTTTCTTTAATCCTCATTAAAGAATCTGTATCTATCCCAAACATCAATGCACCAATCACTCCTATTCCAAATTCATTGATGCGACGAAAACTTTTTTCTATTCTCTGGTTTCCTGTTTTTAAATTCAATCTCTTATTGATATGATGCAGGGCAGGCTTATCAAATGCCTCAATGCCAATAAAGACAAGTTTACATCCACTTTTTGCCGCAAGCGAAAGTAGTTCTTCATCTTCACCAAAGGCGATTGTGGTCTGACACCACCAATCTTTTTTTATATTTTGCTCAATCATTGCCCGGCATAAGTCTTTTAATCTTTCTTTAGATGATGTTGTATAACCAATAATATTGTCATCAACAAAGAATATTCTTTTGTGGGGAATAGTCTTGAGTTCTGATATTACTGCATCCACAGGCCGAAAGCGCTGAGCCCTGCCATAAAATGCACTAACTGAGCAAAAATTGCAATCAAGGGGGCACCCCCTGCTCGTTTCAATGGAACTGAACACATATTCTTTTGAAAAGAATTTTCTGTATGGTGTGGGTAGTTTATTCAGGTCTGCCGGGGTCCCCTGATAGATTTTCTTTAGCCTGCCTTTTTCAAAGTCCTGAATTAAAGATTGCCACACATTTTCACCTTCACCAATAACAATGGAGTCCGCAAATTTTAAGGCTTCTTCAGGACACATCGTGATGTGAAATCCACCCATCACCACAGGGATTTTTTTACGGCGATAGATTGATGCAATTTTATAGGCACGCGGCACTGTTGCGGTAAAGGCGGTAATGCCAACCAGGTCAGCATCTTCATATTGGAAAAGGGAAAAGTTCTCGTCAATCAATTTTATTTCCCAGTTTTCGGGTGTTAGCGCCGCAATTATACCCAGACCCAGAGGTTGGAATTTTGTTGCTTTATTTGCAGTGAGACCAACGCGATTCTCATAAAATAATTGGTTTATTGGATTTACAAGAACGAGTTTTTTCTTCATTAATGAAATTATATTGATATGTTAGATAAAATCAAGTTGGATTTTATCTCAATAATGCTTGACAAATCTACTATTTCGGTTATAATGAACTATGTTAATATGGCGGCGTAGCTCAGTTGGCAGAGCAGGAGAATCATAATCTCTGTGTCGGGGGTTCGACTCCCTCCGCCGCTATGTAAATTATGATACCAATCAAAGAATATCTTAGGGAGACTGCTGATTTTAATAAAAGTGTAGAGGATTTGACAGAATTCTTAAACACCAATAGTCTACGTCTGAATGAGTTGATAGCCTGTCTGGAAGAGGTATTTGAGTATTTGAAAAGAAGCAATAATCTCATTGCATTTTTAAAAAATTATTCGCGGTCATTTGAAACGCAGGTATCAGAATTTGGCAGGATTTTATTGGAAAATAAAGGAATAGTTAGTGCATGCCAGGAAAACCTTTCTAAAATGGAGCGGGTAATCGCCAATACGCAGGATATTACTGCCCGTGTTGAAGAGAATGCCCATACTTTTATAAAACTTGCAAGGATGATTACCTATCTTGCTGAAAACATTGAGGTCAAAGCCTATCAGGCAAGGAAAGAGGGTGGGGGGCTGGCAGTCATTGCAAGGGAGGTCTTTAAACTTGCTCAATCCTGCCAGGTTCCATTTCACCATTTTGATGAAGTGCTTGAAGTTATTGAGAAAAATAATGCTCCATTGTTGGAGGAACTTAATAAAACAATTGAAGAGGCTACGGTTTCATCAAATTCTCTTTTAGAATTTCTGTCATCATTAAAGACCATTAATGAATCAATGGAAATTCTTCAGAAATTTATCAGATCAATTGAAGAAGGTGGAATCATATTTGCCAGGTTGGAAACGAAGATTAATGAACATCTAACATTTGTCAGAGACCAATTATCAAATGCCCTAACACGGATTGATGAAATTTCCTTGCATGGTTCTGAAATTACCAATCTCTCTCAAATTTTGTACGAACTGAATAATATTGCTAATAGCCAATATGATATGCGTAGTAAATTTTATGCCTTGCAGCAATTTAAGCACCTCCTGCAGGAGAACCTCAATAATTTGAAAAAATTAAGAATCGGTGATAGACCTGTGCTACTTCCACAGGAACTGATTGAAGAACTTCACCATATTGTCGGTCAGGTCAAACAAATGTATGAAATTATTAATCGCACCAATAGCGAGGTTGAAAATTTAGCCATAATGATGGATAGGATTTCAGGCATACGGGTGAGCCTCAATCAATTTTTTGTTAGTCTCAGGATGGTTGCAGAACGGATCCAGACATTTAAAAACATACTGAAGGAGCAATTAACCTTCATTGAGAATCTGCTTGCGATAGGCACGAAAATTATTACAAAGATTAAAACGCTTTCTATATTTTCACGCCTTGAGCAGAGCCATAGCACCGAGGCAAAGGAGTTGATTACGCCAATCATAAACGAGTTTATTCAATTATCGCAGAATATGCATTCGGTCTTTGCATCATTAGAAGCAGATGTTTTTAAGTTGAGGCAGACCATTGATACTCTTGAGACCGTTATCCCGCAGAAGGAATTTTTTCAATTGCCGGTGCCGGATTTCTCCCGCATTAAAATCTTTTTTGATGATACTCTGCGGGTCTTTGAAAGTGTTCTTGTCTACAGCAAAAATCTTGAGGACCTGGTTGATATGCTGGACAAGGCAAATCTTCTTTTGCAACGACACTGGGAGAGCTATGAACAGTTGTTGAAAAATATGGCAAAATATCAAAATTATTTCTCATCATCATCGGAAATAGAAGTGCCTGCTCCAGCAGTGATACAGAAACAAAGAACCTTAAAGATAAATTTGCTTAATGACCCAGTTACTTTGAAGCCGGATAAAAAGACTGATGCTACTTCTCAGCAGGTGATTGTCAATTATTCTGCTGGTTTATTCCAGTTCGGTTTTGGAGTAAGTGTCATTCCGGGATTGTGCAGTGAATATTCAGTTTCTCAAGATGGCTGTGAATATATTTTTTCAATCCGCGAAGATTTAAAATATGCAAATGGAAAAAAATTATCCATTGAAGATATTAAAACGGGTATTCTGAGAGGGCTCAGCGGTCCTAACCACAATCTTTTGGAAATGATTTCGGGTGCGCGGGACTTTTTGAAATCTCAGGACCCATCCTCCCTTCGGGTTAAAATACTGGACCAGCATAGATTAATGGTGAATCTTGAACATCCATATTTACCATTTCTGGCAAACCTTGCTACAAATATAGCTGACCCCTATATTGAAGATGAGTTACCCATTGGAATGGGACCATTCAAATTGCTTGTCTGGAATAGGGGTAAAGATATTATTCTTGAGGCGAATGATTTCTATTTTGAAGGCAGACCTGCTTTTGATATCCTCAAATTTTATATAACAACAGATGATGAATTTGCCTATGAATTATTTAAAAATGGTGAGCTTGCAATATATCAACCCGGTAGAAAATCACTCCGCAAAATAAAAGAGGAAATACCTGAACTGATGGTGACAACACCTGAACTGTCTGTGCAATTTCTCTGTTTTCATTGCCAGAAGCCGCCGTTCAATAATAAACTCGTGCGTAAGGCAATCTGCCATGCGATAAATGTAGAAAAATTTGTTAATGATTTGCTTGAAGATATGGCAGTGCCAGCAAAGGGTTTTTTCCCACCTTCAATGCCGGTATTTAATAGGAAACTTAATGGCTACAAATATGATCCGTCAAAGAGCCGTGAGCTACTCAAGCAGGCAGGTTTCAGCGGAGGTTTGCCTGACCGTTACATCTTTGATGTTAGTGACACACCAGCTTCTCTCAGAAGGGCAGAATTTATTCAATCCAACCTCAACGAAATTGGTGTAAAGGTTGAAATGAATCCCCAGCCCTGGCACGATTTTTTGGAGAATGTTTATCGCGGAAATTTTGTGCTCTGTCTTCAGGGATGGATAAGTGATACGGGTGACCCGGATAACTTTGTTTATCCGCTATTCCATTCAAATTCTTTTGGTTATTCAGGGAACACATTCTTTTTTTCCAATCCGGAAATAGATAAGATGATTGAGAATGCGAGGCAGATTCGGAATATCAAACAACGGTGGAATTATTATCAGCAAATTGAAGAAAAAATATTGGATGAGGCACCAGGTCTCTTTTTATTTCATTCCTTAAAAAATCTTGTTATCCAGAAAGGTATCAGAGGTTTTAAACCCAATCCTTTAAGTATCATAAGGGCAAAATATGTTCATTCAAATATTGAACAACTTGAAAAAGAAGATATTTTGTCAGAAAAAATTAAGCCTCAGTTAGTTTCTGCATAGAGGGGGTGTTATGGCGAAAAAAGAAGATATTGATATTCTGGCTGACCTTGAAGAGAAGCTTGGCCAGCTTGAGAAGGTAGAAAAAGACCTTGCAGCAAAGACCAAAGAATTGAAGTCTGCAGAAGAAAAATTGGCAGAGACATATTCCACCCAGATGGAGTTGAATAGTGAACTTGAAGAATTAAAACAATCAATTCAGGAACTAAAAAAGGAAGAGAAGAGTTTAAAGGATGTAGTAAAAACAATGGAAAAGGATGGTCAGAAGATTGATACACTTCAGCGTGAATACCATAATCTTGTTACTGAAAGAGAAAAGGCTGAGTCGCGACTTAAAGAGTTAAAAACAGAGTACGAGAAATTGAATGGCGAAAAGAATAAACTGGAAGACTTAATTGAGAAATTGAAAACGAGGCAGACTGAACTTACAAAAAAATGTGATGAACTTGATGCAAGATATGAGAAACAGGAAAAAGAGTCTCGCGCCCAGGAAAAATCTTACAATGATATAAAATTGAAAACTGAGGAATTAAAGAATGAATACCAGAGCGTGGAGCAGACATTACGAGCAGCACTTTCAGATTTAAGGGCAACTGAAAAAGATTTAAAGGTGATGAATGAAGAACGTAATGCACTAAATAAAGAATTGGGTTCTCTTAAGAAGACCCTGGAAAAAGATGAAGCACGGCATCAGAAGATTTTGAGTGAAGTTGAATCTTTGACCAGTGAAAAAGAGCGTTTGCAAAAAATGATTGAAGAGTATCATGCAGAAGATAAAGAGCTGAGCGAAAAATTAAAAGAAATCAGGCAGGAATTTGAAGTGGAGAGTGCCGAGCTTGTAAAATTACAGAAAGAGGTCGCTGAATTAAATGATACAAAAGAAAAACTATACAAAGAAAATGCTGAACTGGCAGAATTGAAAAAGGAGCACGATACACTTACCAAAAAACTTTCTGAAATGAAAAGTGAAGAGGCGGAGCTTGTTTCCAATATTTCTAATTATCAACTTGAATATAGTACACTTGAAGCATCTTTCAATGAACTGGATGAGAAATACAAATCTGAAAAGAAAGAAGAGGCAGAATTACAGAAATCAATCAAACAGCTGAAAAAAGAGCAGGATGAACTGAGTAGTAATATAGATAGATTGCAGAAAGAACATCAAAAACTTGAGCCGGTAGTTAGTGAGTTGAAAAACAAGGAGAAAGAACTCAAACAAATTGAACCTGAATATAAAAAGATAAAAGAAGAGTATACACGGCTAAAGGATGAGGCACAGGAACTGGGTAAGTCTATTGAACTGGCTAAAAAGAAGATTGCAGAATTGGAACCGCAGGTCTCGCATTACGAGGAAGTAGAAAAAGAGTACAAAACAAAGAAAGAGGAACTGGAGAAGATAGAGACACAGTTAAAGAAGAGCGAAGAAAAGATAAAACACATTGAGGAAGATTATGAGCGTATGCAAAAAGAACTACCCAGGTTGAGGGACGAATATGAAGAGATGCAACTCGCCCTTGAAGAAAATGAACGGATCAAACAACTGCTGGAAACGAGGAAGAAGGAACTATCAATGGTTGAAGACAAGATAGAGGACCAGCGCAAAGAGTTATCTTCACTCAATGAAAAGCTTACACTATTAAAGAAAGAGGAAGAAAAAGCAGTGGCTGACCTTAACAAAGAGACCAAAGAATTGCTCAGAGAACGAGACCGGTATCAGGATGAGATTGAAAAGCTGAGCGGACATAAAAAAGAGATGGAAGATAAAATAAATGAATTAAAAATTACATTTTCTGAAATTGAAGGCAAACTCGCTAAGGAGAAGGCAGTAGAGGCAAATATGCTTGCCAAAATTGATAAGCGGCGTGAAGAACTGGTAAAGATAAACGAAGAGATAGAGAAAAATAAAGTAAAGATTCAAGAGGAATGTGAATCTGAATTGAAAAAACTGGAACAGGCAAGGGCAGAAATGAAGGAGCTGGATGCAAGGAAAAAAGAAGCAGCAATTATCATTGCCAAGGCTGAAGAGTTTAAGAAGTCAATTGTTCAATTAAAGGCAGAAAAAGAAGAACTTGATAAGACCATTGCAGAAAAAACAAAAGAACTGGAAAAGATTAAGATATTTATTGCCCGGCTCAGAGAAGCGAAATCTCCAACACAAAAAGAGGGTGGTAAGAAACAAGAAATATCTTTCTAATTATAATCCATTTAATCAATAAAGAATAGAGAGTATGGGCATTATATTTCTAATTGTTGGTGTAATATTCTATTCCCTAAGCTATGCCATTTTTTTAATTCCACACAATATCGTGCCCGGTGGTATTTCAGGATTTGCAATCGTTTTGCATATTCTATTACATACTCCGGTAGGGATTATGGTGATAATCCTGAATATTCCATTATTTATCCTTGCTGTCAGAATCCTTGGTTTTTCACTGGGTGTCAAATCTGTTGTGGTAATTATTGTTACTAATCTTCTGATAGATTTTTTGACCTACTCTGTAAAAATTCCACCGCCTACCAATGATGTTATACTCGCTGCTATTTATGGTGGTGTGATGCTGGGCTTGGGACTTGGTTTAATATTTCGTGGAGGAGCTAATACTGGTGGAACAGATATTATCGGGCAAATTTTAAATCGTTTTACTAATTTTTCTGTAGGAATATGGATATTGATTGTTGATACACTTATTATAACGATTGCTGGATTTGCAACATCTTCAATAGAACTTGCTCTACTCGGATACCTTTCTCTTTTTCTTTCCACAAGGGTGATTGACCTAATCCTTGAAGGTTTTGATTATGCACGTGCTGTCTTCGTTATCAGTGATGATGTTGATAAAATTGTTGAAGGGATCTATCAAAAGTTAGGAAGGGGGGTTACAGTTCTTGATGGATTTTCACCGTATACTAAGGCAAAAAGACAGGTGATAATGTGTGTTATAACAAAACAGGAAACTGAAACTTTTAAGAGATTGGTTAAAGGTATTGATAAGGATGCATTTGTAATATTGACCAATGTGTATGAAGTGCTTGGGCATGGTTTCAGACCGAGGGTATAAATGTTTTTGAGCAGGAATTTTTTTCTAATTATCTCTGGTCTAATCTTTTTATTATCAGCCTGTCCTGCGAAAAGAAATCTTTTTGCCCCGGTTCTGCTGGATTACAAAATTATATATCCGGATATTGCCCGACAGATGGGGCTTGAAGGAAAGGTTTTTCTTGCTGTCTTGATAAATGAAAATGGCACAGTTGACCAGGTAAGGATTTTAAAAAGTTCATCCAGCCCGCTCCTTGATTCTGCAGCAATTGAGACTGCCCGAACATTTGTTTTTTCGCCGGCATTGCTGAATGATAAACCAATTAAAATCTGGGCAAACCTGCCAGTGGAATTTAAATTTGAAGAAGTAAAACCCGATGAATGGTTTTTGCAGGTAAAAGATTTGCAGAGGACGATTGAGAAAAATTATCAGGAAGAAAAAGTAATGGATTTATATAAATTATACAAAAAACTCATTTTTTCGCCCAGGAAAGCTATTGATATTAATGTGAATGATTATATTAAAGCAGTGGTTCTGGATACTACTGCAAAATTATGGAGTGGTTACTGGAAATTATATCCTGCGACTTCCATTTTATTTTTTGATATTATGTATCGTTATCCTGAGTCATACGCACGCTTTGAGGCAGAGCAGGAGTTTAAAGAATTTTTTGATGCTGAAATTGTATCAATAAGAAATACATTGCCACCACTGGTGGCTGATTCTCTTATCAAACGGTTGCGCTAATTTATTCTTTTTAAGCTTATCTTTGCGGGAATGCTGTTAATTTCAAGGTCTCTTGTAATCTCTCCTGCAACATCGCATTCCTGAACCTCAAGGGCAAGGGTTTCATTTTTCAAATAGCCAAGATGCAGATTTATTGCTGATTTTAATTTTTCTTCAGTCCGATAATAAATTTTTATTCTATCAGTGAGATCAAAATTAGCCTCTTTACGCATCAATTGCACTTTATGGATTAATTCACGAATCAGACCTTCTGCTTCAAGTTCGTCAGTAATTATGCTCATCAATGCAACCGTATAGCCTTCTTCCTCCACAATAACCCAACCCTGTTTTTCCTGCTTTTTTATTTCTACTTCGTCTTTTGTGATTTCAATTTGTTTGCCATCAAATGTATTTTTTAAATCGCCAGTTTTAATAAATTCTTTTATCTCTTTTTCGTCAAGCGTTTTAATCCACTGTGCGATACGGGGTGATAATGGACCAAATTTTGGTCCGAGTCGCTCAAATTTTGGCAGCAGATTGTATGTATAAAATTCCTCTAAATCAGAGACAAAGACGACCTTTTTGATATTCAATTCGTCAAGGATTGTGCTGATATTTGATTCATCAATTGCTCTTACATTCGGTGGTAAATTGATGAACATTTCTGCCAGTGGTTGGCGCACCTTGATGTTTACTTTATTTCTTGCGGCTCTGCCCATTGAAACGATTTTCTGAACACGGGCAATTTCATTTTCCATCTCCGCATCTATCATTGATTCATTAATTTCGGGGAAATCGCAGAGGTGAATACTTAATGGTGCATTTGTATCAATACTTCTGACTAAATTTTGATACATATCCTCGGTCCAGAATGGCATAATCGGTGAAATGAGTTTGATGATTCTTAATAAGCAGTCATACAATACAAGATAGGCAGTCTCTTTGTCCATATCGTTTTCTGATTTCCAGAATCTTCTGCGGTTTCTGCGCAGATACCAGTTGGATAATTCATCAAAGTAAAATTCTACTTCTTTTACGACAGAGGCAACATCGTAATTGTAATAAAATTCGTCGCATTTTTTGATGAGCGAATTTGTTCGGGAAATTATCCAGCGGTCAAGTTTTGTTAAATTTTCAGAGGTAATTTTTTTACCGTTAGGATTGAATTTATCAATATTTGCATAGGTGACAAAAAATGAATAAACATTCCATAGGGTCAATAAATTTCTTTTAATCTCATCGGCTGGTCCATAACCGAAATTGAGATTCTGAATGGGATTGTGTTTTGCAAACATCCAGCGCATCACATCCGCACCCATTTTTTCAGCAGCATCGTCAAACCAGATGGCATTGCCTTTGCTTTTGTGCATCTCTTCGCCATGTTCATCCCTGACCAGGGCGTGTCCCAGGAGCACCTTGAATGGCGGCTTATTCTCAAGTACTGTGCTCATAGTGAGAATGGCATAGAACCAGTTTCTAAATTGTCCGGGAAAACATTCGGTAATAAAATCAGCCGGAAACCATTCCTGCCAGTAAGATTTATCAAAGGGATAACCATTACTCAAAGTATGCATATCTTCAGGTGGCCTCAGTGTTGAGTATGGGACAATTCCTGCATCAAGCCAGGGATTGCCAACATCAGGTATCCGCGACATCGTCTCTCCGCATTTATCGCATTTAATCTTAACTTTATCAATCCAGGGTCGGTGCGGTGTATGCCCATTAAATTCTTCCCAGCCGATAACTGCTCTTTCTTTCAACTCATCTTTTGAGCCGATGACAGTAAAATGGCCACACCTACATTCCCAGATAGGCAGGGCAAGTCCCCAGTATCGTTTCTTTGAAATACACCAATCAGCCATATTCCGCAGCCAGTCAAGTTCTCGTTCCAGACCCCATTCAGGTATCCATCTTTCTACCTTTTTCGCCACCTCAGCAATCTCATGCCTCAAAGTATCCATTGAGATATACCATTCATCAACGAGTCTGAATATCAATTCACTATCACATCGCCAGCAGATTGGATAGCGGTGCGTGTAATTTTCAACATTATACAAAATTCCTCTTTTTTGCAGGTCTTTTATAATATCATCAGTTACTTCTTCTACATTTTTATTAGATAGCCAATCAAACCCATCAATATAATATCCCAGTTCATCAAGTGGTGCAATTGTGCTTAAGCCAAATTCCTTACCTAAGGCAAAGTCTTCTTTACCACATCCAGGTGCGATATGGACGAGTCCGGTTCCTTCATTCTCACTAATTTCCTGCCAGGGGATGACTTTGTGGACTACCCCTTTTTGGGCAGGAAGATAATCAAATGGACCTTCATATAGTAAGTTCAAAAGTTCTTTGCCAGGCATTTCTGCTATAATTTCATAATCACCTTTTAATACACGCAAAAGATTTTTGGCAAGATAGTATACATCACCATTATTTTTTACCTTGGCATATATAAAATCAGGGTGGACAGCCACACCAGTATTTGAAGTCAATGTCCATGGTGTTGTTGTCCATACCAGAAGGTATTCATTTTTTTTATCTTTTAGTGGAAAACGGATATAGACTGCTTTGTGGGTTAACTCCTTATAACCTTCTGTAGCAATTTCCATATCGCTGATTGCAGTTCCACACCGTGAACACCAGGGAAGGACATCGGTTCCTTTATAGATAAATTTTCGTTCATAGCATTTTTTTAGAAAGTGCCAGATTGTATAATTGTTTACCTCACTCATTGTATAATATGAATGGCTCTTTTTTAGCCAGTCCGGATCATCAAGGCTGGTCTTCCATTCTCCCCAGTCCATCCACATACCGAGTCTGATTGATTGTTCAGTCTGGATAATTGAATATTTATGCACCCTTTCCTGACATTTCTTCACAAAATTATCTATGCCATATTTTTCAATATCCTTTTTTGATGAAAAGCCGAGTTCCCGTTCAACTTCAACTTCAACCCACAAACCCTGACAATCAAAACCATTCTGGTAGCGTTGTTCATATCCTTTCATTGTTCGGTAGCGCTGGAAAATATCTTTATAAGTTCTTCCCCAGGCGTGGTGCACACCCATTGGATTGTTGGCAGTAATAGGACCATCCTGAAAAGACCATTTTTTCCGATTTTTGTTTTTATTCTTATAAAGGTCAAAGACCTTATTCTCATTCCAGAATTCCAATATCCTGTGCTCAATCTCAGGAAAGTTCAATTCTCGTGCAACTGGTTTAAAATTCATAGTATTGATTATATCCAAAAAATGGGTTTTTGTAAAGGGGGATTTGCAG
>JBBINQ010000046.1:0-19325 GCA_037443805.1 Caldifarciminota bacterium | reverse complement strand
ATTATAGTTGGTTCATTTCCTTCACAATCGTTTCAAATTTTTTTGCTTCATCCTTGCCAATCCATTCAAGCCGAACACGATTTTTAAGAAGTCCTAAAAGATCCAGTGTTTCTTTTAAAATCTGTTCCCTTGTTTTCGCACGGAAATTGCCTTTTGCATAATGGCATGCATTTGGATAACATCCGCCGATTAACACACCTTTGGCGCCGAGGTTAAGTGCTTGAATAACATGATTTGGCTCAACTGCTCCACTGCAGGGGACGCGCAGAACCTTTACATTTTCTGGATATTTAATCTTTGATACTGTAGCAGTTTCAGTGGCATTATATGCTGACCATTTGCAGAGCAAGGCAAGAATATCCCCGGGTTTAGTTGAGTTGCGAATCCAGGTTGAGATTTCTTTTGCAGTAAATTTTTCCAGCCGGCTCGCTGCTGCAGGACAGGCACTGGCACACACACCGCAACCCATGCATAAATCTTCACGAATCTTTATCTTTTCATTCTCAATAAAAATGGCATTGTATGGACAGGCACTGATACAGGTTCTACAGAGACTGCAATAATCATCATTCACATAGGCAACGGGTTGAGTGGTTTCAAGGGTCTGTTTTTGTAGTAGATTGATTACAGAATAGGCAGTCTTTCTTGCATCAACAATGGTTTCGGCAACATTCACTGGAAAATTAGCAGCACCAGCAATGAATATACCGCGTGCTAATTCTAAATTACCCAGGTATCCATTATCATACAGGATGGGGAAGTCACCATCGGTTTTAATCCCTAATTTTGTGAGTGTTTCATAATCAGGAACAAACCCACCGCTCAGAACTACAGTATCCGCATCAATTTCCATAAGTTCATTGGTATAGAGGTCTTCAACCTTTACAATTAGATTATTATTTCGCTTTATGATTTCAGAAGGTTTACCTTTTATAAAAGTAATACCCTGTTCACGCAGTTTTGTATAGAAATACTCAAAATTACCATAACTACGTATATCCATCGCAGTAATATAGACCCGGGTAGAAGGGTATCTATCTTTCACTAATTTTGCCTCTTTTAGCGCGAGAAAACAGCAGACCCTTGAGCAATAGGGAAGATGAGTATTGTCGCGTGAACCAGCGCAACAGATAAATACAACTTTTTTTGGCATTAAAGAACCATCTGCAATTTGTCGTTCAAATTCTAAAACATTCATAACCCCAGGGAGTCGGTTGTAACCATATTCTTCAACCTTTGCAAGGTCATAGAATTTTAATCCGGTTGCGACAACAATTGAACCAGTATTAAGCTCTATTATCTTTTCTTTTTCCTGGAGGTCTATTTTTTTCTTACAGACCTTTACACATTCGCCACATTTTGTGCAGGCATCAAAGTCTATCGCATAGATATTAGGATAGGTGTTGACAGAATATATCGCCTTACGCATCCTGCCGTGGTCTTTGACACTAACTGGACAGACCGCGACACAATCTCCACAATTGTTACATTCTATTACGCCCCTTGGTTTTATTTTTACCTTGATTTTGTAATCGCCAATTGTGCCTTTTATGTCAATGACTTCACTGTTATTTAATATTTCAACATTTTTGTTTTTTATAATATTTGCTAATAACGGAACAACGGTATGGCTCCAGGGCATTCCTTCAGGATAGAGTCGGTCAAGTTTGGCAACTGTGCCACCTAAGAATGGTTCTTTTTCAATGAGATAAGTTTTTATACCGGCATTACTTATAGTTTTAACCAGGTCAAGCCCGGCTACACCCGCGCCAATGACAGCAACCGCTCTGTTCTTTATAGTAAATGTTTTCTTTTTGAGGGCAGGTGAAATCTTTGCTTTTTCAATTGCAGAAATAATCAAATCCTTTGCTTTGGATAAAGAATGTCCTAATAGGAATATATGGTCTTTCAAATTAACAAATTCTGCATCTGCTTCAGGAAATAACCCTTCCATTAATGAAGGAGAACATCCAGCAATGACTACCTTCTCCAGAGGGTCAATCTTTACATTCTCCTTACACAGGTCATTATACCATTCAATTTTTACATCATTGCCAAGATTCAAATCTGGCAAATTAATCAATCCGTTGCAACGGCAGATAATCAATCTTGGAGCAGACATCAATGCCTCCTTTCAACCAAAACATCAATCTGTTTGTTTGTGGCTAAGAAATAGAAATAAAAGGGCATTTAACCAATCTTTGAAAAAATATTTTCTGGTTTTATGCGATTGAACTTTAATCCGACTGCATCTGGTGCGAGCCCAAGCCCAAGACCCAACAATTGGGGATAATATAAGATCGGCAGATTGTATGTAGTATTAAATTTTGTTTCTACCTTCTTTTGATTATCTTCATACATCACTGTGCAAAATGGGCAGATAGAGATCATAGCATCTGCATTGTTTTTTCGTGCAACTTCCAGTTTCTGTTGCGCCATTTTTATGGCAAGCCCCTCATCAACACCGAGAACCGAGCCACCACAACAAAGTTTCTTCTCCTGATAATCTATCACAGTAGCACCAGTTACACCCACAAGTTCATCAAGGGTATGGGGATTTTCAACATTGTCAAAACTGTGTAAATAAGAGGGTCGTAGATAGTGGCATCCATAATGTGAGATTATGCGCAAATTATGCAGAGATTTCTTCATTGCCTTTTTCAAATTTTCTATGCCAATATCTTCGTAAAGTACCCTTACAAAGTGTCGGACCTTTATTTCATTGGGATAGGTGAAACCGAGTTCAGTAAATTTCTTGCGGAAATCACCATGCTGGAGTTTTACCTGAGCATCTGAAAGCATGGCAGTGCAGGAATTGCAGAGGGTTACAACATCAAGTCCAAGTTTGCTTGCCAGCCCAACATTTCTTGCCGCCATTAATAATGATGTTTCAGCGTCCAGCGCTTTTAATGGAAACCCACAGCATGACCCATCCTTTAGGTCAACAAATTCTATATTCAGTTCTTTTGCCACATTGCGTGTTGCAAGTTCATAATGTTGTGCACGCACTGGCACAGTGCAACCGAGAAATAGGGCATATTTTTTCATTTTGTTGTCCTTTCAATAATTTTTGTTGCCTGAAAAATCTTTGCTACCTCAGAAATTTTTTTGGAAATTTCAGGGAGCCCGAGTCTCTGTCGTTTTCTTAAGTCAAAATCTTCCAGTTCATATAATCTGCCCGAATTATTCAAAAGATTTAATTGCATCTTCAACCCATCAGGGCAATAACCCTGTTTTACTGCGTAATTTTTGATTGCATTGATAACTTCAGCCACATGGATGCCCTGGGGACACCTTTCTGTGCAGGCATGGCAATGTGCACAGAGCCATAAGAATGGGGATGAAAGAACCTCTTCCTTCATTCCTAATAATGTGAGACGAATAATCTTGCGTGGATTATATCGCTCATCAAAATACCGGACCGGACAGCTTGCTGAACAATCACTGCAACCAAAGCATTTGAGCAGTCCTTCACCACCTTCTTGTTTAGTAATTTCCCATTTAAAATTAATATCGCTCTTTTGTAAATCTATCATTGTTTTCCTCCATAATTGCACTATTATATATAGCTCTGGAAAAAAATCAAGTGGATTATTAGATTACTTGACTTTTCAGTATGAGTATGTATAATTTTTAAGCACAATATGAAAAGATATAGAATATTAGTGGTGGATGATGAAGAAGTTGTGCGCGATGCGCTCGGCGAATGGCTCAACCATCTCGGATATGAAACAAAATCAGTGGAAGATGGATACAGGGCAATTGAGCAGGTTGAGATGGCTGATTGGGATGTGGCACTTGTTGATTTAAAGATGCCCGGGATGGATGGTCTTGAAGTTTTGCACCGGATCCACAAAATCAAATCTGATTTGCCCGTGATTATAATCACCGGACATGGCACAGTGGATAGTGCTGTTATGGCAATGAAAGAAGGTGCTGCGGACTATATTATGAAACCATTCAATCCCGAGGAGATAAATGTCATCATTAAAAAATTGCTTGAACAACAGGAAATTATAAAAGAAAATATCATTTTACGTCGCGAGCTTTCAAAAAAATTTCAATTACAGGATTTGATCGGTAAAAGCCCAAAAATGTTGAATCTCTTTGAGATGATAAAGACCGTTGCTCCTACAAAATCTACAGTTTTAATTCGCGGTGAGAGCGGAACAGGTAAGGAGCTGATTGCCCGTGCCATACATGAACTGAGTCCAAGAAGCGGTTATCCTTTTGTTGCTACTGCCTGTGGTGCAATGCCTGAAACACTACTTGAAGCAGAGTTATTTGGATATGAAAAAGGTGCCTTTACTGGTGCTACTGCCCAGCACAAAGGAAGAATAGAGATGGCACACAAAGGTACTCTATTTCTTGATGAGATAGGTGATATAAATTCTAAAACGCAGGTTGATCTTTTGAGATTTTTACAGGAAAAAGAATTCCGTCGCGTTGGGGGCAGGGAATTGATTAAAGTGGATGTGAGAATAATCGCTGCAACGAATAAAAATCTTGAAGCGATGATAACCAGTGGTGCATTCCGTGAGGACCTTTATTATAGATTAAATGTCATTACTATTTATGCCCCGGCTCTAAGAGAAAGGAAAGAGGATATACCTCTGCTTGCAGAATATTTTCTTAACAAATTTAATCTGGAAAACAAAAAAAGAATAGAAAGGATAAACGAAGATGTGATGAATCTATTTATGGAGTATAATTGGCCCGGTAATGTCCGGGAACTGGAGAATGCAATTGAACACGCTGTGGTAGTTTCTAAGAATTCTGAGATAGGCTTAAATGATTTACCAGTTAATTTTGGCGAAAAAAATAGGGCGCAATTTAAAGAAATGAATCTTGACCTTGAGACTATTGAGAAAGAACATATATTAAAAATTCTAAACGAGTATGCCTGGAATATTAAAAAGACCGCTGAGGTTCTGGGTGTTAATCGGGTTACACTGTATAACAAAATAAAGAAATATGGATTGGAAAAGAATAAATGAATATGAACCATCATCGTATCAATCTATTTGAGGGAGTATATTAAATGGCGATTTTTGAATTTCATTCATTGAGAACAAAACTTGCATTGAGTTATATACTTGCGGTTGGGCTGGTAGGAATTATGTGCTCAATAATCGGAATAATTACAATTAACCAGGGTATAATCAATCAGACACAAAATCGTGTAAGTGCCGATTTAAATTCTGCCGGTGAAATCTATGACCAGTGCGCACTACAGGTTATGAATACCTGTAGATTTACAGCAGCCAGATTTTTTTTAAAAGGGGCAATTTTAGAAAAGAAATTTTTTGCTATAAATGAAGAACTTAGAAGGGTATCAAAAAGCGAAATGATGGATTTCCTTTCAGTAACCGATTCTGCAGGTGTTGTGATTGCCCGGAGCAATAATTCAGAAACTCTGAATGGCAAAATTACAAACCCAGTAATAGATTTTGTGCTAAAAAATAAAAAACCAATTTTTTCAACTGAAATATTATCTTCAGAAGAGATGGCTAAAGAGAATCCAGTATTGAAACAGAAGGCAGAGATAAAAATTTTGCCAACATCAAGGGCAAAATATCAGCGCACAGGTATAGAAACATCGGGTTTTGTAATATTAGGAGCAGCACCGGTTCTTGATGATAATGAGAATGTCATTGGTGTGGTGTATGCAGGAAAATTAATCAATAACAACTTTGATATTGTAGATAGGGTTAAAAATACAGTATTTATGAATGAGCAGTATAAGGGAAAAGATATCGGCACAGCAACAATCTTTATGAATGACCTGCGTGTTTCAACAAATGTTAAAAATATTGATGGTTCAAGGGCAATTGGTACCCTTATATCTAAGGAAGTTTATGAAGCAGTTATTGAAAAAGGAAAGACCTGGATGTCTCGGGCATTTGTCGTTAATGACTGGTATATTACTGCATATCGTCCCATCAAAAATTTTCTTGGCGAAACAATCGGTGTGCTTTATGTGGGAATTCTTGAAAAGAAATATTCTGATATGCGAAATCAAATTATTCTATTTTTTGTCGGACTGACAATCATTGGAATGTTTGGTGTAGCAGGGTTTTCATACTGGCTTTCTGGAACAATTACTAAATCACTCGGTGTCGTCACCAGTGCTGCACGCGAAATTGGCAAAGGAAACTTTCCCGATAAAATTAATATTGCAACACAGGATGAGATTGCTGACCTGGTCAATGCGTTTCAATATATGATTGATTCAATAAAAAAGCGGGATGAGGAGTTAAAAAAGTATGCACAGCAAACCATTGCAGAAGCAGAAAGATTGGCAATTATCGGACAACTTGCTGCAGGTGTTGCCCACGAAATAAACAATCCACTCACGGGCATTTTGCTCTATTGCGATTTAATGATGAAAAATATTCCTGATGACCATCCTCATAAGAAGAATTTAATCCGTATTAATAATGAAGCCCAGCGATGCAAAACAATAGTCAGAGGCTTATTAGACTTTGCGCGGGAGAAAAAACCAGAAATTAAAAAGATATCGGTCAATGAATTGATTAATTCAACGCTTAAATTATTAAAGACCCAGGCAATATTTTTAAATGTGAATCTCCACCTTATTCTTGATGATACATTGCCTCAGATAGATATTGACCCAGGGCAGATACAACAGGTATTAATCAATATAATAATGAACGGAGTGGAGGCAATGGAAGGAAAAGGAGATTTAGTTATTAAGAGTGAATTTTCACAGGATAAAAAATTTGTGCAGGTTTCAATAAGTGACACAGGACCTGGTATTCCGGCAGAACATATCAAAAAGATATTTGAGCCTTTTTTTACAACCAAAGGGGCTTCACATGGAGTGGGGCTCGGGCTCTCTATTAGCAAGAGGATCATTGATGACCATAAAGGAACAATTGAGGTCTTCAGTGAAGTGGGAAAGGGTGCAACATTTGTAATAAAACTACCGGTATCAGATGCCCAAACATAAAGTGTATAAATCTTAAACTAAAATCTTCTGAAAAATAATTCAATTCCTGCGGTTGTTTAAAAAATTAGCATATTTGAGCATTTTTTTCCCCAACTAAAAAAATCTGCTTAAATTTCATAGGGTTTTTTAAGGTTACCTGGCACAAAAATTGCATATTAATTAAGTGTATGAAGTGTCCATTCCTTGAAGAGATTGTTGTCAATTATTGTGCAATTGCACCGGTGAAAAAGATGATTCCGAAGGGTAAAAGTAAGGAACTATCAAAATGTGAACAGGGACATTTTGATTGTCCCATATATAATAATTGGCTTGAAAAGAAGAAAAAAAATCGGAATTCCAATAAAGAAGAAGGAAAAAATGAATCTTAGAAATGCCAAAGTTTTAATCATTGATGATGAACCAACAATCTGTGACGCATGCAGTGAGATATTGACCAGTAAAAATTTTCAGGTAGAAACTGCAATGAATGGGGAAGATGGCTTGAAAAAATTTGGAGAGTTTTCACCCGATATTGTTTTTATTGATTTGAAGATGCCAGGTATTGGTGGGATGGATGTGTTGAAACATATTGTTGAGAGTAAAACAAATACAATACCAATTGTAATTACGGGTTATGCTTCAATAGAATCAGCAGTAGAATCAATGAAAAATGGTGCTTTTGATTTTCTACCCAAGCCATTCACTGAAGAAGAATTGCTGTTAATCACCGAGCGTGCAATTGATAAAAAGAGACTTCTTGATGAAAAAAAGAAGATTGAGACAGAAAAAGAAGCGATGCGTAAAAATTTTATTTCCCTTGTGTCCCATGAACTACGCACACCATTGGTCGCGGTTATACAATATCTTGAAGTGCTCACCGGAGGGATGGCAGGTTCTGTTTCTGCACAACAAAAAAATATTTTGGAACGGATGAAAATAAGGTTGAATGAATTATTGAATTTGATAAACCGATGGTTAAAACTTGCGCGGATTGAAGAGTTGAATCTAAAAGAGAACTTTGAAGAATTTTCAGTCAAAAAGATAGTTGATGAAGTCATTGATTTGTTAAAACCACTCGCTCAGGAGAAAGGGGTGAGTATTGTAATGAGAGATGTTTGCGAGTTGAATTCAATCTATGGTGATAAGGATTTAATAAAAGAAGTATTTATAAATATCATAACCAATGGGATAAAATATAATCGGGAAAAGGGTTCCATCTTCATTGATTTTAAGAAAAATGGTGGTTACATTGGTGTGGATATAACAGATACAGGACCAGGAATCCCGGAGAATGAAATTAGCAAGATTGGTGAAGAATTTTATCGCGTAAAACGAGAAGGGATTGCCAGTGGCTCAGGGCTTGGCATGGCAATTGTAAAAAAAATTCTTGATGTTCACCAGGGAAAACTTGAAATAAAGAGTAAATTAAGTGAGGGGAGCACATTTACTATATATTTACCCCTTAGTATGCCGGATGGCAAAAAAGGGGAAGAAAGAAAGGAGCAACAATGAAAAAAATTAAGATTTTATTTATTGACGATGATAAAGATTTTACTGAGGTGAACAAGATAATACTTGATAATGCAGGTTACGAAGTCGTGACTGCGGATGATGGTAAGACCGGTATGCAAAAGGTACTCATTGAAAAGCCGGATTTGATTATCCTTGATGTAATACTGCCAGATATTAATGGATTTTCTTTATGTCGGGAGATAAAAGAAGACCCCAATCTACAGAATATTCCAGTAATCCTCTTTACTGCGATCAGTGCTAAGCCGCATGCATATCCAGAGAATATTGCTATCCAACATAAGGCAGATGCATATATTGAAAAACCAGCAAGCCCTCAAATTCTTTTAGAAAAGGTTAATTTTCTTTTAACGACAGCAAAGCCCAAACCAAAGATTGAAGGAGAAAAACCAAAGGTTCTGCTTGTTGATGATGACCCTGATTTTCTGGAGGCGACAAAACAGATTCTTGAGGCAAATCGTTATCAGGTAATAACTGCCAAGGATGGGGATGAAGGTATACAGAAGGCTAAGAATGAGAATCCTGATATAATATTCCTTGATGTAATTATGCCGGGCAAAGATGGCTATACAGTCTGCTATGAATTGAGAAAGAATCCTCAGACCCGTCCCATCCCAATAATAATGCTTACTGCAATCGGCCAGCAACTTTCTAAACCTGAATATGCAGTGGATATTGCGATTGACCATCTTGCTGATGACTTTATTGATAAACCTGTAGAAACACAGACATTGCTCAAGAAGATTGAAAAGCACCTGCTATTTAGATAAAAGGGCAATGCTGGATAAGGAGCACTATGAGTGGGCTTTCGCCTAAGTTCAAATATGAGGTGGCCAGTGAACCTGGTGGTGAAAATATAAAATTCTGCTTTGCCTGTGGTATTTGCACGGCAAGCTGTCCGATTCGATCTATAGATGAACGTTATAATCCGAGAAAAATTATCCGCATGGTTCTTTTGGGTATGAAAGAGCGGGTTTTGAAGAGTGATTTTATATGGTTATGTTCATGTTGCTATTCCTGTGCTGAAAGGTGCCCGCAGGGTGTTCGTTTCACAGATGTTATGCATGCGATAAAGAACCTGGCGGTGAAGGCAGGGTATATACCTCCCCCTTATCTTCAGCAGATAAGTATTCTGAAACAATATGGCAGACTGTATGAGATAGATGAGTTTGATAATAATAAAAGGGAGTCCCTTGGTTTACCCAAAATTCCACCAGCAAAAGGATTCACAAAGAGAATTATAGAATTAACAGGGATTGATAAAATCATTACTAAAAAGCATGAAACATAGAATATCAGAGTATCAGAATTTCAGGGTGAAGAGTATCAGACCATCAGGATATCAGGAATATTACAAAGGCCTGATATTCTGTTATCCAGATAACCACTTTCTGGTCATCCGTTATTCTGATAGCCTTATTTGTATAAAAGGGAGTAATAGATTATGAAGTATGCTTTTTTCCCGGGTTGCACAGTGCTCGGTCGTGGGCGAAATTATGAAATGGCTACGCGCGCAGTTGCCAGATTTTTTGATATTGAATTGATTGATAATGAGGATTTTGAATGTTGTGGTTTCCCTCTTAAATCGGTCAGTTATGAGACCTACCATGACCTTGCAGCACGGAATATTTTTGTTGCGGAATCTAAAGGACTTGATATCTGCACTCTTTGCAGTGCCTGTACTGGAACACTCACCGAGATCAATAAACACTTAAATGATAAATTTGAAGGAAAAGCAAAGACCCTGGCGAGATTAAAAAAGGGAGGGATGGAATATAGAACAAGTAACACTATTAAAGTAAAACACTTTGTTAGAATTCTTTACGAGGAAATTGGTGTGGAGAAGATTAAGAAAATTGTTAAGAGACCTTTAAATAATTTGATATTTGCTGCTCATTATGGATGCCACTATTTTAAGCCTTCGGAAATTTATGACCATTTTGAGGACCCGGAAAATCCACGCACTCTGGAAGAACTCATTGTTGCGACCGGTGCCCAGATTGTTAATTATACTGAAAAATTGACTTGCTGTGGTGCAGGTATACTGGCGATGAATGAGGAGGTGGCTTATATTCTGACCCATGCTAAACTTAATGACCTGTCACATCACCAGATTGATGGTCTGGTGTTAATGTGTCCATTTTGTAGTGTTATGTATGATGACAATCAACGAAAGATTGAACAGAAATTCCAGGAAAAATATAATCTGCCTGTGCTATACTATCCCCAGGTGCTGGGACTTGCGTTGGGGGTGGAGCCAAAATTACTTGGTTTGCAAATGAATAGGGTATCAACGAAGTCACTCTTGGAGAAGATAAAGTGAACAATCTTCTAAATCCCAATATTCAAATCCCAAATATATGACATCTATGCAAAAAGTTGGTGCGGTCCTTGTTGTTGGTGGTGGTATTGGTGGTATTCAGGCATCCCTGGACCTTGCCGATGCAGGCTTCAAGGTATTCCTCATGGATGAAAAAGCGAGTATCGGTGGGGTGATGGCACAACTTGATAAAACTTTTCCTACAAATGATTGCTCAATGTGTATTCTGGCACCAAAATTGGTGAGTGCAGCAAGGCACCCCAATATTGAACTTATCACTTATGCAAATTTAGAGTCGGTTGATGGTAACGCAGGTAATTTCAGGGTGAAAGTTGTCAAACATCCAAAATTTGTTGATGCTGAAAAATGCAATGCCTGCGGCGTTTGTGCTACAAAGTGCCCGGTAAAAATAATTGACTCATATAATGAAGGGCTTTGCGAACGCAAAGCAATTGGGATTGATTATCCACAGGCAGTGCCTGCCACATATTATATCAATAAAGAGTATTGTTTGCATTTTACGAAGAATCGCTGTGGTTTGTGTGAGAGATTTTGTTCTGCAAAAGCAATTAATTTTGAGCAAAAAGAAGAGATCATTGAACTTAATGTTGGTGCAATAATAATTGCGACAGGTGCGGAGCGTTTTGATGCAAGAATAAAATCAATGTATGGCTACAAGCGTTGTAAGAATGTGTTAAAGTCAATTGAACTGGAAAGAATTTTAAATGCCTCAGGACCGTTTCAGGGCCATCTTTGCAGGCCATCAGACCATAAACAACCAAAGAGTATTGCCTTTATTCAATGTGTTGGTTCAAGGGATAAAAAACTGGGAAATTCATATTGCTCATCGGTCTGTTGCGCTTACGCAACAAAAGAGGCTATTTTGATAAAAGAACATTATCCTGAGATTGAATGTTCTATTTTCTATCTTGATATGAGAACTTATGGCAAGGGATTTGAAAGGTATTTTGAGCGTGCCCGTGATGAATATGGCATCAAATTCATTCGTGGTCGCATCGGTAATGTTACTGAGATTCCTGAAAATAAGAATTTGCGGGTGCAATATGAGGATGAACGCGGCATCTTGAGAAAATCGGATTTTGAAATGCTCGTGTTATCAGTTGGATTAGCACCGAATAAAGATATTGAGAAACTTGCATCTATCTGTAGTATAGAAACAGACAAGTGGCATTTTATAAAAACAGAAAAATTCCTGCCCGTAGCAACGACAAGGCAGGGAATCTTTATGTGTGGGACGGCTTCAGCACCAAAAGATATACCAGAGACAGTAGTTGAAGCGAGTGCTGCAGCATCAAAGGTTGCTGAATTGCTAAGGGAAGAAAGGAATAGCCTTACCACAGAAATTTCTTATCCTGAAGAGATTGATGTTTCGGGACAAGGCCCCCGTATTGGCGTTTTTGTATGCCACTGTGGTTTGAATATTGCACAGACCGTGGATGTAAAGGAAGTAGTAGAATATGGGAAGACATTAGCAAATGTAGTTTATTGTGAAGATAATATGTATTCGTGCTCTGATGATACACAGCAGCATATCAAAGAGATAATTAAACGCATGGCATTAAATCGTGTGGTGATTGCTGCCTGCACACCAAGAACCCATGAGCCATTGTTCCAGGAAACTATACGGGACGCAGGTTTGAACAAGTATCTATTAGAATTTGCTAATATTCGCGACCAGTGTTCCTGGGTCCACCATAACGAACCAGAAGCGGCTACAGCAAAAGCAAAGGATATTGTGCGGATGGCTTGTGCTCGTGCCAGGTATCTTTCATCCCTGGCTGACATTACTGTGCCGGTAATACCAAAGGCATTGGTCATTGGTGGCGGAATTAGTGGAATGAATGCAGCATTGAATATTGCAAATCAAGGTTTTGAAGTTTATTTAATTGAAAAAGAACCGTATCTTGGTGGTAATGCAATTTATATAAAACATACCATTGATAATCTGGATGCTCAGGAATATTTAAAACAATTGATTGCAACTGTTGAACATCATAATTTGATTCAGGTCTTTAAGGAAAGCGAAGTCAAAGAAGTGGGTGGTTATGTGGGGAATTTTAAGACCCGAATAAAGACCCGGGACAGTGAAAAGGAATTTGAACATGGGGTAATCATTCTGGCTACTGGTGCTCGTGAATATCAACCTGTTGAGTATCTTTATGGCAAAGACCCGAGGGTAATTACCCAGCAGGAATTGGAACAAAAACTTTTTGACGATTTAACAACTCAATCACTTAACCATTCAACTATCGTGATGATACAATGTGTGGGTTCGCGTGATTCAAATCATAATTATTGTAGCCGTATCTGCTGCCAGCAGGCAATAAAAAATGCTGTGCTCATAAAAGAGATAAATCCTGAAGCAGAGATCATAATATTATACCGTGATATTAGAACATATGGATTGAATGAAGTATGGTATACACGGGCGAGGGAATTGGGAGTTGTATTTATCCGTTATACTGAGGAGACAAAACCAGAGATAACCCTTTCTGATAACAAACTAATGCTCAAATTCAAAGAATTGCTTCTTAATGAAGAGATTGATATGGAAGCAGACCTTGTCGTGCTCAGTGCAGGCATTGTGCCGGATACAAATAATCAGGCTATTGCGCAATTACTTAAAGTGCCGCTCAATGGAGATGGATTTTTTCTGGAAGCGCATATGAAACTGAGACCAGTTGATTTTGCTACAGACGGAATATTTATCTGTGGCTTGGCACATGCACCGAAAAACATTTCTGAATCTATTGCCCAGGCGAATGCTTCAGCGAGCAGGGCAGGTATTATTCTTAGCCAAAAATCAATTGAAATTCTATCTATAACTGCTGAAATAGATGAAACAAAATGCATTGGATGTGGTATTTGCGAGAAACTCTGCCCATATCAGGCACACCGTCTTCATAAGATAGAAAAAGGGTTACGTTCTGAAGTCATTTTGGCGAATTGTAAAGGATGTGGTAGCTGTGCTTCATCCTGTCCTCAACAGGCAATAACAATGAGACACTTTACCAATGAACAGATAATGGCAATGGTGGAAGCATTATGATAATAAATTCTAAATCCCAAATCCTAAATTCTAAACAATATTCAAATTCCAAATACAAATTTTACAAACTATACTGGCATTCTGGATTTTGTATTTGGCTAATTGGAATTTATTTCGGATTTCGTACTTGGAATTTAGAATTTGTTACAATGGTGCATAGGTATGTCTGATTTTCAACCGCGCATTCTTGGTTTTTTATGCAACTGGTGTTCATATGCCGGGGCAGACCTTGCTGGTGTATCAAGGATCCAGTATCCACCCAATATCAGGGTGATAAGGGTTATGTGTTCGGGCAGGGTAGATCCGAATTTTATTATTAATGCATTTTTAAAAGGCATTGATGGTGTGATGGTGCTGGGCTGCCATTTTGGTGATTGCCACTATATCAATGGAAACTATAATGCAGAGAAGAGAATCATTGCCACACAGGAACTCTTAAGTTATACGCCTGTGGCATCAGAGAGATTGTATCTCAATTGGGTTTCAGCTGCAGAAGGAATGCGTTATGCACAGATTGTCTCTGAATTTACCGAAAAGGTAAAATTGATGGGACCGCTGGAAATCAACGAGAAGATTATTAATGCCCTTTATGCGGTCAAAGATGTAGTAAGTGGTGAAATTTTTCGTCACCTTACTGCTGTTGAATGGGAGATAACTGAAAAAGGTAATGTATATGGAGAAAAGATACCGAAAGAATCCTTTCAGAAATTGCGCAATAAAACACTTTATGAAGAATATATCCAGGCTTGTATCAAACTTTCACTAAAACAGAGAGCACTTTCAGTAAAGGAATTGGCGGATGAATTAGCATTTCCGGTTGAACAGATATTTAATATGTTATGTTTATTACAGGATAAAGGAATTATTACTTTACAGGGGATTAAAGGTGGATACCCAGAATTTGCCCTTACAAAATAAGGTTGGTGCTGTTCTTGTCTTAGGTGGTGGTATTGGAGGTATCCAGGCATCGCTGGATCTTGCCTCTTCAGGTTTTAAAGTATATTTAGCAGATTCATCAAGTTCCATAGGTGGTATAATGGCGATGCTTGATAAAACATTTCCGACGAACGACTGCTCAATGTGCATTATGGCACCAAAGCTTGTTGAGTGTGCGCGCCACAGTAATATTGAGATCATCACAAATACAAAGGTAATCGGACTCCAGGGAAGGCCAGGTAATTATCAGGTAATACTGGTCAAAAGACCGAGGTATGTTGATTTGAATAAGTGCACAGGCTGCGGTGAGTGTCGTAAACATTGCCCTGTGCAAATTCTGGACAATTTTAATCAGGGATTGAATAGAAGGAACGCAGTCTATATCAGTTATCCTCAGGCAGTTCCCACAAAATACATAATTGATAAAGAAAATTGCCTTGGTTGTGGAGTGTGTGAAAAGGTATGTCTGGCACAAGCAATCAAGTATACTGATGCTGAAGAAAAAATTGTTTTGAATGTAGGAGCAATAATTCTTTCCTCAGGCACAATAACATTGGATCCAAGGAAGTATACAAAATTTGGTTATGGAAAATATAAGAATGTTGTAACTGGATTAGAATTTGAAAGGATACTCTCTGCGTCTGGACCTTTTTATGGCCATCTGTTCAGACCATACGATGGAAAGGTGCCTAAAAAGATCGCATTTATTCAGTGCGTGGGTTCCAGGGATCCACAGCAAGGAAATGATTATTGTTCATCGGTCTGTTGCACTTATGCGATAAAAGAGGCAATCATTGCCCGGGAACATTCAGCAGGAGAACTTGAGTCTACAATATTTTTTATGGATATGAGAACATTTGGTAAAGGGTTTGAAGATTATTATAACCGAGCAAAGGACGAATATGGGGTGAGATTTATTCGTGCTGGTGTTTCTCAAGTTGAAGAACTTCCTGATAAGAATTTGCTTGTGCATTACGAGAGTGAAGAAGGTGATATTAAGGAAGAAATCTTTGACCTTGTAGTCCTTTCAGTGGGTTTTATATCTATGCCATCTCATATTGAAATTGCGCACAAACTCAGGGTTAAATTAAACCATTATAATTTTTGTAGCACGAGTGAATTTTTACCAGTGGAGACATTAAATGATGGAATTTATGTTTGTGGTTCGTTTGCTGGACCTAAAGATATACCTGAGACAGTAACCCAGGCATCAGCAGCAGCAAATAAGGCAATGATTTTGTTATCTGAATCAAGAAATAGTTTAGTGAAAACAAAAGAGTATCCAGCAGAAAGGAAGATTGTTGGTGAGCTACCGCGCATCGGTGTCTTTGTCTGCCATTGTGGTATAAATATCGGTGGCTATGTGAATGTCCCGGATGTTGTTGAATATGCAAAAAGCCTGCCAGGTGTTGTCTATGCCGAAAATAACCTTTATACCTGTTCACAGGATACCCAGCAACGAATGATTGAAAAGATTAAAGAACATAAATTAAACAGGGTCGTTGTTGCTTCCTGTACACCAAGGACTCATGAGCCGCTCTTCAGAGAGACAATCAAAGATGCGGGTCTGAATCCATATCTTTTTGAAATGGCAAATATTCGTGACCAGTGTTCCTGGATTCATATGGGTGAACCAGAGAGTGCGACCGAAAAGGCAAAAGATCTATTAAAAATGGCGGTTAAAAAAGCAGGATTGTTAATACCTTTGAAAAGGGTGGAAATAGATGTTATTCAAAAAGCACTCATCATTGGTGGTGGCATTGCTGGAATGTGTTCAGCCCTATCCCTTGCTGACCAGGGTTTTGAAGTTTTTCTTATAGAAAAAGAACCAGAGCTTGGTGGTAATCTGAAGCATATATATGAAACAATTGAAGGTCGTGATGTCCAGTATTTTTTGAAAAGAACTATTGAGCGTGTAAAAAATCATAAATTGGTCAGGGTATTCACAGATGCAGAGATTAAATCTATTTCAGGGTTTATTGGCAATTATGAAACTATTATAAAGCAAAGAAATAAGAAACAGGAAGGAGGAGAACAGATAAAAATCAGACACGGTGTGGTGATCGTTGCCACGGGTGCCAGGGAATATAAACCCACTGAATATCTCTATGCCGAGGATAAACGGGTAATTACCCAAAGGGAATTAGAACAAAGATTTTTTAACCATTCAACTACCCAACCATTTGACCATCCAACTATTGTGATGATACAATGTGTAGGTTCACGAGATGAAAAACACAAATACTGCAGTCGTATCTGTTGTTCTGTAGCAGTAAAAAATGCACTTAAAATATTAAAGATAAACCCGGCTGCTAATGTATTTATTATTTATAAAGATATGCGCACCTATGGATTTAAGGAAGACCTTTATCGCAAGGCACGGGAATTGGGGGTATTATTTATCAGATACGATGACAACCACAAACCGGTTGTGCAAACAGATGATGGTAAAATTGCCGTGCGTGTATTTGAACCAGTAATAAAGGAGGATATTGAAATCAGTCCGGACCTTCTGGTTCTTTCCAGTGGTATTGAGCCGAATGGAACCAATGCAGAACTGGCAAAGATGCTCAAAGTTCCTTTAAACAGTGATAATTTCTTCCTTGAGGCACATGTAAAACTTAGACCAGTAGATTTTGCTACTGAAGGTATATTTGTTTGTGGCATGGCGCACAGCCCAAAATTGCTGGACGAAGCAATTACCCAGGCAGAGGCAGCAGCAGCGCGGGCTACGACAGTGCTCGCAAACAAAAAATACTATGCTGAAGCCACAGTCTCATATGTTAATGAAGAACTGTGTGCAGGCTGTGGTATGTGCAGTGCACTCTGCCCATATGAGGCAATAGAAATGTCTACAAAAAATGGAAAGAAAATATCACGGGTTAATGAGGCATTGTGTAAGGGATGTGGGACCTGTGCAGCAGGTTGTCCTTCAGGTGCGATGAACCAATATGGCTTTACAAAACAGCAGATTATGGAAATGGTAGAGGCATTATGATAATAAATTCTAAATCCCAAATCCTAAATTCTAAACAATATTCAAATTCCAAATACAAATTTTACAAACTATACTGGCATTCTGGATTTTGTATTTGGCTTATTGGAATTTATTTCGGATTTCGTGCTTCGGATTTAGAAATTATTTCTACGGTGGGTAAATATGTCTGATTTCAAACCAAAAATAATTGTTTTTTGCTGTAATTGGTGCTCTTATGCAGGAGCAGACCTTGCCGGTGTTTCGCGTCTACAGATAAATCCTCATTTTAGAATAATAAGAACAATGTGTTCAGGAAGGATTGAACCAGAGTTCATTCTCAATGCTTTTAAAAAGGGTGTTGACGGAGTATTACTTACGGGTTGCCATCCAGGTGATTGCCACTATATTTCAGGGAATTATAAGGCATTGAGAAGGTATATAGCATTAAAATTGATGTTGAAAGAATTGGGTATTGATGAGAGGCGCCTGCAACTTGAATGGATTTCTGCTGGCGAGGGTGCAAGGTTTCAGGAAGTCGTAAATAAATTCATAAAAAATATCACTGACCTTGGACCAATTCAGATAAATAGATAAAAAATTTTAAATCCAAAGTATCATTCTCAGGGTTGACATATTCATTTATAAGACTATAATACACTATGAAAAATAAAATCAATGTTTTTATTTCATTTGACCTTGAAGGTATCAGTGGGGTCAGCTCCTGGCGGGAGATGAAAAAGGATTCACCTGATTTATTGAGAGTTAGAAAACTTGCTACACAGGAGGTGAATTCTGCGATATGTGGCATTAAGAATAGTGGTCTTAATATAGGTGAAATTCTCATCTGTGATTCCCATGCGTCAGGAGAGAATCTTTTGATTGATGAACTTGAATCAGGAATAGATTTGATTAAAGGTACCCAGAGAAATTACTATATGATGGAGGGATTAGACAAGAAATTTGATATAGTATTTTTTATCGGCTATCACGCAATGGTGGGAACAACTGCAGGAATGATGGACCATTCTTATTCTTCCAGTTTGATTTATAATATTAAAATAAATGGTGAATATGTAGGTGAATCAGAAATAAACGGAGCCATAGCAGGCCATTATGGTGTTCCAGTGGGTCTTGTTACAGGTGATGACAAACTCGCCCTGGAAATAAAAAAGTATTTTGGTCCACAGGTAGAGACAGTTATTACAAAATACAGCATTTCAAGATTCTGCGCAAAGTGCAGGCATCCGTTTGATGTGCAAAAAGAGATAGAATTAAAGGCAGGCCGTGCAATAAAAAAGATAAACAAATTAAGACCGTTCAGGTTCAGATATCCAATAAATGCGGAAGTAGAAATGATAAATTCATTAATGGGTGATGCAATAAAGAGTCTGCCCGGGTTAAAAAGGGTTTCCGCAAGAAAATTTGTATTCAAATCAAAAGACATTCTTGAGTTTTATCGTTATCTGATGCTCATCTGTGACCTCGCAGGATATGCAAATAGTTTGACTACGGGGTAGATGCTAAAGGAATATCTAAAGAA
>JBBINQ010000045.1:0-19706 GCA_037443805.1 Caldifarciminota bacterium | reverse complement strand
CGCTGGAATGCTGCCATTGCCTCAGCATGGGAGAGCTTATCCCCGCGCTTCTCCTCCATTAACTTCTGTGCCCTCAACCTTGCCTGCTCAGCCCTTGCTATATCAATCTCTTCTGCCCGCTCTGCAGTATCAGCAAGGATGATTACTTTATTGGGTATGACCTGAACAAAACCACCGCTTATCGCCATATACTCTATTTCATTGTCCCTTTTTATTTTTATCTCACCCGGGCTGATGATTGAAACGAGCGGCACATGCTTTGCGAGAATACTTATCTCACCCTGCACCGTAGGAACAGTTAAAATATCAACATCCTGAGAATAGACAAGACGCTCAGGAGTTACAATATCCAGACGAAACTTCACTTCAAATCACTCAAATCACCGCACATATAGAGACTCTGCTCTGCAACATCATCGCAGGCACCTTCAAGGATCGCCTTGAATGCCTTTATGGTCTCTTTTAAAGGAACATACTTGCCAGGCCTGCCAGTAAATGTTTCAGCAACAAAGAATGGTTGAGATAAAAACTTTTGTATCTTCCGCGCCCTGGTTACAGTTAATTTGTCCTCTTCAGAAAGTTCTTCAAAACCCAAAATTGCAATGACATCCTGTAAATCTTTATATCTCTGCAAGACCCTTTGCACACCCCGTGCTACATTGTAATGCTCTTCACCAACGAATCTCGGGTCAAGAATAGTGGAGGTGGAATCCAGTGGGTCAACCGCAGGATAGATTCCCAATTCAGCAATCGGCCTTGATAATACAATCGTTGAATCCAGATGGCCAAATGTCGTTGCTGGTGCAGGGTCAGTCAGATCATCTGCTGGCACATATACTGCCTGGACCGAGGTGATTGAACCATATTTTGTTGAAGTAATCCTCTCCTGAAGTTCACCCATCTCTGTAGCAAGTGTTGGCTGATAACCGACTGCTGAAGGAATCCTGCCCAATAGTGCAGATACTTCAGAACCTGCCATTGTAAAACGATAAATATTATCAATAAATAATAATACATCTTTATGTTCTTCATCGCGAAAATATTCTGCCATTGATAAAGCAGTCAGACCAATCCTTGCCCGCACTCCTGGTGGCTCATTCATCTGCCCAAAGACAAGCACGGTTTTATTGATAACACCAGAGCGGTTCATTTCAATGTAAAGTTCATTCCCTTCACGTGTCCTTTCACCAATACCGGCAAATACTGATACACCACCATGTTCAATCGCAATGTTTCTGATCAATTCCATCACGACCACGGTCTTACCCACACCAGCACCACCAAATAATCCCACTTTTCCACCCTTCATAATCGGTGCAATAAGGTCAATTACTTTTATGCCGGTCTCAAGAATCTCAACCTGTGTTGATTGTTCTTTAAAAGCAGGGGGTTTAGAATGGACTGGACGGCGTAATTTTCCATTGACCGGTCCTTTTTCATCAATCGGTTCGCCAAGGATATTGAAGAGCCTGCCCAGTGTTTCTGGACCCACTGGCACAGTAATGGGTCTACCTAAATCAATACATTTCATTCCCCGGGCAATATTTTCAGTTGGTCCCATTGCGATTGTGCGCACCACATTGTAACCGAGATGTTGCTGAACCTCAAGGACTAACTTTTCATTTTTTAATTGAATCTCAAGTGCTCCGTATATTTCGGGCAACTTTTCATTGAATTCCACATCTACCACAGGTCCCATTACCTGCAAAACTCTTCCTTCGTTCATAGTCTCTTACCTCCTACTATTTTAAGAACCAAGCTGTTCTATCACTGCCTTGGTTGTGGAAAGTTCGGTTAATTCTTTAGTAATCCCTTCCTGTCTTGCCTTGTTATAAGAAAGGGTCAAATTCTGAATCAAATTTTCGGCATTATCTGTGGCATTCTTCATTGACATCATCCTTGCCGCAAATTCTGATGATTGCGATTCAAGGATTGCTGCATAGATTTTATATTCAATAATTCTAACAAGCAATGTAGCAATAACATCTGCTGGTGATGGCTCATAAACAAATTGCGCAAGAAAAGGCTCCTCAGGATTCTCCTGTTGAAAAGGTAACAATCTTACTATGGTGGGCCTTTGGGTCACATTTGATATATAATCGCTATACACTAATTTTACTTCATCCACACTGCCGTTAATAAATTCATCAATGATAATTCTGGCAATCGGTATCACATTAATAAATGGAACTGGCGCAGGCAAACCAGTAAATTCAGCAATCAATTTATAACCACGCCGGCTAAAAAAATCCCTGCCTTTTTTACCCACTGGCAGAATATAAAAATGGTCTTTATCTAAAATGTTTTTCAGTGCCTCACCAATCAAATTCATATTATAGGCTCCACATAACCCGCGGTCCGAGGTAATAATCAAAATTAAACTATTTTTGATTGGTCTTACCTGAAGCAAAGGATGTAGTTCTCTTTCTGCCTTTGGTGCAAGATTTAATAAGAGGTTCCAGGCGAGCTGGGCATATGGTCTTGAGGCAAGAAGCGCAGAAAGGGTCTTCTGCATCTTGGCACCAGCAACCATCTGCATAGTTCTGGTGATTTTTTTAATATTGCTTACTGATTTTATGTGCCTTTTTATATCACGAACTGATGCCATAACAATTTAAATCCCAAATCCCAAGAACCAAGCACCAAATCTTCATTTAGAAAATATCCCTTTGAACTCTGTGATTGCTTGAGTAAGTTTCTTTTCAGTCTCTTCATCAAGTTCCTTTGATTCTTTTATCTTTTTACCGATATCAGGATGGGTCGTATCCATAAATCTCAAAAACTCTTCTTCAAACTTTTTTACTTTATCAACAGGAATATCATCCAGCATGCCCGATGTTCCAGCATAGATAATCATTACCTGTTTTTCCACAGGCATCGGCACATACTGTCCCTGTTTCAAAATTTCGGTCATCACCTTGCCCCGGGTCAACTGTTTCCTCGTTGCCTCATCCAGGTCACTGGCAAATTCTGCAAATGCTGCCATTTCACGATACTGAGCAAGGTCAAGTCTTAATTTTCCCGCCACTTTTTTCATCGCCTTTATCTGCGCACTTGAACCGACCCTTGATACAGATAATCCCACATTGATGGCTGGTCTTATACCCTGATAAAACAGTTCGGGTTCAAGATAGATCTGACCATCAGTAATTGAAATAACATTGGTCGGAATATATGAAGTAATATCTCCTGCCTGGGTTTCAATTATTGGTAGTGCAGTCAAAGAACCTCCGCCATGTTCTTTATTCAACTTTGCTGCTCTTTCCAGGAGCCTTGAATGTAGATAAAAGATATCCCCAGGATATGCTTCTCTACCTGGCGGTCTGCGCAATAATAGAGAAATCTGACGGTATGCCCAGGCATGTTTAGAAAGGTCATCATAGATTAAAAGGGCATCCTTGCCTTTATCCATAAAATATTCACCCATTGCACATCCAGCATAGGGTGCAATATACCACAATGATGCCGGGTCAGAAGAACAGGCAGCAACGACAATTGTGTAGTCCATTGCACCATAATTTTCTAATTCTGCAACTATCCTTGCCAGTTTTGATTCTTTCTGTCCAATGGAGACATAGATGCAATAGACATCTTCATATTTTTGATTAATTATCGTATCAATGGCAATTGCGGTCTTACCGGTCTGACGGTCACCAATGATCAATTCACGCTGTCCCCTGCCAATAGGAATCATGCTATCTATTGCCTTAATACCGGTCTGTAGAGGTTTCACAACAGGTTCGCGCAAAATCACCCTGGGCGCAATCTTTTCTACTGGATAATAGGTAGCAGGTTTAATTGTGCCTTTGCCATCAAGTGGTTCACAGAGTGGGTTTACAACCCTGCCCAACAGATTTTCACCGACTCCTACCTCAAGTATCCTGCCGGTTCCCTTAACAATATCCCCTTCTTTAATCTTTTCATAATCACCAAGCACAATTGCACCGATGCGGTCCTCAAGTAGATTTAAGGCAACACCATAAACACCATCTGAAAACTCAAGCATTTCAGAAGCAAAACAATCCTGTAGTCCATAGATATGGGCAACGCCATCACCGATCTCAGCGACTGTTCCCACCCTTTCTACCTGCACCTTCTTTTCAAACTCAAGCAAATCTTTTTTCAATTCATTTAATAGTTTTTCTTTTATATCCTTACTCATATAATCATCATCCTTGTTTCAATTTTTTTAATAATCCCTGAATCTTTGCCCGAAGGCTTGCATCAATCATCAAATCACCAGTTTTTATCACCATTCCTCCAATTATTTCCGGGTCAATTATATTTTTGATATGCACAGGTTTCTTCAATTTTCTGCTAAAGGTCTTAATTAACAATTCTTTTTCTTCATTGGTCAGTGGAACTGAAGTCTTAACTTCAATCTCAAGAATCCCGGTATCAACCCTGGTCAATTGATAATTTCTTAAAATATCACTGAGACTTGATAAGGCATTGGTTCGTAATAAAAGAAATACAAAATCGTAAGCCCTGGGACTTATGTAATCTTTGAATAATTCTTGCAGGGTCTTCTTTTTCTCAGTAAATGAGATACGGGGATTTTCGAGATAACCGCGGAGTTTTAATGATGAACGAAATGAAGAATTAACAAGTTCTAATTCAGTAAGAATATTATTTAGTTCCATATCCTGTCCGCTTAACTCTTTTTGTTCGTGAACCGTTCTCTTTTGTGGTTGATTATTTACTGGTGGTCGTTTTCTCAAGTTCTTTCTCCACTTCTTTTATTGCCTCTTCAATCAGTGCACGCTGTGATGTCTCGTCCAGTTTCTTTTTTATCATTGAAGAACTGAGTGCAACAACCATTTCGCCCACTTCTTTCTTTATTTCCGACATTATATTCTGTTTTTCCGCATTAATCTCCTGCATTGTTTTATCCACAATCTTTCTTGCCTCTTCATTTGCCATCTCAATTATTTTCTTCTTCTCCTCGTCCCCTAATTTTGTTGCCTGCTCAATTATTCTGTGCGCCTCTTTTCTCGCTTCATCAAGATACTGCTTATGCCTCTCCTCTGCTTCAGCTGCCTGTTTTTTTAAATTTTCAGCAGTCTTTATACCATCCTCTATCTTGCTGGAACGGTCTTTGAAGAGTTTCAGGATTGGTTTGTAGAGAAAACGATTTAACAGCCATAAAAGAATCAAAAAATTAACAATCTGGGCAATGAGCAGGAGGGGATTTATTCCAAGTTTACCAAGGGCATCCATAATTATAAGAATTTAATGATTAAGGCAACCACGAGGGCATAGATTGCAATTGCCTCGCAGAATGCCAATGCCAGAATAAATATGGTCTGTATTTTCCCCATTGCTTCTGGATTCCGTCCCACTGCTTCGGTCGCCTTGGCACCGATAAATCCAATGCCCAGCCCGGGACCAATTGCTCCAAAACCAATTGCCAGTGCGACTGCAATCGTTTTAAATGTTGCTGGATCCATTATTATACCTCCTTTTTTAAAAATGCCTAAATTTCCAAAACACCTAACCCGGATTATTCATACTATTTTTGGCTAAATTTGTTCCGGTGCAGTCCCAGAGCGGTTCCACGGCACTTTTCAGCAAGAAAAATTTTTGACACTCTGTTTTTTTCCTCGTCATTGCGAGGCAACGCAGTTGCCGAAGCAATCTCATCTGTTATTGAATATATCAGGGATTGCCACGCCCTTGCCTTCGGCAAGGGCTCGCAATGACATTGAGTATGAATAATGCAGGTTAAATGCCTAAAATTTATTGGATTTCGTATTAACGAAATCTGTTTTATCAATGTTCCTCCTCACTCGTTGCAATCTTGATGAAAAATAGGGTGAGAAAAGAAAATATTATCGCTTGAACCACGCCAACAAATATTTCAAGGGCAAGGAATGGTAAAGGAACAACAAATGGTAATAAAAAGAGCATCACGGTTAATAATACCTCACCGGCAAAGATATTGCCAAAAAGACGGAAACTAAATGAAATTATCTTGGCGATTTCAGCAATCAACTCCAGTATCCCGACAAAGAACATTATCGGATTTTTCAGTTTAATGAACCGTTTTAAGAATCCCTTAAACCCCAGAATCTGAATGCTGTAAATCTGTGTAAAGATCACGGAAATCAATGCCAGGGCTAATGTGGTGTTTAAATCTGCTGAGGCACCACGAAACAGAGGGACAAAGACCATACTATGCCCTTTTTCTTGCTCGCTATGTTCAATTTCAGTTTCACTATGTTCTTCTTTTACTTCTTTCGCCGCCTGTTCTTCAACGACTTCTACATTATGCTCTGCCTTCCGATAAAAACCAATAGAACCCACGCCAGGCAACAAACCAAACCAGTTAATTATCAATACAAATAAGAATATCGTCATAATTAAAGGAAAGAATTTTCTACCTTTTTCTTCACTGCCAAAGACCTCACAGATGAGGTTATAAAAATATTCCATTATGTATTCTACAACATTCTGCAAACCTACGGGAATAATATTCTTCTTTGCACGGATCAAAGCCACTACTATTATAAACAACAAAATTGTAATATAGGTGACGAGAAGAGAATTTGTGACCGGTAAAGAACCAATTTTAAAGAGTTCTTCTGCCGCAATTGAAATATGCATAGAATGTTATTATATAAAAATTTAAAAAAAAATCAAGAGTTTTTTGATTATATATTTATCTTATCCGTATTATTTTTTTGACGATAGATTTATCCTTCATTTTTATTTCTAATAGATATACTCCCTGAGGCAAAGCATCAATTGGGCACAACACCGTATTTGAAGAGGCATCAATATAGAAATCTTTCACAGTTCTTCCATAAATGTTATATAATGTCACTGCGAGCGGTAATTGTTCAAATGCTAATTTTAGCGATTGATTACCATACCAGATTGTCGGAATACCAATATCTTTAGAAACTGTTTTAACTGGATATTGTTCTCTGAGACCCTGAAAATCCTGAAGCAATGCCTTACTAAAATAAAGGTCATTATCATGGGTATTCCTTCCGTCAGACCAGATGGCATAAATATAGAGGCTGTCACTCCGCAGAATGTGGTATTCACCAATAAAATCAACATGACTCCGTGCTTCTGTATCAGAAATTCTAATGCTTGGGAGAAATGTCTCACCGCCATTGGATGAATATCTATGTCGCACTGAAAAATAACTGTTTACACTCGTGGGCCAATCAAGTGTATGATAATAAAAGACATGCAGGCCACCATATCTGTCAAAATGCGCATAACCTTTGCACTGTCCTCCAGTAGTTATGTCGTTAATAATAAATCTTGAGCTCCACGATGCTCCACCATCTGTTGAACGCACACCCATTATATCCCAGTTGCCATTCCTGCTATCTACCCAGGTTACAAAAACAATATTCCCTTTTGCGGTAATTGAATTTATTGGTGCACGGTCGCCATAGCCAGTCTCATAATAAGAATCAGACAAATAGACTTCAGTTGACCAAGTTTGACCATAATTTGTTGATTTTCTATAGTATACATTCCCATTGGGCCAACTTGTCACCAGGGCAAGATGTAAATTTTCATTCTCATCCATACATAGTGCCGCAATGCCTGTTCTCGTCCAGATTCGTGATGTGGAAAATGTAGCTCCGTAATTAGTTGACCGTGCAAACCATATACCTGTGGTACCCGAAACTTGTTGCCATACAATATAAACTTCATTTCTATTAACCACCATCCACGGTTTATCAACCCCACTTGATGGTGTAACTCTTGTAGTATCAACCCAGGTTAGCCCACCATCTTTGGATAGATAGTGCCTGATGTAGGTGGTGGAGTATTGTATTATCATATGGACATAACCAGAATCATCAACACCAATAACCGGATCAGTATGCCAGATAATACCAGTTGTGTTGTCAGTAAATGGAATCTGGATAAAATTCTGCCCGGCATTGAATGAATATGCATAAGGTGCGATTGGAACACTCCCTCTTTCTGCTGTATTACAGATTGAAAATATTGAATCACCCCATATATCAAAACATGATTCACCCTGATTAAGTGTGTCCCACGGAACATCTGTGCTCACAAGAACATTGGAACTCCAGGGTGCATCTGCATAAAGGAATAACAAAAGAAACAGAGCAGTAATGATGATGCGATTCATTGTTCCTCCCCGGGTGTATCAGATTTGATTATAGATATATAGTCAATCTCGGTTTCATAATTTCCTGAGGCAAAATTATCAATAAAAAAATATAATGCAGGAGTTTTGCCCGGCGTGAGTGCAAATGGAAAATTGCTACTGTAGAATGGTTCTGCCTCGTTTAATGGAAGTTTAATTTTTTGCCAATCCGGATGTGGTTGGACGATTATTTCTTTTCCCCAGTATACTGATGAGTTTTTCTTTTTATAAAAATATTTTAACCTGGTATTCACCCCAATGACTCTGATATAAATTTCCAATATGTCTTCTTCTGTAAATTGCATATCTCTATCAAGATAGAACCAGGCACAGGAAAATCCTTCAGCTTCCGGATTACCTTTTAGATAAAGGCAGCCATTATGCAATTGGATATTAACGGTATATTCATTGAACTGATGGACAAAAAGAGTATTATTAATAAACTCTTCCTGCCATATAATTGAACCAAATAGAAGACTCAAAAAAATCATAGCTCCTCCTAACAAAAAATTATAATAAAGAAAACAAGAATGTCAATACATCTGAGCATTTTTTTAGTTCGTTCCCTTGACTTTGTTGAATTTTTGATTAGAATAAAAATATGATATGGAGGCATTTATGATGCAAAATTTTCGCCGCAATACGCGGATTATATTATTTATTGTGGTTGCTTCATTCGTCTTATTAATATTCTTTCAATGGGGACTTGATATTACGGGTATAAGTGGACACAAAGAGGTTAATATTGTTGAGGTTGATGGTATCCCTGTTTCTTATACTGATTATGTCCGCTTTGTGCAGAATAAAGAAAAGGAGAATCGGGGTATATCGCACGATGAAATCTGGAGTTTAATGATAGATGAAGTTATGTGGAATAATTTGATTAAAAAGGAGAATATCAGGGCAGTGGATGAAGAAATCTGGGCAATTATCAAAAACAATCCACCCAGACCAATCTATGAATCTGAATATATGAAGGATAGTGCAGGTAATTTTGACTACAACAAATACCTTGACCTATTAAAGGCACCCCAGAGCAGGCAATGGCTTTTAGAATATGAGTTCAATCTGCGTAAAGAATTGCCAAAGGAAAAACTACGTTCCCTGATATTCACTATGGCTTGGGCATCCCCTTTTGAGGATAGTATAATGATGGCAAAGCAACTAAGTATCTATGATTTTTCTTTTTTGAGTTTACCCCTTTTTCGCATCAGGAGTAAAATAATTATCAATGATGAAGATTTGAAAAACTACTATACCGCACATAAAAAGGACTTTACTTATCCTGAATCCAAGGTTTTGAAATATGTATTTTTTGAAAGAATTCCTTCCCGTGATGATACTACAGAAGCAAGAGAAAGGCTTGAGGATTTTTTATTGCGAATTAAAGAAGGTGAGGATTTCTTAACCGTAGCGCGGGAGGTCTCAGACGACACATTGATTGAAAAAAAATTTAAAGATGAAAGCGAATTGATGCAGTATGAGGCTGAAGTTTATAAAAAATTAAAAGATGGAGCAGTCTCAAATATAATCCTGTTCTCCCGTGGTTTTGAGATAATAAAGCGTGTGCAAAAAGGTCATATCTATTTAGTAAAGGTTAACATCAATGTCTCTTCAACCACTCTGGGAGAATTGAATGATCGCATAGAATCATTTAAGGTCTCAGCAAAGGAAATGGGTTTTGAAGATGCGGCAAAAGATTTTAATCTGACAGTCCATTCAACACACCCATTAAATCCAGAAAAATTAAATTTTCCTGTGCGCAATTTAGAAGAACTGGCTAAAGTTTTAAAAAAGGGAATAAAACCCAAGGAAATCATCGGTCCTTTCAGCAGTTTTGGAGGCTATTATCTATTTACCCTTGATTCAATCATTCCCGGGAAAGTTTTAAGTTTAGATAATGATAATGATAAAAATATTATTCGGGCAAGGTTTGAAAGAGAAAAATTAAAAATCCTGCTTGGTGAATATCTCAATGATATATCTAACCAGCTTCAGTCAGGAACTACACTTGAGCAGATTGTAGTAAAAGATACATTATTGTATCTTCAGAGTGGTATTATTAATCTTTCGCTTGCGGACATTGAAACAAAATATGGGATGGAATTTGCAGGCGTCCTTGCCGGGCTGGAACAGGGACAGATATCAAAACCGCTCCTTACAGAATGGGCAGGCTATATAATCCGCTGTGATAAAAAGAGTATGCTTCCTTTTGATTCCACCCTGGTTAATTATTTACAATACCGAAGGCAGATCAGACTGCAGAATCTCAGCCAGTCCATCTTTACACCCAAAAAAATTGTTGATAATCGGGATAAATTTTTTGAATAGGACTATCTCTTTATAACCAAAGCGAATTAAAAGAGGTTAGTCTGATGAAATTATTTGATCGCCAATTTCTTCACTTCTCTTTCAAAATATTTTTTCACATCCTCCCAATTCACTGATTTTATCATTTGAGGCATTTTGTCAAATTCTGCATCATTAAAAAAAACTAAGCTTTTTTGAATATGGATCAAATTAGAAGCTAAATTTTTATACTTATATTTGCTTGTTCCTCATTAAATACCCCTAATTTTGATAACTTTGCCGAGAATATTTTGGGAACAAAATCTTTAACTGTAAAAAAATCCAGGTCTATGGAAATACGGTGACCCAATTGCAGGGCAACGGCCGTGCCGCCAGCCAAGTAAGCATCTTCTAAAATTTTTGAACCACCTAATATGGCCAGGTTCTCTTTTGTTCTTTTGGTGAGTGTTTGTTCAAACATCGAATCTTCTTCTTTGGTAAATTCAATACAATAGCCCAGTAATTAGCACTCTTTTGCGAAAAACCGCGGTAATTAATCAGAACATTTTTTATCTCTGATTTTTTAAAATTACGCCATAACCAGGCTACAGCTTTTTCGTCACCATATTCTAAAATCCGTCTGAGAATATAAATGCGAGATTTATGAATATCTAAATCTTGAAATTTTATCTCCCAAAAATATTTTTTTAAAAAATTAGGAATTTTTTTCATGTAATGAATTATACATAATTTAAACCAAAAATGCAAGTGGTAAATTGATATAAGGGATATGGAATTAAATCTTTTACAAAAAAGTGACAGGATAGATCAACGATGTCTCAAATGAGAAAGAAGGCGCGCAACAACCACCTCGGTATTTAGAGAATATTTACGATATAATGGCTCTGGTTCATCTGAACCACCATACTGGTCTATACCAATTTTGACGAATTTTGTTTTGATATTTTGTTCAGCAATGATTTGGGCAATAATACTACCAATACCACTATGAACAATATGGTCTTCGTAGGTAATAATAAGTCCGGTCTCTGCCGCTTCTTTTATTAAATTTGTATCAATGGCAAATGGTGTTGCCAGGTTGTACACTTTAATTTTTATACCCTGTTTTTCCAGTATATTGTATGCCTCAATTGCCTTGTGAACCATAAAACCCATAGCAAAAATTGCACAGGCATCACCATCTCTAAGCAAATCAGCCTGGCCATATTCAAATTTATAATCTTCTGCAAAATAAATTTCACCATTAATTTTTTTTATTATTGGAAATTTTGTTCGTCCCACTCCGATAACCCAATTCCCGGGCTGATTTATCACATAGCGCACAACATGGTCAGTTTGATTTGGATCAGCCGGGATAACCACCTTAAATCCAAAAAGGTTTTTTAAAAGTCCAAGATAATCAATACAATGATGGGTTTTACCATCTGGTCCAACATTGTAGCCAAGGTGTGTAGCAAATATTTTCAAATGTGTATTATTTATATCATTCAGTCGCAACTGGTTATACACCTCATCAATCGCAAATACGCCAAAATCTGCCCAGATACTGATTATACTATTTATTGAAAGTGCACCGGCAATTGTGGCAGTAGTATGTTCGCTCACCCCTGCTTCAAAGAAATTATGCGGTAAAACTCTGGCAAATTTATTGGTCTTTACTGAATCAGTAAGGTCGCAATCAAATACGGCAATAGTATTGGCAGGATTCAATCTGCCAATCTCTTCAAGCACATCACCAAACACATTTCGGGGGTCGGTCAATTCTTGATAGACTTTTGGTTTGCCTGTATTTATGACCGGCGGAACTATATCCTTTCTTTTGTAAATTTTTGCTCCTTTATCATTATGCTCAAGTAATGTGGCTAAATCATCTTCTATGTTTAATTCCTTAAGCGCCCGGGAACATTCTTCCCGGTTCAATGTCTGCCCATGATATTTTGGATTATTCTCCATAAATGATACGCCTTTACCAATGGTAGTTTCACAAATAATGGCATAAGGATTTTCACTATCTGCCAGTGCCTCTCTTAATGCTGTGTAAATTTCTTTATGATTATGTCCGGATATTTCCAGCACTTTCCAACCATCTGCCAGATAGTTTGCCTTTATATTTACCGGCATAACATCCTCAACCCTGCCTGAAATCTGAAAGTGATTATAATCTATAAGCACAGTGAGGTCGTTTAAATTAAATTTTTTCGCAAATCTACGTGCCTCTGCAACCTGTCCTTTTGCCTGTTCTGCATCGCTCATCACTATAAATGTATGATAATTAAGATTCTTTAATTTTGCTGCCAAGGCAAAACCACAGCCTGCTGATAGTCCCTGCCCAAGATTTCCTGAACTCCATTCTACCCCTGGAATGTGTCGCTCAATATGCCCCTCAAAAGGACTATAGATTCTACGAAAACCAGTTAGTAGTTCATTACGATTAATAAATCCAAATCTTGCAAGCGCTGAGTATAGACCCGGTGAAGTATGACCATGGCTGACAATGATTCTGTCGCGTTCAGGTGCATCGTAATTATCAGGTGTAATATTGGCAAAGTATAAAAGAGTAAGATAAATATCAATGGAAGACATTGAACCACCAGGATGTCCTGAGCCGGCAATCGTGGTCATTTTAATAATATCACCGCGACACAACCTTGCCATTTCTTTAATTTCATCCCAGATTCTGTCATCAATCTTTTTTTCAAAAAATATTTTCTTCATATTACAGAGACCTTAAAATCATCTTCTGCCATTGTAAAATCTGCTTTTATTTTCAGAATGAGGTTACAATCACGCGAAAATTTTGCCAGAATATCAGAACCCCGTGTGGTCAAAAAATCAGCAATGCGCGGCGATACCTGTAATTCTACTATTTTGTTTTTTATGGAGCGGGCATTATTAAAGAACCATCTTTCAATATCCGAGATCACGCTCATCTTTGAAATTATTCTACCCCTTCCTTTACAGACCGGGCATACTTCGCTCAATGAATAGGTAAGGCTCGTGCGTGAGCGCTCGCGAGTGAACTGGAATAATCCAAATTCACTGATTTCACCTATCCGATAGCGGGCACGATCATTACGAATAAGGGATTTAAACTCACGAACAATTCTGTCCAGATTCTCTTTTTTTTCAAGGTCAATCAGGTCCACGACCACAAGGCCACCAATATCGCGCAAACGGAGCTGGCGTGCAATCTCTTTTACCGCCTCAAGATTTGTAGAAAGGGCGAGTTTTTCTGCCTGTTTTTCCCGAGACGATTTTCCAGTGTTGACATCAATAGCAAGAAATGCTTCGGTCTGGTCAAGCACAATATAACCGCCGCTTGGTAACCAGATCTTTCTTTCAAATATAGTCTTTAATTGCTCTTCAATACCATATTTAAAAAATATGGGTTCGGGGTCTTTGTATAATTTAACGCGCGAACGCATGCGGGGTGAAACATGGCTAAGATATTGAATGATCTCGCGGTATTTTATCTCATTATCTACATAGAGATTACGCACTTCCTGATTAAATAGGTCGCGCACAATTTTGATGAGGGTGCTGGGTTCAGCATAAATCAAACGCGGTGCAGGTTCATTTGCAAGTTTCAAGCTTCGCTCCCAGGTTGACCGTAAATAATTAACCTCTTGCTGTATCTCTTCGGGTCGGGCAGTTGCTGCTGCCGTGCGGATGATCAATCCCATACCTTGTGGTTTTATCTCTTTACCTATTTTTGCAAGCCGTTCTCTTTCATTACGCTGATGTATCTTCCTTGAAACTCCCACATTTTTTGCATTTAATAATAATACAACATATCTTCCAGGTATTGAAATATAAGATGTCACACGCGGTCCCTTTACCCCATATGAATCTTTTGTGACCTGAACAATAATTTCTTGATTTTCTTTCAATTTAATACCTTCAGTTTTAAACTCTTCATCTATTTCAATATCCTCATTTTCAAACATTTCAGAAAATTCTTTAAAAGGAATTTCATCAAGCGGTAAAAAACCATTCTTCTCAAGTCCAATATCAACAAATGCTGCTTTTAAACCAGACATTAGATTTAAAACCAATGATTTATATATATTGCCAACAAGGCTAATCTGGTCAGGCCGGTCTACATGAAATTCTATGAGCACATCGTTCTCTAACAGTGCAATCCTGGTCTCAGTAGTAGCAACACTTACAAATATATCCTTCCTTATCATTTCACCTCCATAGGTGAGTATAATAAACCACCCTGTTTAATGAACATCAAGGTTCTGGTAACTTTAAATTTTTTTGCCTCTTCTAAAGGTATCTCTGTCAGATAAGAACAGAGTTCATAAATATTTGCATATTTTTCACCATAATACAAACCACAGTTTAAAATGTTGTCTTTGTAAGAGATAGACTCTATTGTTTCCGAAAGATTTTTTACTTTTGACTTAGAGGTTATACAGATAGATTGAGCATTGAAAATATCTATTGGCTTACGCAATTCATTTTCTGGTATATTAACTTCGTAATAGATTAAGTTTATTGAATTTGATAGAGATGGTGTATTGCCGGAAATAAGACGCACATCAAGAATGCGAACCCCCGGCGGAAAACGGGTATTCAATTCACGGGAAATATTACCAAAATATTCACTGTCCAGACAAAAATCAAAATAATCTGATTTGGAGACCTGTCCCACACTCTTTGGTGGACCAAAAGAGACACGGGGAATGGGTGAGAATCCTGAACTAAATAGTAGTGGTAAATCAGTACGTCTGAGTGCACGATAAATGGTTCGGGTGATATCCAGATGAGAGGCATAACGAAAATCTTCGCCAATTGAATATTTAACACGATACATAAATGACTGAGGAGCCTTTCTTGGATACCTTCCATAACTTAAATATTTTTCTTCAGGCTTCTGGAATTTTAACATATTGCCATCACATGCACCACATTGGGAGCAATCATCATAATAACAGTTTGGTGTTTCCAATCCTTTTTCTGCGCGTTCATACTCTGCCTTTAAAAATTCTTTTTTTACACCAATATCAATAAAATCCCAGGGCTGAGTATCCTGACGATTTAAGTAGTCTTCAGGAACAACTCCGGTTTTTGCAAATGCCTTTTTCCATCTCTGAAAATCAAAAAATTCACGCCACTCTTCAAATTTACCACCACTTTTGTAAACTTCTTCAATCACTGGAAAAATTTTCTCATCCCCGCGCGAAAGAAAGGCTTCAATAAATGACACTTCTGGTGATTGGTAGTCCAGTTCTAATCTATTCTTTTTTATTTTTCTTAAAATCTCAATCTTAGCATTTAATTCATCAATTGAATGAAAGCGAAATGATTCAAATGGGGTGTGGGGCTTGGGAATGAAGGGAGAGACTGCCACTTTTATTCTACCTTTTGGATACAATTTTAAAATTTCATTGACCAATCTTTTTATCTCCAGCACATCCTCTTCCTGTTCAAAAGGTAAGCCAATCATAAAATATAATTTTACCTGACGCCAACCCTGCTCATAAGCAATCTTTATGGAATTTACAAGGTTCTGCTCAGAAAATGTTTTATTTATACGTTGTCTCAATCTTGCTGAACCCGCCTCAGGGGCAAAAGTGATACCAGTCTTTTTAATCTCTTTTAGTAAGGATGCCAGGTCTTCTGTAAATAATTCTCCGCGCATTGCAGGTAATGATATACTAATATTCTTTTTTTTCAATAGTTCATTTAACTTTCTTATAAGATTTGCAAGACCAGGATAATCAAGCACAGAAAACGACAAGAGTGAAACCTCTTCCCAGCCTGTTTCCCTGATGCCTTTTTCTACTGCCTTAATGATACTCGGCTCAGACCTTATTCTCATCGGACGATTTACATATCCTGCCTGACAGAAGCGACAGCCATAAGTACAGCCCCTCATTATTTCAATTGCCAATCGGTCATGGGTGATATCACATATCGGAAGAATTGCCGGTGCAGGAATAGTATCATCACTAAGATTGTTCAATACCCTTTTTTTTATAATCTTTTGTGTTTTATGAATCTGTGGTACCCACACGCCCTCTAATTTTGCCAGTGCTTCAATTCGTTCCAATTTTTTTTCACGGGGGACATTTATAAGAATTTGGCTTATCTCACTCGTAACTTCCTCACCATCACCAATGACAAAGGCATCAAAGACCGGGCTCAAAGGAGCAGGATTTAATGTGCAGGGTCCACCGGCAATCAGTATCGGGTCTTTGTTGCTTCGTTCCATACTTTTATATGGGATACCTGCCAGCTCCAGAATATATAGAATATTCGTATAGTTCAATTCACTCTGTAGTGAAAAACCGAGCAGGTCAAATTCTCTTATTGGTTTTTTGGTTTCAAGACTGTATAAATGAATATTATACTGTTTTAGATAATCAGAAAAATCTGGCCAGGGAGCAAAGATTCTTTCGCACTGAATTTCGGGCTGCTGGTTGAATATATGGTAGATTATCTTTATTCCGAGATTGGACATACCGATTTCATAAATTTCTGGAAAAACAATTCCTACTGAGATGCGAGGATTATTTTTTATTGTGGTATTGAGTTCACCTCCAGTATAACGAATCGGTCTCTTTACTAATGGAAGGATATTGTCAAACATAAACTTTGATTAAAAAAACAACTCTATATACTCAGTAATACAACTTATTTAACCAATAATCAGGTAATTAAATTTATTATAATAATTCGTATCCGCGATCCAGTGCGCTATCATTCAGAGCAAGTTGTGATTCACTTGCCTTGGAGAACCTTTTACGCTGTGCCTTTTTCATTGCTTCCATATTGATTATTCCTATTTTCTTAATTAGGGCACCGAGCATCACCATATTTGCAATCCTACCCTGTCCAAGTTCTTCAGCAATCTTATTTGCCTCAATCGGTATTATTTCAATATCATTTCTTTTCGGCCGTGATTTAATCAGAGTCTTGTTGAAGAATAATTGTCCATTTGCCTTTACCAGCGGTTCAAATTTTAGTAATGATGGCTCATTCATTATAATTACGACATCTGGATTTGTCACCACGGGCGAAGCAATCTTTTGGTCCGATATTACTACTGAGCAATTCGCTGTTCCACCACGCATTTCCGCACCATAGGAAGGGAAAAAAGTGACATTTAAGTTTTCCAATAATCCAGCATAGGCAAGGATAATACCCGAAGAAACCACACCCTGACCACCAAAACCAGCAATAATAATCTCTTTTGTCATTTTGTCTCCTTTGCTCGATTACGGAATTCACCAATAGGGTAATATTTTGCCATTACTTCGGCAATCCATTTCTTTGCCTGAACCGGAGTTACACCCCAGCCAGTCGGACACATAGATAAAACCTCAATAAGCGAAAAACCTTTATTATCAAGTTGATATTGGAATGCTGTTTTTATTGCCTTTTTTGTTTTGATAATATTCTTTGGTGTATCAACTGCAACCCGTTCAAGATAATACGGACCATCAAGTGCATTTAGCAATTCACACACTTTAATAGGATAACCCTGTTTCACAACATCACGGCCCTTGACTGAGGTCGTTGACCTCATTCCCGGTAAGGTGGTTGGTGCAAGTTGACCGCCGGTCATTCCATAGATTGCATTGTTGATAAAAATAATCGTAATATTTTCATTCCTGGCAGCTGAATGAACCGTCTCCGCAGTTCCAATGGCAGCAAGGTCACCATCACCCTGATAGGCAAATACAAAACATTCAGGTCTTACCCTTTTTATACCGGTGGCAACTGCTGGCGCCCTACCATGCGGAACTTGAATCATATCACAGTTAAAATATTCATCAGCAAAGACTGAACAGCCTACAGGCGCAATACCGATCGCCTTTTCCCGTATATTCATCTCTACGAGTAGTTCTCCAATAATGCGATGAACAATGCCATGTCCACAACCTGGACAATATCGTTGTTTAATTTCGGTCAAGCCCAATGGTCTACCAAAAATCATCTTCATTTCTTACCCCTTATTTCAAGAATTTTATTAAATACCTCCTGGGGATTGGGAAGTCCACCACCAGGATGGCCAATAAAATGAACCTTTGCCCGACCTTCAATCGTAAGTTTCACATCATCAATCATCTGGCCCAGACTCATTTCTACAACAAGAAAATTCTCTATCTTTCTGGAGAGTTCTGCAATTATATCAGCAGGAAATGGCCAGAGTGTAATGGGTCTTAATAACCCGACCTTTATACCCTTTTCCCGTGCCAGTCTTAAACCTGCTTCTGAAACCCTTGCTGAGGTTCCATAGGCAACAATAATAATTTCTGCATCATCACAGCTTATCTGTTCAAACCTCTGTTCGTTCTTTATTATCTTTTGATATTTCTCCCATCTGCGCCAGTTCCATTCTTCAAGCTTACCTGGTCTGAGGTCGTATGAACGAATAATTCTCCTCTCTCTACCTTTACAACCAGTGAGCCACCAATCCTGCTCAGGTAATTTTTTGGGATTAACAGGTTCACCTTTTATCTCTACGGGCTCCATCATCTGCCCCAACAAACCATCGGCAAGTATCAATGCAGGATTTCTGTATTTTTCTGCAAGTTCAAATGCGAGTCTGGGAAATTCAAACATCTCCTGGGCACAATTGGGAGCAAGCACAATCGTGTGATAATCGCCATGGCCACCACTCTTTGTTGATTGATAATAATCAGACTGGGCAGGTGCAATATTACCGAGACCAGGGCCACCACGCACAACATTAACCACAAGCACGGGCACATCTGCACCCGCAATATAAGAGAGCCCTTCCTGCATCAAACTTATTCCTGGTGAAGAAGAAGAGGTCATTGCTCGTGCGCCAGTAGAACCAGCACCAAATAACATATTTATTGCTGAAAGTTCACTTTCGGTCTGTAAAAATACACCACCAATCTCGTTCATTCTTATGGACATATATTCAGGAATCTCATTCTGCGGTGTAATCGGATAGCCGGCAAAGAACCTGCAACCCGCATGGATTACTCCTTCTACCAGGGCATGGTTTCCATACATCAATTCTTTTTCTGCCATTATATTCTCCTTTTATTTATACACCTCAATAGCGGGTTCTGGACAGGACATATAACAGTATCCACAGCCGATACATTTTGCCATATCAGTAACTTCTGCAGGATGATAACCGCTTGAATTGATTCGGTCCGGGGCAAGCCTGAGTATGCCCACCGGACATATATCATCACAACAAAGACCACACCCCTTACAAACTTCTTCCAATATCTTAATTTCAGGCATTAATCCTCCT
>JBBINQ010000044.1:0-20907 GCA_037443805.1 Caldifarciminota bacterium | reverse complement strand
ATTTGGTGCTTGGGATTTGGAATTTAATGCTTGTAGCATTCTTGAATGGATTCGGATAGACCTGTAACATAGTGTTATTTAACAAAACAGTAGAGGAATTTTCTTCAATGCCCGGAACCTGTCCAATCTGCCAGGTTGCTCCACCATTGGTCGTATAAAGGATAATATGATAGCCACATACGATGCCATGTAATGAGTCTGAAAAATCTACATCAAATAATGTTGTGGTAGCAGGATTATTCTGGAATGTCCAGGTATTGCCGCCATCAGTTGTTCTTATAATAGAACCAAATCTGCCAACTGCCCAGCCATGTAGATTATCAACAAAATCAAGGGCACGAAGATAAAATGTATTTGCTGGAGCTGATATTGGATTCCAGGAATTTCCACCATTGGTCGTTTTCCATATTATGGGTGCATAGTTAGATTCATCGCCACCAATAACGATTCCTGTATTCTGATTAAAAAAGTGAACATCAAAAAAGTCTTCGTAAGTATTACTACGATACAGTGAATCCCAGGCAAATCCGCCATCGCTTGAATGGATAATCCAACCCTGACCAATATCAATACTATCTGGCCAGCCTGCTACTGCCCATCCTTGAAGGTGGTCAATAAAAGAGACACCATAAAGTTCAAGCAGACCAAACGGCGTAAAGATTTGTTCCCAGTATGTGCCACCATCTGTGGTTTTACCAACTACGCCATCTCCACACACTGTCCAGCCAAGTGTATCATCAATGAACTCAATGCGTGTAGCGTATTTTGCTAATCCCTGAACCTGATGTACCCAGGTCTGACCGCCATCACTGGAATGGGTAATATCTCCGAGGATAGCACAGGTCCAGACCTTGAGATTACTTCTACAGGTTACATCAAAAAATTTCCTTGCTGCAGCAGGGTTTGCCTGTTCAAACCAGTGAGCACCACCATCTGTAGTTTTTAATACAATTATGGAATCAAGGGTTACAACCCAACCTGTGATATTATCTGGTGCCAAACAGCACCCATGAAAATTTTGGAAGGCAAATGTAAAATTAACCAGAACAAACACAATGGTTAAGTATTTTATTCTCATAATCTTCTCCTTTTTGTAAATAATAGTTTAGTTTCTCCCAAATCTTCTCTTTGTTTTCTCCTCCCTTGATGCCTGTCCGCTCAGGCAGAAAGGGAGAGCGCATTTTCGGACAGGGACTTGCCCTGTCCCTACAATCAAAAATTTAGATGACTAAAAACCATAATGATATCATTTTAAGAAGACCGCCTTTTTTATTTCACGATAATCCTCTATTTTCCATTCTACAAAATAGACACCAGGAGGAACTTTGCGGCCTGCGTCGTCAGAGCCATCCCAGATTACCTGATTAAATGGTTGAATGGTTAAATGGTTAAATTGTTTTACCAACCTGCCCGTCGCATCGTAGATTTGTAGTGTAGGGGCTTGTCCCCGTGAATCACGGCCATAAGGGGCTACACTACCTGGAATTTGGGATTTCCCCTCACCCCAACCCTCTCCCCAATGGGGAGAGGAAAAAGGAGAGGGGACAATTTGGGAATTGGGATTTATTTCGGATTTCGGATTTCGCATTTCGCATTTGATTGTTAGGTGATTCTTGAATGGATTTGGATATATTATTAACTTCTCACTTCTCACTTCCAATTTATTATGTTCTTTTATTCCCGGAAATGGGTCTGGTTGGTCAGTGGTAAATTTGATTGCCCTATTATTCGCAAGTGGTGCAGCAGATGGTGGATACATATTGGCATAAGTATATTCCAGACCATTGTTATGGTGATAATCTTCAATGCCTACAGTTGCATAATTATGCCAGTAATCATCATTGGTAATTTTTTTATACTGGAATAGAATTTCTCCATCGCTGGTCTGGGTCGGATAATAATTAGGGTCATAGAGAACAATTTCAAATGTTTGTAATTCTGCAGGTGTTGGGTTAGTTGGATTATGGATGTGTTGAATCCTTGACCATTCTATTACGAAACGATGATTTACTGCATCATTGTAGTAACAGATATTTTCACTTGAATCAGTAGCAATCGGGTCTAAATCATCCCAGAAAGGAGCAATTAGTAATGGTGGACCACCAGCAGAAAGAATGTGCCAGTTATACATATCTGCTATCCAGGTTGAATCCATTGCAATATAACCATTTGAACTGATTGAAATCTTATTATAGTTTGTGCCATAATATTTAAAAATGAATGGCAGGTTAATAGTTTTTGTTTCATCATTTGAAAGATTGATGATGGTTCCCTGTCCTCCCAGTTCCGGGTCAATTTCAACCCAGTTATATGTGGGTGCCTCTGGATAGTCTGTGTCCGTGTTATCATACGCATAATAACCATAACCATCAGGACCAGTCGGAGTATTTGTAGAAACAACTCCTATAACAATTGAAAAATCAACAGTGTCTTTAAAATTATTATCGCCTGAGAGAAGGCAGGAAAAGTTTATAGTATGGCCTGGTGCTAACTGGGATGAGGCACTCACCTGAAAGTGGTTACCCGAATTTGTTGCAGAGTCACCAATTCCAATATTGCCGAATACACCAATAGAATCCGGCACAGAAACTCCAGGATTTTTTGACCTTAATACCCCCTGAATGTTTGTGCCTCCAAGTCCTCCAGAGTTTTTTATAGATATAACCATATCTGAAGTTTCTCCGGGTTCAAGGACTCCATTACCACCATCCAGAATCTGGTTTTTTTGATATTCAAATGCTGGCGCTTTTGCACTGAGCCATAAGACCGAATTCCAATTTCCCTGGCTGGATGTGATTGAAAGATTAAATTTTATTAAATAATTATCTTTGATTTGCTGTGAGACATTGAATTGATAAGGGGTCGCATTTGCACTTGCACCAGGTGCGATATTGCCATAATTTTTTATTGAATCAGTAATTATAATCAATGGGTCAACGCTTGATAATTTTGCCGAGACATTATTAGCAGTCGTTGTATTACCAAAATTCTTTAATGTTATGCTGAGTTGAATCGCTTCTCCAGGATTTATCTCTCCGTTATTATTGCCTCCGGGGTCACTGATTGTGTGACTGTAGTATCCCACATAGACATTAGAATTACTAACCAGGGCATATCCACAATAGGGTTTGAAATTATGCTTGGTCACAGTAACAAAGAGCGTATCAGTAGTGCTCGTTGTAATTTGAAAATATGCCATTCCACTGGCATCAGTAAATGCCAATTCTTTTACTTCATTCTTTTTGTATAAGCTGACAAGCGCACTTTGCACTGGCTGGGATGTAGAGTTTAAAACCTGGACTGAAAATGAATTTGTTCCGACCGCAATTGATGAATTATGATTCACAATAAAATTGCGTGGCACATCGGTCCATACTTCTAATGAAGGGTCGCCGAGAAGGTTATAGGCATTAAAATAGAATTCACTACCAGAATCAGGAGAGACCTCTAAAGGAAAATTTAGATAGACCTCTATTTTGCCACGGTAGGTCATTGGACCCAAATAATAGATACTATCTTCTAATAATCCCCAGTATATACCATAATCAAGGCAGTTGTTCCAGCGGGAATGGGTGGTTGGGGGAGAGGCACCGAAAAACGCAATACCACCTTTAGGAGTTGCTGGATTCCCAGCTCTTATCCAGGTTTCGCCAAAGCAGGGCTCAGCATTGAAATTGCCCGTGAGACAGACAATGCTCGTTATCACCGGTAATTTCCAACCATTAGAGAGTCCAATCACATCTGTATTATAGAAACTTGGTCTATCCCAACCAGACCAGGAAGCAATACCACCACGGTAGTTTATAAATGTTACACCCTGATTTACTGAATTTGTGATTGACGTCTGGCCACTTGAGAGAGGTGGATAAAATACTGTATCAATTTGATAATATCCATTTTTTAAAAATTGTTCACGTAGCAAACGTTTTACTGGAATGGGTGTTGTCATTTGGTTGTCTGGATAATTCCCTGCGACCATTAATCCCCTTTTGAACCATAAGGTATCTGTAGTATAAGGTGTCTTTTCGTATCCGAGAATCTTGGCAATGACCGTATTCAGTTCATTAACATTGGCAACTGAGAGTCTACCAATGAGCAGGTCAGATAGAAAATCATTTCCTTCAATTGTAGTATATGGATGGTCAGTAGGATTAGAAGCAATGGTGAAACAGGGCACACTATCTTTATCACCAATGAGTATGACATATTCAGGCCTGGTTTCCCAATTAAAGTATGCATTTGTAATATAATTTTTGATTGCAGAGGCTGAAGTGCCGGTTTCTGATAGTCTTGCTACCGTAACCTTCCATCCCTTTTTTTCCTTCCAATCAGCAAGGGGTAAAACCGCATTATAAAAAGAGTTTGGTGTGATTATGAGCATACCCTGATGCGGATTTTCCGGATTGTATGTATAGTTCAGAATTAAATTTTTATAGACCTGTGCAAGACCGGGTGGTAGTTTAATTTCGGGATAATTTAAAAAAGAAAGTTTAAGTTCCATATTTTGAATAGTGATTCTGTTCCCATTGGTGTTAAAGAAAGGACTCACGATTATAGGAAATAAATTATACCCACTCAACTTGACTGGAGCGCCGATAACCACTGACTGATCAAATAAACCTGAACCATTATTTTGTGCCAGGGATTCGGCTCTAAGCAGTGTGTATTGAGGAACAGGAGGAACAGGAGAGATGATAAAACCAATATTTATCGGCTCATATGAAGATTTGGCAAAAGAGATTTCCATATTAATGGATGAACTTGTCTTCTCTGTAATATTTATTGTGCTATTATTGTTAATAATTGTAAGAAGATAAAATAATATCATTGGCTGGATTCCTCCTTAATTATAACTAAACCCCAATCTCTGTCAACAAGATAGACCAATCCATCTTTTACCATAACATTATATGCATAGGGTGTTTCAAGTTCACCATATAGAACAGGATTTTCAGGGTCTGATATATCAACTACTTTTAAACCACTGGTTCCATCTGCAATGTATGCAAGTTTGCTATCCACAAAGATTCCCTGTGCATAACCAGGGGTGTCAAAACTATTGATAAAGATTGGGTTGTGAGGGTCTCTTACATCAATGATAACCAGACCGTCATAACCATCAGCAATATATGCAAAGCCATTTTTCACATAGAGATCACGAGCATTAGAAGGTGTATCCGTCTCACTTATCTCTGCCGTGCTATCAGGATTATGTAGATTGTAGATTATCAACCCCATCTGTTCACAGGCAAGATAGACCAGAGAATCAATGGTAAAAAGGTTGTGAACATTGCCCGGGGTTGCAAATCTCCGAGCATAGCTCGGGTACTGTGGCCAGGAAACATCTTCAACAATAAACCAGTATCTTGCAGCAATATATACATATTTTGTATCATTTGCTGGAGCAAAGACATTGTATCCATAAAACCAGTTATCCTGTCCAACAAAAGTGGGGCTCTCGGGGTCAATTATGTTAACAATCAACATACCACCATTATTTGGTGGACCAGCAGCAAGTGCGAGATATGCAAAACTATCCCTTACTGCCACGCCCTGAATATTGGTCTGGTGAAAATAATGCCCTGTAACAAAAGTTGATTCAGGATTTGAAATATCAACAATCTGCAGACCACCCTGGTCATTGGCAATATAGGCATAATCGCCCTGGATAGCGATGTCCCTGGAATAGCCGGGCAGGGGGCATTCGCTGACAATAACAAAATTATGGGTTTCAACCTGCGGACGATGACAGGTGATAAAAATTATGAACATAATCCACGCCATTGCTCGGATAAATCTGAATGGCTTATTGTAAATCGTTAAACATCTGTCGGTTGCGAAATGCGTTTCGTCTAACGGCATTGTTTGTCGTTGACTAACTACAAAATATTTAGAGTTTCTAATGGTTTGTAAAATTCTAATATTCAAATTCTAATCCTCCTTTAAAAGTCCATTTATTATAATTTTTATAATCTCCAATCTCAGGATAGACATCAGAATGTGAACGGCGAAGTTCATAGATATATTCCCAATTAACATAGAGTGCAGGGAGCACAGGAAATGCCAACTTCACATTGAATCTTTGTGTGATATCGTTCCTGCCACTGTGTGGAGAATCAATTATGGGCGATACTTCAGTAGTGTAAATTCTATATTTAAACTGATAAGAAAGAGTGAGTTCAGACAATCTGGGGAATCCGATATTGATAGAATTTTTCAGATTAATTAGATGTTGTTTATAAGAAACATCAGGGACAGGACCTTTTGCTCGGGACGACTTAAATTCATAGGCTATTTTGGTGTCAAAACTTCTTGATATTGCAAAATCTATGTGCAAGCCTGAGCGCAATGCCTTTGCATCATAGACATTGAAAATTTCTATATAATCGTCAATTTCGTAACCAAAGAGAAGTCGTAATTCTCCTTTTTGTTTGAGCCTGAAATCTGTTTTAATGGAAAACAGATTTTCGCTAAATTCACATTCTGTATATTGGGTACTATCAGGATTTTGATAATAGCGGATTAAATAGCGGGGCAAATAAAGATATTCAATCCTTGTTGCACATTTGCCAAATGGTTGTCTTGCTCCAGCAGTGATAAAAAAATAATCTTTCTGCTGGTTTATCAGGTAATTGTAGCCATCAAAAATAAGATTGAAGGTTGTAGTATATTGAGCAATGAATTTATTACGCAGCAGTAATTGAAATTCATAGTTGGTATAAAAATCATCATAGGTTTCAAATGGAAAACGTTCGGGGTGGATACTATTCATAAATTCATTTAGGTATTTTTTTGAATATTCAAAGATATTGTCATCATAGGCAAAATCAATTTTTGCACTAATTGAATGGTCAATAGTGAGGAAAAATAAAAACGTAAGTATCATTTTATCTCAGTCATAAATCTCAATCCGCAACCTGTGCCGTTATTTAGCCAGAATTCATATCGGTGTGTACCTTTACGAACACTGAGATAGAGGGTATGTGGATTTGATGGTATAAAATCTGTTTGTTTATTGTATTCTACAGTTCCTGAACGATATGCCCGAAAATTCTGTGTTTTTAATGTTTTGCCTTTTTCTTTCACAGTAATCGTATAAAGTTGGTCGGCCTGGGCATTGGCTGGGATATGCAAACGAGATGTGATTTTTAATTTTTTTGGTCCCTCTATTTCAATAATAACAGGTTTATCTATGGTTGCTTCGTAGTAATTTGTTATCTTCTCATCCTCAATCAGATCAAGTGTTCTATTATAAGAGAGGGCAGGTATATCCTGCCATCTGCCTGGCGATTCACTGGTAAATTTTATAAGGATTGTATCTGAAGGTGCACGCCAGTAAATAAAGCGGTAGGTGTGTAGCCCTTGCGGAACATTGATATAAAACGAACGCCATTTGCTCAATCTTATCTTGTCCAGACGGGCAACTGATGAATATTCAGTTTCACGGGTAATAAATTTTTCTTTTATATCATCTTCCTGAAGGATTATTTTGTATACCTTTGTTCCTTTTTTCTCACCTGTCCAGGGGATTCGTGTATATACCCTTATCCAGGTTGGACCCGATACTTTGATCTCAACAGGTTGATTCTTAGCTAAGACTGTATAGGCTTCGTCTTTTGTAGTATGAATCTTTATTTTTGCCTCGTATCGCGGTGAGACATTTACTAATTGCCCCACAAAAATTAAAAGAAAAATTGCATTATTCATTTTTGTGCCTCCTGAGATAATAATCTATATCAATTCTTAATATTACAAAAATAATTGTGCCAAGAATTATCAAAAAAATTATTGCAAGTGAGACAGAATATTTTTTTTCATAATATAACTTTCCCTCGCCAATAACTGGTATGGGTATTGGTGCAACTGGCAATTCATACCGTCGTGCAAGATAAAGTATATTGTTCAGATTGATGACCTTTACACCATTTCTGAGAAATCTACCTGCCAGACCCTGATGAAATGAATATTTTGATGCATCAAGAATACCAGTGGGTAGATCAAAACCAGCAAGTGCAGCCGCACCACCACCAACATTGATGAAACAGGATATTTTTTCATCTTTTGCCTGGGTATAATAGAGTTCAATCCTTTTTTCAATTGCATCCTCAAGATTCTGGGATTTTATCTCAGTGATATTATTTCGGTGTATCACAGCCATAATTATGTTTCTGCCTTCGGGACTGATGCCCCTGCCCGCATCATCAATACCACCTATGGATGCGGCAATTGAACGAAATTTTAAAACACCATTTTGATACAACAAATTTTCCATATCAGGATAAGTAAATTCAGGAATATTCGCACCCCACATTGATGAACTTACAGAGGTAATAATAATTGGTCTTAAATTCAATGTTTGAATTGCTGAAAGGGCTGCAAGATTTAAGGCAGGAAATGAGCCGCTGAATGAAACTGCAATCAAATCGCCCGTTTTTATATTGCATCTTCTCAGTAATTCAACAACCACTGCTGAAATATTTGGATTGATTGTTGTGAGTTTGGCATTCAGGTCACCGGGTTCACTCGTAATTGGCGAATGCTCATTACCGATTAAGCCTGTTTGATTTGGGTCATTCACCGGGTCAATAATGATATTCTTTTGAATCCTTGCCGATTTGACCATCTCAAACATCATATTCGTTAAACGGGCGCTTTCAATCTTTTCATTATACATTGGGGCATAATATTTAATTTTATAATTGAGTGCAACATATCCAAAGACAATAGAAATAATGGCAACAGTAATAAGGATATAATTAGGAACTTTGCCGCTGCGCAATTTTATGGTAATATGGCACCTCCGGTAAGAATTATGAGAATAAATCTGACAATGATTGCGGCGATGAGCATAGTGCTGATTGTTTCTAATATTCCCTGCCGCTCCATCCAGTATGCGAGCAGCCCCGGAACTACAAAGCCTACTGTAGTAATATCAAAATTGACCGCACCAAGGGATATTGCAGGATATACTTTTGTTACATAACCCAGCAAGTATCCAATAATTATGGAAACAATTAATAGTCTGCGACCATAGAGAAGAATAAAATGGGAAAGAAGGCGCACAAGAAGATATGTAGCAAGGGAGATAATTATTGTGCTGATTAACATATCTGGTTTATGTAAATTCAGGGCAATATAACCTGGGACAACGACACCGCCTGCGGCAAGCCCAATCGTCTCAGTCAAAAGAAGATTCAACATCATACCCAGACCAACTGCAATGATAATCATAGTTTGCCTATAATCCTGTGGAAAGATATTGATGAATTATAGTCATTGAGTTCCTCTTTCTTTGAAGTATTCTATTAGCCTCTCTCCATAGCCAACGATATTCCCGATTGTTAGAATTACGCCATAGTCTTTAACAACTGATATGATTCTGTTAAATACATACTCCACACTTTTGTTACCAAGATTGACTAACTTTTCTGAAGGCACACCTTTTTTGATGGCGATACGATGTAAGATACTCGTTCCACCACCAGTGATAAAATAATAATCTGCCTTGATCTTTGTGCTGATAAGTTCAGCCATCTGCACTGAACGGTCAATGCGGTCAGAACGGCAGTTAATTAAAACATAAAAATTTTCTGCTGGTTTTTTTATTCTTTCATAAATAAAATATGTGGAATCAGGGTCATTTGCTGCCAGGGCATTATATAATACAATATTTTTGTTTTCAATTTTTAATTCATACTTTCTTAATACACCAGTATCAGGAATATATTTATACATTTCATTCAATGCCTTGTCTCGCGGAATCCCAAGATACTTACATATACTCAAAACAAGTGCTACATTTTCGCGATGCTCAAAATAGGGAAAATTTTTTAATTCTTCATCTGTCACTTCCTCATCATTGCTCAAAAAAATTTCAATGCCGCGTTCTGTAGCAAATTGCTGTAATACTGGAAAAAGAGATTTTTCCGCGGTAAAAATGCGGGCATTTGACGGCACCGCATTAATGAAATTTCTTGCAATATCCTTGAGTGTGGGTCCCATTACTTCCAGATGGTCAGAACGCACATTTGTGATTACTACAAAATGTGGTGCCATTATTCTGGTCTCCTCAAACCATTGGAGGTCAGGTCGGATAGACATATTTTCAAAGACTATGGCATTAACTTTTTCTTTTGCTGCTTTTTTTGTGATGGCCAGTTGCTCATGGATATTGGGTTTTCCAGTCCTTATAACCGGTAATTCAATAAGATTGTTGATAATCATCCTCGGTTTTGTTCCAGTGGTTTTGGCAAAAGTCTTGTATCCTCCTGCTTTTAGTGCAGCACCGAGCAGTCTGGTAACTGTGGACTTGCCCCGTGTTCCATTTACGACAATTCTCAAAGGAATAGATTTTAAATTTTTTTGATGATTTATCCATTCAATGCGTCCATAAATAACAAAGAGCGCCAGCAGTGAAATTAAGAGGTAGATTCCATAATCAACAACCATACTTAAGTTTATTTAAATTTTTACCAAAGTCAATAAAAAAAATTGTGCTTTATATTGATAACTTCAAAATTATCTCTAAATATGTAACTTTTGCTTACTGGTCGTAGTATGATGTGATGGTGACAATCCCGGCAAGTGCCGCAGTTTCGCTGCGTAAGCGGTTTTTGCTGAATGAAATAAATTTGACATTATTTTTGCAAAAATCATCAATTTCTTCAGGCGCAAAGCCCCCTTCCGGACCAATGAGTAAGAGAATATTTTTTACTCCGAGGCTGATTTTGTCCTTGCCTTCTTTTTCGCCCAGAATAACAAGGTCATAATTTGTAAATTCCTTAATAATATTCTCGGTAAATACAATTTCTGGTAAATAATATTGCTGTGATTGCAACATTGCAGATAAGGCGATCTTTTTAAAATGCTCAATGCGTGGTTGGTTCAAGTTTCTTATTACTCCATATCTTGATATAAAAAAAATAAATCGCCGAATACCCAACTCAGTTCCTTTTTCTATAACAAAGTCTGTTCTGCCTGTTTTTAAAAGGACCAGACCGAGGTCAAGGTTAAATGTTTTTTCCTGCACAATTTTTTTTGTTTCAATTAAGTGAAGAACCATTGCATTATTTAAGGTCTGTTCTATTTCTGTTTTATATAAGTTTCCATTGCCATCAGTAAAATATACGGTTTCACCAGACTTTTTACGCAAAACATTTTTTATGTGATGGAATTCCGTGCCCGTAAGAATAATCTTTGAATTATCAATCTGTTCTTTTTTTATGAAAAAAAGATTATGGGGTTCTTTTTCCATTTTATTATTATCAGCCTGTGCGTTTCTTTATCATTGGTTCGCCTTCATATTTTTTCAATTCTTCAATTATACGACTGAGATTTCGGTCAGAACTTGATAAGGGTTTCAAATCAATTTCAACATAGAGGTCACCATAACCACCATTTATGCGGGGTATGCCCTTTCCCTTGATTTTGATAATTTCCGGGGCACTGCACCCCTTAGGTATCTTTACAACTTCACTTGAACCGTTTAAACCAGGAATTTCCACACTGCCGCCATTAATCAGGGTAGAATAAGGGGCTAATATTCTGATAAAGAGGTCATCGCCACGGCGTTCAAAGTATTCATGGGGTTTTTCTTCAAATTCAACAATTATATTGCCCCTGCCACCTGGTCCATAGTGGCCCTCACCTCGCAAAACAATATACTGGCCATTGCTGATACCACGCGGAATTTTTATCTCCACGGTTCGGGAAATTTTTGTTCTGCCTGTGCCACCACATTTTACACAGGGGGTCTTTATTATTTCGCCCCTGCCCTGACACTTGGGACAGATTGAAACACTGGTAAAGGTTCCAAAGAAACTCCTTGTCTGGGTTCTTACCTGGCCCTTGCCATTACACTGAGAACAGGTTGTAAAATCGTGGCCACCCCTTCCTGAACAGTTACTACAATATTCATAACGATTAATCTTGAACTGTTTTTTTGCAGAGTTTGCAATTTCTTCAAGAGATACCTTTAAAACAACATGGATATCACCGCCCTTTGGTTGAGTGGTCCGAGTTTTTGTGGTGCCAAAAAAGTCTTCAAATATTGAACCACCGAAAAGATTGCCGAGAATATCCTGCAGGTCATCAAAGTGCGTAAAATCATCCCAGGTAAATCCACCACCCCTGAAGGTTTGAGATACTCCATCATGGCCATAACTATCATACAATTGTCTCTTCTGCGGGTCCATAAGGACTTCATAGGCTTCAGATATTTCTTTAAATCGTTCTTCAGCCTCTTTTTTATTGTCTGGATTCATATCAGGGTGCCATTTTTTCGCCAGATTTCTATATGCTCTTTTTATTTCCTCAGCAGTAGCATTTTTGGAGACACCAAGAATTTCGTAATAATCTTTTTTCATAATTGTTTTTACGGATAGAGATTCAACACCGGGAAAATGACAATAAATTTAATCCATTTAGCGCAAGCAATAATTTTATTATTTGCTTCCTTCGTCGTCTACCACACGATAATCTGCACCACCCTGCTGGCTATCTTCAGGTTTTGGACCTTGATGAGGTTCAGTAGTTGGACCCTGACCCTGGGCGCGGCTTGCTGCTTCACGATAGACTGCCTCAGAGAGTTTATATACTGATTGTTGCAGGTCATCTATTGCCTGGGTAATAGCATTTATATCTGTTCCATCCTTTTTCTGTTTCAATGTTTCAAGTTTTTTGCCTATTTCACTTCGTTCTTCAAAAGATATTTTTTCACCATATTCTTTCAGAGTCTTTTCTACGCTGTATATTACGCTATCTGCCCGATTTCTTACTTCAATCAATTCTTTCTGCCGTCGGTCTTCAGCCGCATGTTCTTCAGCCTCTTTCATCATTTTATCAATCTCTTCTTTGGAAAGACCACTGGATGCAGTAATCCTTATCTTTTGCTCTTTGCCAGTACCTAAATCTTTTGCAGAAACATGGAGAATACCATCTGCATCAATATCAAAAGTCACCTCAATTTGTGGAATACCTCTGGGTGCAGGAGGAATACCATAAAGGTCAAACTTTCCTAAGGTTCGGTTTTGATAAGCCATAGGCCTTTCACCCTGTAATACATGGACAGTGACTGCGGTTTGATTATCTTCAGCAGTAGTAAAGATTTGTGATTTTTTCGTAGGGATCGTTGTATTACGTGGTATAATCGGAGTCATTACCTGTCCCAGGGTTTCAATACCGAGAGTGAGAGGTGTAACATCAAGTAGAAGGATGTCTTTTTTCTCACCGCTGAGCACTGCACCCTGGATAGCGGCGCCAACTGCTACAACTTCATCAGGATTTATACCTTTGTGGGGTTCTTTTCCAAAAAAGTCTCGCACAATCTGCTGAATACGGGGCATCCTTGTTTGTCCACCCACGAGCACAACCTCGTTTATATCGTTTGTTGTCAGTCCTGCATCAAGGAGTGCCTGTTTTATTGGCGGTATTGATCTCTGGAGCAAATCTTCTACGAGTGATTCCAATTTTGCCCTGGTTAATTTCATTTCCAGATGGAGCGGGGTACGGTCTTTGTCCGAGGCAATAAATGGAAGGCTGATGGTTGTTTCCATCAATGTAGAGAGTTCACACTTTGCCTTTTCAGATGCTTCTTTCAAACGCTGCAGTGCAGTAATATCCTTTCTTAAATCAATGCCATGCTCTTTCATAAATTCATCTGCAATATAATTCATTATCCGCTCATCAAGGTCATCACCACCAAGGTGGGTGTCACCATTTGTTGAGCGAACCTCAAATACACCTTCACCAATTTCAAGTATTGATATATCAAATGTGCCACCACCAAAGTCATACACTGCAATTTTTTCATTTTTCTTTTTGTCCAAACCATAAGCCAAAGATGAGGCAGTGGGTTCGTTTATAATCCTCAGGACTTCAAGCCCGGCAATCTTACCTGCATCTTTTGTCGCCTGCCGCTGTGAGTCATTAAAATATGCAGGAACAGTGATTACCGCTTTCGTGACTTTTTCACCAAGATATGATTCTGCTGCCTGTTTCAAATATTGAAGAATCATTGCGGAAATCTCAGGAGGTGAATATTTAGAACCCATGACTTCAACCCAGGCATCGCCATTTGTATGCTCCACTACTTTAAAAGGAACACGGGCAATTTCCTGAGGAACCTCAGCGTACCTTCTACCCATAAACCGTTTTATTGAATATACTGTATTTTCCGGGTTCGTAATTGCCTGTCTCTTTGCAAGCGGCCCAACGAGCCTTTCTCCAGTCTTGGTAAATGCAACCACAGAAGGGGTTGTTCTACCACCTTCAGGATTGGGTATTACAGTCGGTTGGCCCCCTTCCAGGACAGCAACACAGGAATTTGTTGTTCCTAAATCAATCCCGATTATTTTTGCCATTTTCTTGACCCCCTTTTTCTTCAGGTTTGGAGACCAGAACCTTGGCTGGTTGAATTATCCGGTCTCCAATTTTATAACCTTTGCTAATCTCTTCAATAATAGTATTCTCTGGATGGTCATTGGTTACAATGACGCCAATTGCATCGTGCAGCAATGGGTCAAACTGTTCGCCCAATCCAGAGTATTCTATTAAACCCATTGATTTCAGTACATCCTTTAACTGTCTTTCAATTATTTCCACACCTTTGTAAAAACTTTCAAAATCAGGATTCAATTCAGCACCCGCAAGTGCACGGTCAAAATTGTCCAGTACCGGAATGATCTTGGAGATAAAATCAGCCTTTGCATATTTTTTAAATTCCGCCAGTTCATTTTCCATACGCTTGCGATAATTATCCCATTCGGCAAGAGCGCGCAAATAATTATCCTTCAATGTCTCAATCTCTGAACCTTTTTTCTGAAGTTCTTCCTTCATTAATGTAACCGGTCCTTTTCTTAACATTTTTTATCTCCCATTCAAAAATTTAGACAAATTATATTGCAGGAGGTTTAGATTCTTCAACGAGCTATTTGCCAACGAGGAGCCGTTCTGCCAATGGTTCAGGAAGTCCCGCATCAATAATTTTCTGACTCGCCAGTGGTATATTATATTCTATTCTAATAAAATCAATTGAATTTTTATTGCCATCATAGATAACATAACTTGCCCTTGGGTCAAGGTCTCTTGGCTGTCCTACGCTTCCTGCATTAATTATAAATTTTCTCTTCTTGATGATTGGAAATGGATTTTCGCGCACAAAATCAGTATAACCATTGGTATCCTGGAATGCAGCACCAGGAACATGGGAGTGGCCTATACAGCAGATCTGTGCATCAAAATGTTCAAATGCCGCCTGGAATTCTTCAAGTTTAAATAGATAATGCCATTCCTCAGGATGTTCAGGTGTAGAATGGACTAAAAAAAGGTCACCAATCTTCTGGGTAAGCGGTAGCTCCTGAAGTCTCTTTAGATTTTCTGGTGAGATGTTTTCTTTGGTCCATTTGACCGCAGCTGCCGCAATTTTATTGAAATTTGATACATCGGTCTTATCAATGGTAGCCCAATCATGATTTCCGGCGATTATTGCGTCCGCTTCTTTAAAGCATAATTCTATGCACTCATTAGGGTTTGCTCCATATCCAACAAGGTCACCCAGGCAAAAGATATTTTTTATCCGCCTCTTTTTGATATCTTTTATTACTGCCTGTAGTGCCTCTAAATTTGAATGAATATCACTGATTATTGCTGCTTTCATTTTTTTGTTATTGTTTTTTTATTCTGTTTTACTATGGCATCAAGGATGCCATTAACAAATTTTGGCGATTCTCCAGTGCCGTATTTTTTTGCCATTTCAATGGCTTCGTTAATTGTAACTTCATAAGGAATTTCATTGAAGAATAATAATTCGCAGACCCCAAGCCTCAAGATTAATTTATCAATGGTTGAGATACGCTCATATTCCCAATTCTCCAGCACATTTTTCACCTTTTTATCAATGGTTTGCATATTGTCAATGGTTAGCATAACCAATTCTCTTGAAAAATTTTTTACTGATTGAGGGTATTTTTTTTTATCAAGGAATTCATTCAGTAACATTGGAATCTCAGTTCTGCCGCTCTTATAACAATACAATATCTTCAATGCAAGTTCCCGTGCCAATCTTCTACTCATTTATTCCTAACTTATGGTATAAAGACCGGCCATAATACAATTGTAGCATTATTTTAGCTGAGAATAAAGATTAACCATCTCAAGACCGGTCATTGCTGCATCCCAGCCTTTGTTCCCCATTTTGGTTCCTGCCCTTTCTATTGCCTGTTCTGTTGTATCCGCGGTGATTATTCCATATACTACAGGTGGTCCAGGCTCAAGATTCAAAAGGGCAATGCCTTTTGTAACCTCATTGGCGATATAGTCAAAATGGGGGGTATCACCTCTGATTACTGCACCAAGACATATTATACAATCAAGTTTTGCGGTCTTTAATCTTCGGACTAATCCAGGTATTTCAAAACTGCCGGGAACCCAGTAGATTTTTATATCGTTCTCGTCAACACTATGCCTAGTCAAACAATCAATAGCGCCATCAAGTAATTTACGGGAGATAAATTCGTTGAAACGAGAAACGACAATGGCAAATTTCTTATCTTTACCAATGAGTGCGCCTTTAATCTCTTTCATAGACTTGCCTCCTTTACATACCAGAGTCTTTGACAATAGACTCGGGTATTAAATGTCCCATTTTTTTTCGTTTTGTTTTAAGATACTTAATATTCCATTTATTGGGTGCGAAGATAGGAATTTGTTCCACAACCTTTAATCCATATCCTTCAAGTCCCACAATCTTTTTCGGATTGTTGGTTAGAAGCCTGACCGTAGAAAGTCCTAAATCTGCAAGTATCTGTGCACCAATCCCATAATCCCTTAAATCAGGTGCAAAGCCAAGTTTAAGGTTCGCCTCAACAGTATCAAATCCACTATCCTGCAATTTATATGCCCTGAGTTTATTGACTAAGCCGATACCTCTACCTTCCTGTCGCATATAGAGAAGAACACCAAGTTGGTTTTTGGCAATTATTGCCATTGCCTTTTCAAGCTGGTCTCCACAATCGCATCTCAATGAATGGAATACATCGCCGGTTAAGCATTGAGAATGGACACGCACAAGTACATTCTTTTTTCCTTCAACATTGCCCATAACGAGTGCAAGATGGTGTTCATGTGTGATTTTGTCTTCGTAAAGAACAAGTTTAAAATTGCCAAATTTTGTGGGAAGGTTAGTCTCCAAGATTCGCTCCACGAGTTTTTCTTTACGCCGTCGGTATTCAATCAGGTCTTTAATAGTGACCAGGGCAAGGTTGAATTTCAGTGCAATTTTTTTTAATTTTGGAAGCTTTGCCATTCTTCCATCACTATCCATTATCTCGCAGAGCACACCACCAGGATATAGACCTGCAAGCCGCGCCAGGTCAACACTGGCTTCAGTATGGCCCGCCCTTCTTAAAACACCGCCATCCATTGCCCTGAGCGGAAAGATATGACCGGGTCGGGCAAGGTCTTCGGGTCGGGTGTTTTTGTTAACCAGCGCCTTTATGGTCTGGGCACGGTCAAATGCCGATATGCCAGTAGTCGTTCCTTTTTTTACATCCACACTTATCGCAAATGGGGTTTGAAATTTGGCAGTGTTATCATTAACCATAATTGGGATATCCAATTGCTCCAATCGTTGTCCAGGAAGGGCAACACAGATAAGTCCACGGCCGTGTTGTGCCATAAAATTGACCAATTTAGGTGTAACTCTTTCTGCTGCTGCAATAAAATCTCCTTCATTCTCGCGATTCTCATCATCCACGACAATGATTGGTTTGCCCTTTTTAATATTCTTAATTGCCTTTTCAATAGTGTCAAACATACTTAATATTTTACTGAAAATTCATAAAAAGTCAATAATTTTGTCAGATTGTCTGGAAATTTTATGTTATCTGATGTCAGGGATGTTGTCCATCTGCTTTAAGATGGTCAGGTGGCAGATGGATTTGAGTGTGTCAAACACGCCGATACCCCTGAGCGCGACTGCTTCAAAATAAGTATAACCTTCGCGATTAACATATAATTGAAGGTCGCTGATGGGTAAAATATTTGGTAGGTCCCGTTTATTATACTGGATAACCATTGGGATGTCTTTTAAACTCAGTCCATAGGACTGCAGATTATCTTTTAGATTATTATAACTTTCAACATTTTCTTCGCATCTTTCTTCCTGTGAATCCACGACAAAGACCAGACCATCAACTCCCCTGAGCACAAGTTTTCTTGAAACATTATAGTATACTTGTCCTGGGACTGTAAAGAGATGGAATCTGAGTTTCCATCCTTTAATGCTACCTAAATCCACAGGTAAAAAGTCAAAGAAGAGGGTCTGGTCAAGTTCTGTGGCGAGGCTCATCATCTTTCCTTTTCTCTCCGGGGGAAAGGCAGCAAATATGGAACGTAGGTTTGTGGTCTTGCCACACAGACCAGTTCCATAATAGACAATCTTCAAGTTCAACTCTTTTGAATTATAATTTAGGTTTGCCATAATCCCATTTCAATAATGTTCATTCTGTTATCTATTGTATATAAATCTACCCCATCAGTCAATAGGGGAGGAGCATTACCTTCACCAAATGGCAATAATGGTTCAAGTAAGCCAATTCTTGTCTTATCAAGGGTTGCCTCTGGTTTTTTTTGCTGCTTGTTCTTTGCCCGCGGTTCAGGAATATTATTGGCAGCGAAATCTACAAATTTATCAAGATGTTCTATCTTCATTGAAAAACCAGCAGCCCTTTTGTGCCCGCCAAAATCCAGGAACAGGTTTTTTATTTTATTCAAAAACTCAAAAAGATGTATGTCGTAAGAGCGTAGTTCACCCAGGCAGGTATCCTCTTTTGTCATTATAATAACCGCAGTTCTGTGAAAATAGTCACGCAGCTGGGCGGCAACTGCACCAAGATTATTAATTTTTGATGAAACTATTGCATTCGCCGGGATAATTGATATCACAACACCCGGATAGATTTTGGCAGCATCAAGCGCAATTTGAAAAAGGGTATTGATATTCATTGTTCTTGCATTCTCTATGATTTTTAATCTTTCAATTATTTTGGCAAATTCTCGGTCTGATTCAGTGAGAAAGAATTCAAGACCGAGTGCAGGGTCTTCAAGTGCAGCAGATTGGAGTAGCGGTATTATTTCGTTAAAGATATAAGGGAAATTTATACTATTTTCACGCACAAAATATTTTGTCCATGGTCTGTCAATATTGCTGAATTCCTTAAGCCCTGCATAACACAGGGCGCGATTTTCATTTACAGGCGTTACCCGGTCTGCAAGTGTGCCAATCATTGCAATTGTAAGGAGTTCTTTTTTCAGTTTGTAGAAATCTTTGTTTTCAATTCCTAATGCCATTTTGTATATTGACTGGCTCAATTTCAAGGTAACGCCTACTCCAGCAAGTTCCCTGAATGGATAGCGCGAATCAAGCCTTTTGGGGTCTAAAGCAGGTACCGGGAATTCGCTTAAATTTGTTTCATGGTGGTCACAGACAATCAAATTTAATCCCATATCCCTCGCAATATTGAAATTTTCTGTATTGCTTATTCCAAAATCAACCGTTATCAGGATTTTAACGCCCAGGGATTTATATTTTTTTAAAACCTCTGGATTTAATATATAACCATCCTTTTCCCGATTGATTGGATAGAGTAGTACCTGGGGTCTATTGTTCCTTCGGATATCTAATAGGGTCTGGTATAATAATATGGCTGATGTATAACCATCAGGGTCGTCATGGGTATAGATCAGAATATCATCACCATTTTTTAAACCTTTGATGATTTCTGCTGTTGCTATTTCAATATCTGGTATGTATTGCGGGTCATTGAGTTGGTCAAGACCTGGATAAAGAAATCTCTTTGCTTCATCAAATGATGGAAACCTCTGGCTTATAATACAGGCGAGCTCATATGGTATATTGAATTCCTGGGCATATCGCTGACTTAGAATATCATCCATTATCTTTTCCCTCAGGGATTCTAAATTCATTGTCCTGATAGTATCTTTTCTTAATAAAATCAACGATTTTACCGCGGTCTTCAGGTAATAGTAGAAAAACGCCGCGAAAGTTGTTCAAAAAAGTTTTGTGTTTAAATGGACTCAGCAAGATGCCGTTTTTTCCAAAATAGGCTTTTTTAAATTCAGCCAATTTTCTCTTGTTCGTGGTAAAGATGGTCTTTATTATTACTTCTTCATCAGTGATTTCATAGACCGTTGGAAAATAGTAGGAATATAAAGAGATAAAAAGAAATATTGCACCGAGTAAAGACCAGAAAAATCCGTAAATTATTCCAATGAGCAGAAGAAAGATGGCAACAAAAATCAAACTGACAATAGTTTTTGTAAGGTTTTCATTTGCCGGGTGCACACGCCAGGTCATAGTCTAATATTTCCTCAATTCAAGACATTATCATAATATGATAGGGTAAAATTTGTACAAAATTAATTAATTTGGGCCCGGTAGGACTTGAACCCACGACCCGCTGATTATGAGTCAGCTGCTCTAACCACCTGAGCTACGGGCCCCCTTTTTTTTATTTTTTATCAAACATAAGAAAATGACCATACTATTATATTTATTAAATAAAGTTTGTCAACTATACGATATTAGTAACAATTTAGCCTCCCTAAAATTGTAGTTGTTTGCTTTATCAAGCACCAAAAAGAGCCCAATGCTCAGTCCCGATGGGACGAGAGCCCCTTCGGGAAATTGGGCAACTACATTGATTTAATTCTATTTTTTAGAATGGTTAACCTATTACAAATTGCTTCCCTTACAAATAATGTGGCTCTATTAGATAAGCCTGCTATATCTTTTAACCCGTAGGAGGGAGTACGGGTATCTTATTATAGATACAGCGGTTCTAACAGAGCCGATTATATTATACCAAAAATTTACAAGAAGTCAATGGT
>JBBINQ010000043.1:0-21067 GCA_037443805.1 Caldifarciminota bacterium | reverse complement strand
TAATCTAAACTTTAATTATATATAATTTTCAGCAAATGTCAAGAGGAAAATGCAGGTTTTAATTATTACTTTCTGAACCTTCCGATCCTTAAGATTTTTGCAATATTTGCATCCGGGTCAATAATCGGTTCAATCAATGGTTTTGCTGATGTCAATAAGGTGCTCACACCTGGTCCATGCCCGGCATAACGGCAATCACCATGAATTACTATGCCGATTGTGATTGCACCTTTGCGAAAACTCCTACCATAAAGATTATCATGGTCCATTAAACCAATGATATCACCCATTGCTTATACCCATTTTTTCAATAGCCCCGGGTCTAAATTGTATATTGCAATCTCTGGAAAATCAAGCAGTTTTAATCCCTGGCCATAGCCTTTGATCAGAATCTTATCATCAATAGAAAGCATATTCAAGGAATCACAGGCATAAAAGTTATAACCTGCATTGGGACGGTCATACTATCAGACATACAAATTAAAACAAAATCCAGAATCGGGCATTAAATAAAATTTCCTCTCTATTATTTCCTGAATTATGCTCAAAGTTTTTATAGAATTTTCTACCTCCCGCAATGCCAAGGTAAATCTTTGGGTTGAAGTAAAGTTCAATGCCCGGCAGTATAACAAATTGTTTTTCTACAATTCCTGAAGGAAATTCAGGATATGCCGGTCCTCTTTCTATTTCATAAGGCAGAAAAATACTCCCTTCACCCTTTCGTGTATAATTAAGTTTAAGGTTAGGTATGATACCGGTGCTATTCAAATATTTCAGGTTGAAATCAAGAGCATCAGCATCATTTCCCAGTGGAAAACCCAAAGGTATGCCGTTATTTGCATAAACATTGGCACTTATATCATGGGTGTATACCCATTTATCAACGAATGTATAATTGAATCCAGCATAAAATTTTTCAAACAGTATCTTTTTTAGTCCACACTGGAAGGCAAGTTTGTGCGGATATTCTGTATAGCCAGGCGGTGGTTCGCTGAATTGATAATCGTCAATAAGAAATTCTCCAGAGATTAAGGTATTAAACAGATGTATTGAGCCGTCAATGCACCACATAATATTATCATTTCGGTCAATACCCCATTGGCTCAGATAGTATGGTAAAAAGAAATTCAGATATAATGGTTCCAGTTCATTTGCCCAGAGAATGGCTTCGGAAAAACCCAATTTAAATTTCTCTAAATTTAGTCCGATTCTGTGCGTTGATATAAACCGCAATTGTTCAACATCAAGCACAGAAAAAGTAGTATTGAATTCAAAGTATTTGCCATTATAAACAAACAAAAATCCATCATATCCTTCTTTTGTTGGCGAGAGGAGCAGGGAATGCTCGTCTCCAAATCCTAAAAAAAGATTGCGCCTTCCTATGGTCAGTGTAGCATTTTTACTTGAGAGTTTTATAAATCCTTCGTTCAAATATGCCTGCACAATATCTTTCCATGGTTTTGGTCCGGTGCTATCAATCTCTGAGCCAGTATGGAACCTTATACCCTGGGCAAAAGAGATATTTTCAGAAATATTACCGGACAGTTGCAGGTCAAAATTTCCATAAAAATCTTTAAAGTTTTGATTTTCACCGCTTATTGCGAATATTGTATAAAAATCACCCGATTTTTGCAGGTATGGACCAAACAATGAGATGAATTTTTTATCAATCTTATTCAGTTTTTCTTCAGAAAAGAAAAGTGTATCTATTTCTGAAATAATATCCTTATATTCAAGCGGTCTAATTGTTTTAATATCAAGCAATCCCCGAATCTGTAAATAATCAATTGCTTGATTCAATGGCAATTCAAGATTCAGGGTTGCGCTCAATAGAAATATTAATAGCAAAATGTCCTCCTTAAAGTGATTTTTCTAATAATAAGTGTACTTTACCATCATTCCATTTTCCATGCTCGGGCCAGGCAAAGAGTAATGAGGCATTGGCAATGCTCGTCCTGGCATCAATGCCTGCACCATAGGAATATGTATAATCATCATTGAACCAGGCAATATCAAAGAGTGGATAGATTGGTAATAATTTATATTCAATGTTTGCCCAGGTTGACATCTTCACTAAAAATTCATCTTCCATATATCCACGTAAACTACTTGCACCACCAAGACGGATATAGTCAAAATATTCAAAATTATCCGTAATTGTTAAATGAAAATGTGGTTTGAAAATAAAATTCATATACCCAAGGGTGCCATCATACTTTATCCGCATCCTTTCGTCTTTTCGGAACAGATAATCAAAGGTCACATTGTTGTTAATTATAAACCGATTACCATAATATGCTGATTCCAGGCCTGTGCGCAATATGGTATGTTTATAATTGAAGTTCCCGGTATCGGTCAAATAATTTGTCATTTCAATGCCACTTGACACGAGCATACTGAGATAGTCGCTCAATGGAGTAACAAATGTGCCATCAAATTTTGCCAGTCTTGCTGAATCATATGTCCACATAGACAGGTCAGCATTAAATAACACAGGGTGGAGAATAATGGGTTCGGTGAAATTGAGCTGGAAAAATTTTTTATTCTCCTCACCACTAATACTGGACTCGTACTGAAATTTAAATTGTCGCAGACTGCCCAGGATATTTAGCGAATAAAGATTCAGCGTAAAATAATTACTGAGTTCTGCAAAAGAACCTGCTGCCACTATATAATCGGACGGTCTTTCCTTAAGTTCAAAGAATAAAAAATAATTCTCATCCTTCTTTAAAATATATTCGTTAACACTGTTGAAAACACTGGTTTTAAACAGTGCTTTTTTTACCCGTTCAATGCTGTGCAAAGAAAAATATTGGTCTTTCTGAATATGGGCAATCTTTCTTAATGGTCCAGACTCTGTTTTACCATTGGTTTTGAATAGATAATCTTTGATTATAACCCGTTCACCTTCAGTGATATGTAAAACCAATTTTCTGGTCATACTATCTATATCTACAAATTCTGGCTTAATACTACAAAAAGGAAAACCTGCATTATTGTATTTATTAAGTATACCTTTGATAAATATCTCAATGTCTGCAGAATTTTTAAAAGGACCGTATCCTGCACGCAGGTAATCATTTGAAAAAAAAGTATTCCCTTCAAATTCAGGAACTATACTATCAAGACTGCTGAAGATATTGATAATGGTGATGGTCAGGATTGGAACAGATATGGCCGCCATTTATCATCCATTGTTCCAATTTCTCTCAGGACAAAGGTAAAATAACTTGGTCTTTTCGGCTTTTTGTGTAATTTCATATTGGCGGCCTGGAGGGTTCTATTCCCTTTACGATTGTTACACTCAACACAGGCGCAAACAAGATTTTCCCATGAATCTTCACCACCCATTGCCTTGGGTATGATATGGTCAGTTGTCATCTGACCACCTTTTTTCCCGCAGTATTGACATTCGTAATTGTCCCTTTTCAAGATATTTTTTTTATTAAGGGGAATCTCTTTCCTTTTTATCTGAACATAATATTTTAACCGCAGGACAGATGGTACTGGTATTTTAATATTAATTGAGCGGAGATAACCGCTGCGGTCATTCTCAATAAGGTCAACTTTGCCCAATAGCAAAAGGTTTACTGCCCTTTTCAGTTTTAAGACTGTGAGTGGTTCATAATTTTGATTGAGCAGTAATACAGGTGAATGTAGCATATTTTCTTTATAGTCCTGCCCTGATTGGCATTATTACATCAATTACAAGGTGTCGGGAATAGGTATAGAATCCAAAGATTTTTGAAGAATCATTGTAAGCACAATAGATACGAAAAGAGTCGGGAATCGTGCGGTCAATGAATATTGTATCATAAGCAGGGTCAAGTTGAAGTTTTACTTCTTTAAAATCACTTAACAGGTCATTGAGGATTTCTGCATCGGGTCTTACCGGACCTAATCTTACCGCATCTTCAACCTTGTTCTTTGCCGCAGAATATGTGAATTGGATACGGAAAATTTGATAACCAACATAACCTACAAGCAGAACCAAAATTATTAAAAAGATTATACCGAAGCCAGAGATGCCTTTAGAATGTTTGGTAAGCATAATACCTCCTTCAACCTTAATTTATGGAAAGAAAGAATTTTATTTCTTTCCTCCTTTAATAAACCATATATCTTCTTTTAATTGTTTTATCCAGACTTCACAACGTTCAATCTCAGTTCGAACATAAGACGAGAACTGACTGTCATCCTTAGCCCGTGCATAATAATTCTCTGCCTGGGATAAGAGATTGACTGCTGCTTCTGCCTCACCAATATTGGATTTTGTTTTCTTTTTGTCCCATGCTGCTTTTCTCTGGAATCCCCTACGTTCATAAATATCACCGAGCAATACATAGGCATAATTATTATCTGATGAAAGTTTCAATGCTTCTCTGACCATATTTTCTGCCTCACCCAATTTGCCTCTACTTACCTGTAAGTCGGCGATGTAGAGAATTGGTAATGGATTATCCGGGGCAAGTTTTTTTGCTTCCTGGTACTCCTTTTCAGCATTGATATATTTTTTCTGTTTTACATAGATTGAACCTATCTGGAGATGATAAAAATAGCTATCCGGCTTCTTTGAGAGAAGAAAGGTGTATTCAGCAATCGCCTTATCATAATATTTCAAATCAAGATAGGTCTTTGCAAGTAATTCCCTTACATCTACTGCCTCAGGTTTCTTTGCCTTAAGGGTCTCAAGATAGAGCACGGCTTTATCAGGCTCTCCTTTTTCAACATAGATATTGGCAATTGCTTTGATTGCAACAAGATTATCTGCTTCGTATTTTAAACTTTTAGAATAGAACTCTAAAGCCTTATCATAGTCTTTGGTCTTTGTATAAATGAAACCAATACCATTGAGGATATTAACATATGTGGAATCAAATTGCAAGGCAGTTAAGTATTCACTTATTGCCTCTCCATATTTTTTCTGGTCAGTATATAGTGCAGCCAGTCCTTCATAGGCTCGGGTGTCCTTTGGATCAATCTTTTTTGCAAAAGTGTAGATTGATTCAGCAGTAGTTATTTCGCGCTTGGCGCGATAAATCTGGGCCAGGGCAATATAAGCTGCATAATGTTTGGGCCATAATTTTATTGATTCGTTAAAATGTATAATTGCCTCGTCATATTTTTGTTGTTTTAAATATTCATAAGCAATAGAATACTCTTCCAGTGCCTTATTTTTGGCATCCTGTGTTGGTTCTGGTTCGGTCTTTTGCACAGGTTGCGATGCAACACAGCCAGATAGGATTAAACCTATTAAAAGGACAAAAAGCATAAAACTTTTCATTTTATTTCTCCTTTCTATTAATTTAATAAATATGGAGCCGACGGGATTCGAACCCGTGGCCTCTTGACTGCCAGTCAAGCGCTCTCCCAACTGGGCTACGGCCCCGATTTTATATTCTTAATTTTATCCAGGAAGTAGATTTTGTCAATATTCAATTTCATAGCGCTCTCGTAATATCGCATAATTGACAAAGGGCGGTTTTTATATATGCTTTGATTGTGCATTTATTAATATTTATTTGTTTTTTTGAACCCTTCAAAACTATTGCACTGTTAGGTAATTTCACAAACTTTCAAATATATGAAGATGCTATTTATCTTGCTCCATTTAATGGAAAATCAGTCATCAAATTAGATAGCACTGGTAATTTTTTAAGTTTTCCTGTCACCCATCAGGAAAACAATCGCATTTATCAATTTAAAATAACACCATTTTATTTTTATTTGAATACGCCTTTAGGTCTTGTTAAAATGCATTATGCAACTGGTGTGAATGAGATGCTCTATAGTGGTAATATCACCGCATTTATCATAACTAATACCGAAGAGGTTGTGCTTGCTGACCGAGTAAGAAACGAAGTCATTTTTCTTGATACCGACAATAAGATAAGGTTGAAAAAGAAGAATATAAATGTGCTTGATATGGACTATTTTGAGGGAATGATATATCTCTTGAGTTCAAGGGGAATTCTTGTACTTGATGAGTATGGCAATACTATTGAATCAATTAAGACACCAGAAAACATAAACCGCATTTCAGTAGCAGAAGATATATATGTTTTTGCCCCTTTGTCAAATATTGTATACAGATGGGACAAAGAATGGAAAAGAATAGAGTTAAAGTATTCAGTCAACGATTTAAAATTAGATAAAAATTATTTAATTACACTCAATCAATATGGTGATATTCTTTATCTGTATGATAGGTCTGATTTCTGAATCAGATACCTTGTTAAAGATTGATTCTGTTTACTACAATTTCCGTCCAGTTGAAATTGATACATTTCCTGAAATTGGTGATTCTATTTTTATGCCTTCTTTGGATGAGGGAATTGATGTAGAGAGAACTCAATTAAGGATTAGTGGGATTAAAGATTTTAGTTTTGATATTGACCAGGGTTTTGACCAGGGTTTAAAATTATACATCTCCGGAGAAATGGAGGGTGTTCAGATAAAAGGTGCACTTTCTGACAAGGGTTCAGCATTGCCTACACGCCGCATATCAGACATTGAAAAGATGCGCCTGGAACTATGGACCAAAAATTTTTATGGCGGCATCGGTGATTTAAATATAGTTCTTCCTTTTGAAATCACTGATGAGATTGAGGGCGTGCGTCTCGGTTTAAGCAATCAGGCGGATAATATCAACCTTTCTTATGCTTTGAGTCGTGGTAAATATCAGCGCGTGGAATTTGATGGTGATGAAGGAAAACAGGGTCCTTATTTTATAAATGGTCCTGTGGTATATGGTTCAGAAAGGGTTTATGTTTCAGACCTTCTGAATCCTTCACGCATTCTTAAGATTGACGAAGATTACAATTTAGATTATGAACAGGGAATTGTCAATTTTACAAATGAAAATATCATAACACGCAATTCTCATATTATTATTGAATATCAGCGAGCAACAGAAGATTATCTTAATATTTATCAGGAGGCGGATGCCAGATACACTACTGGCGATATTTCAGTTAACACGATTTTTCATCGCACTTATGATGATAAAAATAATCCACTCTGTTTTCGTTTGACCCAATCTGAAATAGAGAGTTTGAAGACCAGTGGAGATAATTCTAATATCCGACATATTTATGCTGATACATCTTCTAATGGAAACTATAATCTTGTAGATAACCATTTTGTCTATGCAGGAGAAGGCAATGGCCATTACCTTGTCACATTTTTTTATGTTGGTGAAAATAACGGAGATTATATCTATGACCCGCAGATAAAAGGATTTGTATACCAGGGTCCTAATTTGGGAAATTATACCCCGGAAAAATTGATTCCTTTGCCCCAGGATAATCAATTTTATGGTATCGGCGTGACCCATAAATTTGGTTTGACCCTGCGGGCATATGGTTCGGGTGTTGATAAAAATAGATTTTCATCTTTAGATGATGGTGATAATATGGCAAAGGGTTATGAATTGAATATAGATAAGAAAATTAATATATTGTCCTTCAATGGAACATACATAAACTATGATAAAGATTTGTATCAGCCGCGAGGCAGAGAAGGACTGAATTACAATTATGAGTGGAATACTACAGATACAATGACTGAACTGGCACAGGTTAAAACGAGTATTACACCAATTACAGATTTTAGCATTGATTTAGGGTATGGTCTGCTGAATCAAAAATACCAGCGACGGACAGTATTTTTAAGACCTTTATTTTTCTATTTTGGCTATGAAAATATTGATACACTGGATAGATTTATCACCGGTTTGAAGAAGACATTGAATAAATTATCTTTTTATTCACAGTATCTCAACCAGGAGATGAACCACTTCACTGATTACAGTGTAATATACAATTTTACTCAGGAAAGGGCAATCGGATTATCAGGCAATTATGAGCGGAATAATAATGGCAGGGCAATTTTGACCCGCCTGGACTTTATGACAAGACCTTTTGTGTTTTCTGGTGGCCATCGTTTTTTTTATGATACAACATTAATCTTTGGTAATGCACGCCTGAATATTTATTACCAGGGCTTTGGTTTGCAGGGTGAAATAGAACAATCCCAGAGATATTCACAGAAAAGGGATGAGGTTTATCTAAAAGTGCCAGAGGGAACAGGTAATTATGTTTATGACCCGGTGACCAGGACCTATATTCCAAAACCAAATGGAGATTATATCAAACAGATAATTCTATTACAGGATTATCAAAGGGTGATGAGCCAGCGCTATAGTCTTGAACCAGTGATTTCACGCGGTAATTTTGATTTTAGAGGTAAACTATTTTATTTTGACGAAGAAAATTTTCTGAATCGCAAAGAAGAGTTTAATACAGTGTTTGAAAAAGACGAAAAACATCTGGAAATAAATTTCCAGGATGGGTTAATAAAAGATAGCCGTTATGCACTTGAGCCCACCACACAATATGAGTATCATTTTTCCATAAATCCAGGTTATAGAAAATTTTACAATTATTATGGAATTGATTATAAAAATGAAAGATGGGGTCTATTATTAAAAGAAGAGCGTTCAGATTACAGCGTTTCAATGGACCTGGAAATTATTGAAAATCCTCAGGTTAAGCCCAATGCTGGTTACAAATATAGCACAATTTTTTCTGAGTTTTTCTCAGACTTAAAATTGAATCTGCATACGCCACATTTTGGACTATTACTGGGTAAACCGATAAAGAATCAGGGACGTATTGAACTTGATGGAGAGTTGTTGTATTATAAATATAATGTTGAGGATGTGCCTTATCTGTTCAGTGCCAATGAACCACCAGGGCTGATGAAAATAGTTACTTTGAATGGCTCATTAGGTATTGGTGATAATACTATCTTCAGTTTAGTCTATCGCATTCAATTGCCGCCTGATGAAAAACCAGTGCAGAATTTAAAATTCCAGACGAGGATCAAATTCTAATGGCTGACCCATACCGTGAATTTTATGAACTTGCAGGTAGATGCTATCCAGAAGACCGTTTGACCTATTCCAGTTTGAGTGGAATAATCAGAAAAAAGTGGGTAATAAAAAAATTAAAGGAGTTGCCCTCTGGAAATTTGCTGGACTGTGGTTGTAATATTGGTAGAATCTCTGCTGAGTGGAGAAAGGGAGAGGTTTTTGGTGTGGATATAGCATATGCGCTCCTTGCACGGGGAAGAGAAATTTATCCACATATAAATTTTATTCAGGGTGATTTGCAAAAGATACAATTTTTAAAACCGAACTCAATAGATAATGCAATTGCGATAGAGGTTATTGAACATTTAACAGATGTTGATGAATTTCTCAATGGTATTTTTGATATACTGAAAAAAAATGGGATGATTTTGATTACAACGCCATCTTATTCGCATAAACGTCCCACAATGGCAAATCTTGGAGTTTTGAGAAGCTTCGGTATTAAAAAGGGTGTTATTGGTGAACAGTATCTGCACACTGCATATAAACCAGCAGAACTGAAGATAATGTTAGAAAAGGCAGGTTTTAAAGTGCTTGAAACTGGAAGTTTTGAATTTGAGCTGAGGGGCTGGGTCAAGCCATTCACTATGTTAAGCCGCATATTTGAAAGTCTTTCCGAAAGATTTTTTCCCTATTCCCATCTGAACAGACTCTTTGTTGATTTTTTACATCGGCTTGAACTGGATACATTCTATATCCTGAATACACTTGGTCTGGGCTGGTTATTGCAAAAATTATTCAAAGAAGGAAGGCGTGCCTATGTTCTGGCAAAAAAATAGATGGGTATGAAGTTAAAAGAATTTTATTATGACCTACCTGAAACATTGATTGCCCAGTATCCACTGACCAACAGGGCAGATGCAAGGCTTCTGGTTTTAAATAAAGACACAGGGGGGACCAGGCACCATTATTTTTATGAGATAGTAGATTTCTTTTCTGCGGGTGATGTGCTCGTATTGAATAACACAAAGGTTTATAAAGCCCGATTCATTGGTAAAAAAGAGACTGGGGCAAAGTTAGATATTTTAGTTCTTTCTTATCAAAATAATGAATGCACAGCATTGATTAATCCTTCGGCAAGGGTCAGAGAAAAGATTAAAATTTTGCTTGATGAAAAATATTCTGCTGAGGTTGTCCAGCGGGCAGGTGGTAGGTTTTTTTTGAAGTTTTCTGCTCCGGTGCAGGAAGTGATGGACGCCCTCGGAAAAATGCCATTGCCACCATATATAAAAAGAATTCCTGAGAAACTAGACGAAAATCAATATCAAACAATTTACGCAGAAAAGCCAGGTTCAGTTGCAGCACCGACCGCAGGATTACATTTTACTGAAGAGATTTTAAGTAATCTCAGACAAAAGGGGGTGATGATTGTTTATATTACACTCCATATTGGTCCAGGAACATTCAAACCGATTAAATCCGAGCATATTGAGCAACACTATATGGAGCCAGAGTATGTAGAAGTGTCTGAGGAGTCTGCTGAGATTATAAATAAAGGAAAGAAGATTATTGGCGTTGGCACTTCTGTTGCGAGAACCTTAGAATTTGTTGCCCGAAAAAATGCCGAAAACAAATACAGGCTCATTGCATTTTCTGGTTATGCAGATTTGTTTATTTATCCAGGATTTCAATTTCAGGTTCTTGATGGAATGGTCACAAATTTTCATCTTCCCTGTTCAACCCCATTGTTATTGGTCTGCGCCTTTGCCGGTAAGGATATGATATTCAGGGCATATAAGGAAGCGATTGAGCAAAAATACCGATTTTTGTCCTATGGCGATGCGATGTTGATACTGTGACCATACTAATCAAAAAATTTATAGAATAAACCCAATCTACTTGATTTTGTATTGCAAATATATATAATCACTGCAATGGTTATTCTATTTTTTTGTCTGTTCAACTGGCAGCAGCAGGTCAATTATAAAATCACTGCAAATCTAAATATAGAAGAGCATACGCTGAAAATAAACGAAAGTTTAATCTATTATAACCGCTCACCATTACCCCTGGATACACTATACTTTCATCTGTATGCAAATGCCTACCGGGATAATAATACAGTGTTTGCCAGAGAATCAAAGAAAATGGGCTCTTACAGATTTTTACGGGCAAAAGCATCAGAACGGGGCTGGATTGATATCATTTCAATAACTGATGCCAATGGTGATTCTCTCGGGTTCCAGATTGATGAAACAGTAATGGCGATTCCACTTGAAAGACCACTGGCAAGTAATGATTCTGCAGTTCTCAATATTGAGGCAATATTGAAGATTCCTTATCTCTTTTCACGGCTGGGTTATAAGGGTGAACATTATGAAATGGTCCAATGGTATCCTAAGCCCTGTGTGTTTGATGAAAAGGGCTGGCACAGGCAGGGTTATCATGCAATCGGTGAATTCTATGGCGAGTTTGGCAAATTTGATGTGACAATAGAACTGCCTGAAGAATACATTGTTGCGGCGACAGGTATGTTGGTTGATTCAAATTCAATTGAAAACAAAAGAAAGAGTGTGCACTATATTGCTGAAAATGTCCACGATTTTGCCTGGGTCTGTGACCCTGATTTTGAGATTACGACAAAAGAAATTGACAGTATATTGATTGAGGTTTACTACATTAAAAAATACAGAAAGAAATGGCAGAATGCGGGTGATTATGCAGTTGATGCGGTGCAGAGGTATAATAATTGGTTCGGTAAATATCCTTATAAAAAACTTAGTGTTGTCCAGGGCTATTTTGGTGGTGGTATGGAATATCCTAATCTGGTAATCATTGGCGGTATGGAAGATAATTTTACACGGCAGTTTGAACTTGTCATTATCCATGAAATTGCACACCAGTGGTTTTATGGTATTCTCGGTTCAAATGAGATGGATGAACCATGGCTTGATGAAGGATTTACTTCATATACCGAAGCAAGGTATTTTGTAGATAAATATGGCATTGATAATACATTTTTTAAATCCCCTTTTTTACCAAAGATGAGGCATAATTATATTAATAGATTAACCTATTATATTGCCTTAACAAATCAATTAGAGATGCCGGTTCTCACTAAATCAAGTGCATTTGTGGATGTTCCACTTGCATATCAGGTTGCAGTATATTCCAAACCAGCGCTGTTTTTGAGGTATCTTGAAGGTTATTTAGGTGTCAGCACATTTGATAGAATCTTTAAAGAGTATTTTGAACGCTACAAATTTAAACATCCCCAGAGCCAGGATTTTATTGAATTGTGCGAGGAAATAAGCGGAAAAGATTTGAAAGGATTCTTTGAAGATTTTCTTCATACTACAAAATACTGTGACTGGTATATCAAAAAGGTCAATAAAAACTACTTGATAATTGAAAATAAAGGAGAGTTCTTATTGCCGGTGGAGATTCTCGTTGAAACTGATAATGGGGGGCAGGTTTTAAAGGTTGATAAACCGCTGGATACACTATTCTTCCCCTCGGCAAAAAAAATTAAAAAAGTTTCTATTGACCCTTATGATTACACACCTGAAGCGAACCGTCATAATAATTTTTATCCCAAAAAGATTGCTATTAAACCACTATTGAATTTGCCTTCGTTTGATACATATCAGGTCTTTTTTCTACCCTATTTGTGGTATGATCCAGACGATGGTTTTACACCTGGTTTATATCTTGCCGGAACCCAGTTCATTGATGCAGATTTCATCAAGGGTGGGCATCAGTGGATTTTTGGTTATATCTATGGTGTAAAAAGCAAAAATCATTATTATAATTTCAGTTATCAAACACCGATTGTATTCAAAAAAGGGTATCGTTCTCGTATATTTTTAAAAGGTGCTTACAGCAATGATGAAATAAGATATCAGATAGGATTTACAAATGATTTTGGTCTGCCTTTTACTACAAGACCAGAAAAAAACTTAAAAACATTTTTGAGTTTTAATGACCTGAAGTCCTTTGTCTCTGTGGATAGTGTTGATTGGTCAATTGCTAAATACTGGTTTCTTCAAAATCAGTTTGTCTGGAGACACAGTCATTGCGCTATGGTATTTTATACTGGTGGCACACATAAATACTTTAACGAAGATTGGCATTTTGCCAAATTCACAATGGAATTTGAAAAAACTTCACAGTTGTTTTTGCCATTCTTATATTTTAGATTATTTGCGGGAAAGATTCTGGGTTCATCGCCCAAACAAGAGCAATTATTTTTTTCTGGTGCATTGAGACATAACTTTGTTTCTGACCTGTTGTTCAGCCAGAAAGGCTATACTTCTCCGCAGGAGCATATCCACATTAAACAGGATGCAAATATGGCAGGTTATCAGGGAAAGCATATAAAGAGTAATGGTATGTTTAGTGTAAATATACAATTGCCCGAAGGATTTTTCCTGCGCATTTTTTGTGATTATGGTTATTATTATGATATGGATAGCCTGAAATGGCAACAGGTTTATGATGCGGGCATAAAATTTGTGCTTGGTCCTGTTTCGTTTGTTTTGCCTGTTTATATTAAGGACCAGTTCTGGCCTAAAAATTGGTCTGTTGAAATATTCAGTGCGGGTATTAGTTTTTAACTTTTCCGCAACCCCCTTGACTTTTATCCTTGTTTTAATAATATTGAACATTGGAACAGATAGAAGAGAAGATTTCACCAGCAGAGGAAAAATTTGAAAGAATAAGAAAGACTGCGGGATTTTTTATTGGACCAATAGTCTTTTTAATTCTTTTATTGATGCCTATATACGGACTTTCAAAGAGCGCCCATCTTTTATCCGCAATACTTGGTCTGGTTGTAATCTGGTGGATTACTGAACCGGTTCCAATACCCATAACCGCACTTTTGGGCACAGGGCTCTGTGTGATTATGGGTGTTGATACAATGAAGAAAATCTTTGCACCATTTGCTGACCCGATTATCTTTTTGTTTATTGGTAGTTTTATCATTGCCCGGGCAATGATGGTGCACAGACTTGACCGTAGATTTGCCTTTCATATTTTGTCCATATCAGCAATTGGTAAGAGCAGTAATCTTATTCTTTTTACACTCGGACTCATTGCAGTAATCATATCAATGTGGGTAAGTAATACTGCTACTACAGCAATGCTCTATCCCATTGGCATCGGCATTCTTAATACCATTGCCCATTTACATTCAAAAGATGCTAAAAAATTAAAATATTCAACGGGATTAATGCTTATAATTGCCTATGGTGCATCAGTTGGTGGTCTTGGGACACCAGTAGGAACACCACCAAACCTCATTGGTATTGGATTGATAAAGCAATTATTAAATAAAAATATTACTTTTTTCAGGTGGATGTTATTTGCAATACCTATGGTGATATTAATGTATGTAGTACTATTTTTATTGATTAAAATTCTTTTTCCCGCAGAATTTAAGGAACTTTCAGGGATTGAAGATTATGTAGCAAAAGAAAAAAAGGCAATGGGTAAGGTTTCAAAAGGGGAGAGGAATGTTCTGATTGCATTTTTGATTACGGTATTTTTATGGGTCTTTCCCGGCATAATTGCCATTATCTTCGGCTCTGATGCACCTCTGTGCAAATGGTGGGAAATACATATACCCGAGGGTCTGGCAGCAGTTATCGGTGCCATCATCTTGTTTATTCTGCCCTTGGACTGGAAACAGGGTAAAGGAACGATTACCTGGAAAGAAGCAGTAGATATTGACTGGGGAACAATTATTTTATTTGGTGGTGGACTTTCACTGGGCAGTTTAATGTTTTCTACCGGGCTGGCAGAAAGCATCGGCAAAGGCATTATGCATCTTACTGGTGCACGCAGCCTTTTTGCCATAACCGCAATTTCAATAATTCTGGCAATAATTACGAGTGAATTTACATCAAATACTGCATCAGCAAATATGGTTATCCCCATAATGATTTCCCTTTCAATCGCCGCGAATGTCAATCCACTCATACCTGCGCTCGGTGCTTGCCTTGGCGCAAGTTATGGCTTTATGCTTCCAGTCTCCACCCCACCAAATGCCATTATTTATGGCTCGGGCTATGTGCCCATTACAAAAATGATAAGAACAGGAATTATCTTTGACTTTTTAGGATTTTTAATCATTCTTGCCGGTGTATTTTTATTATTACCCTTGCTTGGTTTATAATTTGTAAATTCTCTTACAAATAAAATTGTCAGTTGTCTTCAATGTAGTCTAAAGTAGGGGAGAAGATTAAGAATGTTATGATATATCTTATAGATATACTACATCTTCTTCGTAGAAAAGAGATAAAAACAATAATAGGTAATCACGAATGTGTCGGGTAATCAAAAAATTATTTTTTATATGCCTTCTGCCATTTTCGCCCAGTTTTTTTGCATATTCTGGTTCATTTAATAATTGCTTGAGATAGTACGCAGTTCCATCTATTGAATAGGTGAGTATACCAGAGTATTTATGGGTAATCTGTAACGGAATTCCGCCAACTGCCGAAGCAATTACTGGCTTTGCCTTCCATAGGGCCTCAGCAACAGTCAAGCCGAATCCCTCTTTTAGTGATTTCTGAAGAACTACTGTAGATGCCCTTTGCAGGGCATTTATTTCTATGTCGCTTGCCGGAGGAAGGAAAATAATATGGATATCAGGGTTGTCCGCAGCAGCATTTTTAACTTCTTTTAGAACTTCCATCCCTTCAGGGTCATCTGTTGCTCCGCCTCCAGCAAGCACAAGCTGACAATCAATATACTGCTTCACTTTATTATAAGCCTTTATCACACCGAGCGGGTCCTTTAAATAATCAAAGCGCGATATCTGGGTAATGAGGGGTCTGCTTTTATCAATGGAAAATTGCTCAAGCACTTTTGAAATTACATCATCAGGCAGTTCTTTATTTTTGTCACTCAGTGGGTCAATTGAAGGAGAGATTAAAACCTGAGGAATATTTAATTTTCTGGCAAAAGAGGGTGCTGAGAAGACTGCGCGGTCATATTTATTGATGTATGATTCTAAAAATTGGATAATATATGATTGGGGTTCAGTGAAATCAATATGGCACCGCCATATCCACTTTTTACCAATTTCATTTTTTGTATTTATAAGGGCAACAGGCTGGGGGTCATGGATAAAGATTATATCTCCATAAAAATTTATTTCTTTTCTTTTTAATTCATTGATAAAAAGAAAGTATTCTAAATCTTGTTCAGTTAATTCTACAGTCACGCCGTGGAGAGCATTGTGTATCTTCTTGGTAATATTGAAAAATTTTTCATCTCCTTTTATCACATCCCATCGTACATCTGCACCAAGGTCTTTTAACAAAGGAATCATACGCATTAGAATTTCAGCAACACCACCGCCCACAGATGTTGAATTGATATTTTGCACTATCCTATTACCAAATTTTTCAGTCAGGAGATATAATTCATCAATAGTATCCTGACCAACAATGGGAATATAATCTTTAATGGCTGGCATACTTTTTTATGGTTGCAATCAATTTATGGCGCAGTCCTTCAAGGGTTATGGTGTATGGGTCTAATCTCGCAATTTCAATTGCTACTTTCTTTTCTCCTAAATCAAAGAGCCAGCGCGAAAAATCATTTTCACTATTATTCAAACGGAGCCTTGATTCAATAAAGTGGAAATACAAAGAAGGAAGACTGATTCTTTTTAAGACTTCACATAACTCATCAACAGAACTTGCTTTAAATGCGGTTGGTAAGATAAATGTCTGACATTTCATAAAGTGAAATTCTTGCCCTTCAAGGACAATTCCATTTGGTTTTTCTGCAACAATATAATCACTGATAATTTTTATAAGTTGTTTCCTCAATGTTTCAATATTCCTGAAGTGTATAATATTGATACTCGCAACTGCTTCACCGAGGTCTTTTATATTCAAACTTTGACTAATCCAATAGGCAAAATCATTGGGAGGTTCAGGATATAATAAAAATTGTTGATACAAAAGTCTATGCGTATGGTAATAGATTGAAGAGGTCGGTACAATCTTGATGTTGTCCAATAATTCTTGCAGGGTTTTTGCTTTTATTCCTAATAATTGAATAAGACGAAGGCTCGTTTTGAATTGAAATGGTTCAACCATTTTGTTGCTTAATCATTTCTTCAAGTAACAGTAATACATCTTTATAAGTTCTAACAAAGTATTTTGCATATGATTGTGGGTATCCAACCTTGACCGTATAGGCATTATCTTCAAGGAGAGTTTTAAATAGGTCTTCGTCGGTCCAATCATCACCGATCGCCAAGATAAAATCAAACTCTTTGTTTGACAACCAGTGTAATGAAGCGGTTCCCTTGTTGACACCTGAACTTCTTACTTCCACGACCTTGCTTCCCTGAAGGACCTGGAGGTCAAGATTAGCAGTTAAATAGATAAGATTATCAATTAATTGTTTGGCAATCATTTCTGCCCTTTCCTGGTTCGTATTTCGGTAGTGCCAGACAATTGAGAATTCTTTTTCTTCAATAAATGAGCCAGGAAGACGGTCAACATACATTTCCATAACAGACCGGATTTCATCAATCCATTTATTTGTTAAGGGTTTTAATAAATGCCAATCTTTATCTTTTTCTTTAATCCAGGTACCATGTTCAGCGATTAGATGCAAATTGAGTGGACCGAACCAATCACACAGTGTTTTTCTGTCTCGTCCACTTATTAAAACTAATTCAGTATCAGGAATTACCGAAAGATTGTATAAAATCTCAAGAATTTTTTTATCAGGTTGAGCTAATGAAGGTTTAGCTGTAAACGGAGTGAGCGTGCCATCATAATCAAGGAATATCAAGCGTTTTATATTCTTTTTAAAATCCTCTATTAATTTATTTTTTATATTACTTGTAAGGTAAAATGTCGAATATTTTTGTTGTAATTCTTTTATTTTATTCAACCCGCTTAAAAAATCAGACGCCCACTTTGCAACATTATACCGTTCTATCCTTTTTTGCATAATTCCGTTGCGATGTTTTTGTTCAGCGATATCTGAACTAAGTGCTTTATTTATTAGGCTGGCGAGTTCATCGGGATTATTCGCATTCACTCTTATTGCTTCCTGTAATTCTTCAGCCGCGCCCGCAGTTTCGCTGAGAATCAAAACGCCAGTCTTTTCTGGACGGCATGCAAGATACTCTTTAGCAATTAAATTCATTCCATCTCGTAGTGGTGTAATTAAAGCAACATCACTGATACTGTAGAGTGCAACAAGTGGATAAAAAGATAAGAATCTATATTGGTAGATGATTGGTGTCCAATCAACTGAGCCAAAAGTGCCATTGATTTCACCAACTGATTCATCAATCTGTTTTTTAATCATTTGATAGTGTTCCACCCCAATTCTTGAAGGCACAACAATTAGAACCATAACGACCTTTTTATGCCAGTGAGGATTATTTTTAAGAAAAATTTTATATGCCACAAGCCTGTTCAGAATACCTTTGGTGTAATCAAGGCGGTCAATCGAAAGAATGATTTTGAATTTTCCCAGGTTATTTAAGAACTTTTGACGCTCCTTCTCTGTTTTCGGGTTATGAACAGCATTGCTAAATTTTTTAAAATCTATGCCCATGGGAAATGTATCTGCTTTTACAATTCTATCTCCTATTGCAATCTGCCCCATACTATTTTCATAGCCAAGAATCCTTAAAACACATCTTAAAAAATACTGGGTATAATCATTTGTGTGAAAACCTATTAAATCTGCGCCGAGAAGACCGTGTAGAATCTCACATCGCCATTTTTCGGGTAGAAGACGAAAAATTTCAAAAGAGGGAAATGGTATATGCAAAAAGAAACCGATTATAGCATTTGGCAGTCGTTCTCTAATCAATGCAGGTAACAACATCAAATGGTAGTCGTGAATCCAGATTATATCATCAGACTGAACCATCTGCAGAATATGCTCAGCAAAGATAGTATTGACCTTTTTGTAGTATTCCCAGGATTGCTGGTCATAAATTGCATATGATGGAAAGTAGTGAAATAATGGCCAGATCAGTTTATTACAAAAACCATGATAGAAGTTATCCATAGTATTTTCATCAACAAAAACAGGAAATGCGTTGTAATGCGCCGATAACAGAGAGCTCAAATTTTGTCGGTCAGTATCATTTTCTACATTAATGCCAGGCCATCCAATCCAGAGGTATTTATTATCAATATCTGAAATGCCCTTTAAAGAATCAAGATATGCACTGAGTCCTGAGACCAGACCACCAACGCTCTCTTTAAATCTGAATTCACAGTTCTTTACAGTAATTGTAACGGGTAATCGGTTGGAAACGACAAGGAGCCTGGTCTGGCTAACATTGCTATATTTTTTTTGGACTTCTCTCATATATTTATTATAATAGAATTGCACTTTGTGTCAAGGGTTATAATTTCATTGACAAACTTGATTCCCAGATTATAATTAATAGTGGGAAAATTTATTATTGCCTTATTTTTTACAAGCGGTCTGCTGATTGCCGGTGAATTTATTATAAATGGTAATTTTGAAGATTCATTGAAGGGCTGGAACCCTTATGCCCACGGTGAAACATATACTCTTCTGACTGATAAAAGTTATGACGAAGACCCTGATTCTGAAGTCTATGTGGGAAGGCTTGATAAGCTTGTTACTGCACTCTATCAGACCTGTAATATTCCAGTGCTGAATCTTGACTTAAGTTTCAATGCCAGACTTATTGCCTGCAGTTATGATACACTCCATCCCCACTCTGCGGTTGCCGCAATAATTATTTCGTATTTAAATAATGAAGAAGAGATTCTTGGAGAGACGAGATTTTTTAATTATGCAGAGACCCTTTACTGGTTTCCATCACCAACAATCCATCTTGTAGAGATAGGTGATACAAACTGGTTTTCTGATACCATCAATATTATTGAAGAACTCCAGAATCTTTCTGGTATAAACCCTTCAGATATTGCAAAGTTAAGAATTATTTTATATAGCCAGGGAAATGGTTGTTGACCAGGCCATGCAGAGGCGAAGGTCTTCGCCGATGATATAAGTTTGAAGATTAACGATAGCATAGCCCATTGTAGTATGATTTCCTATTTATTTGATGATTCATCAGGGAACAATAATGGTATCCTGGAACCCGGTGAAGAGAGCAACCTGATTTTTACAATAAAAAATGTTGGTGGTGTTGATATTCAAAATCTAAATGGTATACTGATTAGTGTTTCACCTTATGTTGTAATAATCAATGGTTCTTCAGTTTTCGGGAGTGTGTTGATTGATTCTTTAGTAAATAACATATCAAACCCATTCAGGATTCAAGCCCTACCAAATGCACCACAGGGTTATGAGACTTTTTTAAAACTTATTCTATCTGATAATTCGGGTATTATTGATACTACTGCAATAAAAATTATAATCGGGAAAAAAGATTATCTGGTCTGGGATGCGGATAGAAATAACTCAAGTGGTCCTGTAATCTATGGAATTCTACAAAATCTTGGTTATGAAGGTGATTATATAAATTATCACTTCTATTCATTTGAGCATCTGCAAAATTATAAGTCTCTGTTTATTTGCGCCGGTGTTGCCTATCAAAATTTTGTGCTTTTCAATAAAAGTTATGAAATACAAAAGATTGTTAATTATATTGAGCATAATGGTAATGTCTATCTTGAAGGTGGTGAATGCTGGTATTTTGACCCACTGGTAATGAGTGGTTTTGATTTTAGTCCTTATTTTGGTATCAGGCCGGTTAGTGATGGATATAGTGGCATTGGAACGATTGAAGGTGTAGAAAATACATTTACTCAAGGTATGCTATTCAGATATGGAGGCGAAGATTTTTCCCTTGACCAGATAGATTCAACTGGAACGGGTTTTCGCATATTTTATGAGCATGATAATAATTTTTATTGCGGCGTGGCAAATATTGCCTCAGGCTATAAAACTGTTGGTGTATCATTTGAACTTTCTGGACTCTTTGATAATGAGCAGGTAACAAAGGCAATCCTGCTGGATTCAATAATGCACTTCTTTGGTATAAATTTTGTGGGTATTGAGAAAGAACAAGATGTTCAGTTTATGGTTCGCAATCAAAAAATTTTAACAATTTCACCAAATCCATTCCGGAGTCACCTTACAATTAAATTCGAAATTCGAATCCGCCACGATGCATGGCGGACGAAATCCCAAATT
>JBBINQ010000042.1:12186-22480 GCA_037443805.1 Caldifarciminota bacterium | reverse complement strand
AGGGAGATAGGGAGGTGTTGTATTTCCCTCTTGACTTTTTAAAGAAATGCTTTATAGTTTAATATGTTTTGTATGGAAGTTATCTTCTTTTTGATTATAAGTCAGATTGATTCAAGTCAGGTTTATCAAGAGGTGCCGATGCCTTTTGATACCGAAGGGAATATCTATGAAATTGATTATACACTTCTTCACCAGCTTGATTTTTTCAAGGATTATCCAGATGCGCAAAAGGCACAATTGTTTTTGCAACCTGATTCATCTTTTATACTGGAGATCTATACAAAAAAGAACGGCAGTATCATAAGAGCACGAACAAAAATAAAGACTGAAGATATTACAGAAATTCAGGAACAGATTGCTTTGATTATGGCAAAGAAAAAATTAGAAGTTGTCTATGACCGCTCAGGCTACAGAAATTTCCTTGGTAATTCTTTTCTTTTTGCGTATGCAGCTCAGGCTCCACTCGTAGTGGCGAGTCTGGGACCGGATGATTTCCGCACGGGTCTTGCTATCTATATGCTTGCCAGTGCTTCAGGATTTGCAATTCCTTTAATGCTGACCAGAAATTGTGATGTTTCAAAGGCACACGCCAGTATGTTTTTTTCGGGTGGAATACATGGACTTTATATTGCGGGCGCATTGAGCGCGATTTCTGGTGTTGATCTTTGGAAAGAACCAGGAGGTATTTTTACTGCCTGTGGCAGTGTAATTGGTGAGTATACAGGTTTTCAGTCGGTCAATAGATTTAATTTGAATATGGGGCGCGGAAATACAATTCTATTATTTGGTGATTTTGCTGGTGCTGGTGCAGCCGGTATGCTCGCGTTATTTGATAATTGGTCAGACCCCAAATTTGATGAAAAACATTATCTATCAATGTCCATTATTGGCTTTGGTACTGGTCTCTTTGCCGGCGCATCAGCGACAAGAAATCTTGACTTTGGTGATGGCGACCAATATATATTTGGTCATTGTGGTATTGCCGGTGGTCTTGCTCTGCCAATAATCCTATCCTGGGCAGATACAAAAGATGGTGGAAGAATTTCCGAGAAAATGTATATCTCCGCAGGTCTCGCAGGGCTTGGTCTTGGTTCATTTATTGGTTATAGGATTGTCAGAGATAAAAATTTTAGTGAGTCGGATGGCAATATTATTACCCTGGGTGGTGCTGCTGGTGCATTGACTGGATTGGGGCTCGTTTATTTAGCACATATTGAAGAGGGAAAGGCTTATTTTACAGGGCTCTTGATTGGCGATATTGCAGGTGCATTTGTAACTGCCAATATTATCAGTGAAGGTAACTCTAAGAAACAGGGCAATTTACACATTCGACCTGAAGGATTGCTTGGTTTTGGGATTTCATATTTTTATCAGATTTCATCAAAAAATAGTATCATTTCAATAAATTTTTGAAAAACCCCCACTATTTTAAGCAGCATTCTCAGTAAGATTATCTTGGCGTAGTATTGACCCGGGCTAATTTCTAAGTATAATCTCGTATTATGAAGAATAACAATAGAAAAATACTTTCGGGCAACGAAGCAGTTGCCAGAGGTGCCTGGGAGGCGGGTTGCCATTTTGCTGCGGCATATCCTGGCACACCTTCAACAGAGATTCTTGAGAATATTATTAAATATCCAGAAATTTATGCTGAATGGTCAGTAAATGAAAAAGTCGCACTTGAAGCCTGTGCTGGTGCATCTTTTGTTGGTGCACGGACAATTACTGCAATGAAGCATGTAGGTTTGAATGTTGCTGCAGACCCGATGTTTACAATCGGCTATACTGGTGTGACCGGTGGTTTTGTGATTGTAACCTGTGATGACCCGGGAATGTGGTCTTCCCAAAATGAACAGGACAATAGGCATTATGCAAGGCATGCAAAGATTCCGATGCTTGAACCTTCAGATTCTAATGAAGCAAAGATATTTACAAAGATGGCTTTTGAATTGTCAGAAAGATTTGATAGTGTATTTCTTTTAAGGCTTACCACCCGTATTTCGCACTCATCAGGTATTGTAGAACTCGGGACAAGGCAGGAGATTTCCTTAAAGGGCTATACAAAAGATATTAAAAAAAGATTGGTTCTACCTGCCCATGCGCGGGTTCTGCATCAGAGAGTTGAAGAACGATTAAAAAAACTTGCTGATTATGCTGAGGAGTTTCCATATAATCGTATAGAGTGGCAAGATAAAAATCTTGGAATAATAAGTTCTGGTATTACATATATGCATGCCAAGGATGTCTTTCCTGAGGCAAGTTTTTTGAAATTATCTTTCACATACCCTCTGCCTGAAAAATTGATAAGAAAATTTGCCCGTGGTGTGAAAAGGGTTCTTGTTATTGAAGAAGGGGACCCGATTCTAAAACAGGAGATAAAATCATTAGGAATAAATGTTGTGGGTAAAGAAAAGATTCCATTATGCGGCGAACTTGACCCTACAGTGATAAAGAAGAGTTTTAAAAAACCTGTGTATAGACCGGATATAGCAATTAAGGAGATTCCAGAGAGACCACCAGTGCTATGCCCTGGTTGTCCAGAGCGCGGAGTCTTCTATGTAATAAATAAACTTAAACTTATTGCTACTGGTGATATTGGTTGTTATACGCTCGGTGCTTTACCACCATTGAATGCAATGGATACCTGTATCTGTATGGGTGCTTCAGTTACCAATGCCCATGGTATGGATAAGGCAGGTGGTAAAGATATCAATAAAAGATTAGTAGCAGTTATCGGTGATTCTACATTCTTTCATTCGGGTGTTACTGGTTTGTTAAATGCGGTCTATAACAAAGGCAATTTGAATCTTATTATTCTTGATAATTTAACTACTGCAATGACCGGGCACCAGCCACATCCAGGAACTGGAAAACTTGCTCGTGGTGAAGAAGGCAAAAGGGTGTTACCTGAAGATGTTGCTCGTGGTTGTGGCGTAGAATTTGTAAGGGTCGTGGACCCAACCAATCTCAAAGAAACTGAGCAGGCAATAAAAGAGGCATTGAATTATAATGGTGTAACCGTGCTTGTTTTTCGTAGTCTGTGTGCACTCCTGAAAAAGCCAAAACCATATCTTGTTGTTGATGTAGAAAATTGCAATGGTTGTAAATTGTGTCTGCGACTTGGTTGTCCGGCAATAAGTTTAAAGCAAATTCCAACAAAAGATAAGCCTGTAGCATATATTGAACCAACACTCTGTTCAGGTTGTGACCTGTGTGTTCAATTGTGTCAGCACAATGCAATCTCATCAGCAAAAAAGGATTGAGCAATGAAGAGTAAAAAAATATCTAAAAACACAGATTCACTAAAAGTGACGAATATTATTATCTGTGGTGTTGGAGGTCAGGGGATCTTACTCGCCTCAGATATTCTTTGCACTGCCGCATTTCTTGAAGGGTTTGATGTAAAAAAGAGTGAGATACATGGAATGGCACAGCGTGGCGGAAGTGTTATTACCCATATCCGCTTTGGTGCAAAAGTATATTCACCACTGGTTGAGGTGGGTAAGGCAGATTTTATTCTATCCTTTGAAAAACTTGAGGCATTGAGATACAGTTATTTCCTGAAAAGGGATGGTATATTGATTGTAAATGACCTTGAGCTTGCACCTATGAGTGTGCTCACTGGTGACAGAGAGTATCCGAAGAATATCATTGATATTCTAAAACAGAATGGTGATGTCTATTTAGTTCCTGCCCAGAATATTGCATTGGAATTGGGGAATGTCCGTGCAGTAAATGTTGTGCTTTTAGGCAGTCTCGCACGATTTTTGACTTTTAAAAAACAGGTTTGGCTTGATGCAATTAAAGAGAATGTGAAACCCCAGTATGTGGATATAAATATCCGGGCATTTGAAGCAGGGAATAGGGAGTAAGTAGTAAGTAGTATGTAGTATGTAGTAGGTAGTAGGTAGTAAGTAGTAGGGGTTAGTAGTGGGGGAGATAGGAAGGTTTAATGTTTTTAATGCCATTGAAGATGCTATTGTACACATCAGGATATTCAAGTGCAATCTCATTTAAAAAATTTCTAATTGTCTGTCGTTTTGATATCTGATAATATGGACACTTATTTACATTTTCTGGAATCTTTAGAATCTGGGCAATCTTTCTAATCTCTTTTTTATCAAGATAGTATATTGGTCGGATAAAGGAAAAACGACCCTGAATAACTGATTGTCTGGGAACGAGTGTTGAAATCTCGCCATTGTAGATTATGTTCAATAAAAATGTTTCTACAACATCCTCACGATGATGGGCAAGGGCAACCTGGAAGATATTCAATGATTCAGCATATTCTAATAGTTTACGCCGGCGCTCACGGGCACAAAAAAAACATTTTTTCTCAACCAGTTGCAGACGTTTATTGATATTTGTCTTTACTATTTTGCATGGAATGTCCAAACCTTTACAGAAATCTTCAATTATAGTTGTATCCCACCCTGAAAATCCCGGGTCAATATGACAGGCATAAATATTCCAGTGTTGCTGGAAGTGGTCATTGTATTTTTTTAATAGAAATAAGAGGGCCAGACTATCAATACCACCTGAAATGCCAACGACAACATCAGAATTTTTTCCGAGGATATTAAAGCGATTAATAACCTTGCTGACCGATGAAAACGCTGACTTTATTAATTTTAAAGGTTTTGCCAAAGAAGATTTTATCTCAGCACAATGAGCTGTTTTATTAACACACCCCTTTTTGTCTCAAGGCGATAAAAATAGACACCGTTTGGAACAGGGCTTCCTTTCTCATCATCTGCATACCAGGGAATTGTGTGAGTGCCTTTGTTATAATACCCGCTCGCAAGAACTTTTACGGGTTTTCCAATCAGATTATAAATGGTCAGTGTGATGGTCATTGGTTCATTTAGTGTAAATTCAATCTCAGTATAGTTTTCAACTGGATTGGGACGATTTTTATTAAGGGCAATAATATCACTCTTTGTTATTGTTCCAGGAGAAAGTATCTTTAATGTTCTATCATCGCGGTCAAATAGTATCATTGAATTATCTGCGGAATAGATAAAGATTCTTGAACCAGAAGAGATATTCTGAACCAAAATTTTGCTTTCTCGTTCACCATTAGGTTTCAGAACGATGATTGAATCTTTAAAGAGAATGTAGTTTTTTCCATCCTGGCCGGTTGTGAAATCAAGAATAGGTTCAGAGGCACTGAAGAGTAGCTGGCTCTTATAAGTTGCAGGATTATTTAGTTGTCCGATTGTCCAGGAAAAGAGCTGGTTAGCTGCCGTTGTGTAAATTATTAAATCGTTTTTCTGCTCTCCAATATTGGTGAGGATGGAAAATTTTTCAACGGTTGTATTCAGCGTGCCCAATATTTCTTCACCATAAGTAAAAATTATACGATTACCTTCAGAGATAGCAATGATATTTTTTTTATTAATTTTTGCCGCTTCAATCTGAACTGGATTTGTGATGCTCAGCGATAGTGCACGACTTTCATTATCTGTGTTTAGAATCAGGAGTCTATTATTATCAATTAAGAAGAATTCTCCTTCGCTGTTAAGCGCGAAAAGTTTGCTATTTTGAGTCTCTGTTAAGAGCGTGAGCCCTTTTGTGTTATAGTCAAATTGCGAAAGGGAAGATTTGGTTAGAATCCAGATTTTGCCATCAAATCCAACTTTTATATCATTAACAATGATTCCTTTTGGCAATGTAAATTCTTCGCGCTGCTGCCATTCAGCCGCTGATAATAGAACAATAAAAAATATCACGATTATTTTTTTCATAAACCCCCTTGATTAAGATGCTAATCAGGTTATTGGATTTGAATCCTAAACATCCAATCCTGCATCTTGCTAATCTGTCCATTATCTTCATCTTCTATTCTATATTATATTTATAATCTTTATTTTGTCAAGACCCTTAATCAGTCTCCAGCCCGGTCAATTTTTACGGTTTGAAATCAAAAGGTATCTGGATGCTCTGCTCAAATGGTTCTCCATCCTTTGTTGCCGGCTTAAATTCCCATTGTTTTGCTGCAGCGAGTGCTGCATCTTCACAAGCAGGATTACCAAAACTTGAATAGATGCTGGCTGATTTCACTTTACCATCGGTTCCCACTAATACTTTAACTATAACCTTGCCTGTTGCACCAATTGCTTTTGCTGCTTCCGGATATTTTGGTTTGATCTGTTTAACTGGGACTGGTCTGGTTATAACAGAAGGTTTGAATGGCGTTGTCGTTGGTGGTGGAGTAACCGTGGCGGTAGTTTCCTTGGATGCGGCAGCCGCCTCTAATAACTTTTCAGGCGAGACCGCTGGTGCGGGTGGTTTAGTTGTCTCCACTTTTGTTTCTGGTTTTGTCGTTGTTGGCGTGGTTTTAGTAGGGGTGGTTGTAGTAGGGGTGGTTGTGGTAGGTGTCGTTGTTGTAGGTGTAGGTGTTGGGGTGGGTGGTGTTATGACTGCTGCGACTGTAACCTTTCTTTCTGATGCTGGTATCCAATATGTGTATGCACTGGCAAGATTAACTCCCTGGTCTGTTCCTTTTACCCTTTTGTAGGTGGCAGAAATTTCATTTGGCACAATAAGAAATGTATATGGCTGGTCCTCATAAACAATTCGCTGAAATTCACCCCAGACTTCCTTTGCCTTTTTTCTATTTAGTAATATTGTTCCGAGTTCAATGAGTGAATCAACTGCGGTATTTTTGTAACTTATAAAATTAAATTTACCACGCTTCGGGTCAGAATGCCAGTAAAGTGTTGGGTCAATTTTATCGCCAACACTCCATCCCATAATAAAACCGTCGTATTTACCACTCAAGAGTGCTGAGATAAAAGAGTTTACATCCATTTTCTGGGCATTGACCTTAATCCCCAGCTGGGTTAAATAGCTCGTAACATAGGATAAGATCTGGACTCGTTCCGGGTTCTCCACATTAGCAATGATTGTGAGGGTAAAGTCTTTCCCATTCTTATCAAGGATTTTATTGCGGTTGCGGTCCTCAAAGCCTCTTTGTGTCAAAATATTTTTTGCCTTCTCAAGGTTGTATTCCACTGTTGTGATATTTTCATTAAATGCCCAGGATGAATGGGGAAGAGGACCAAGTGAAATTTTACCCATTCCGAGGAATATGTCATTGAGTATCTGGGTTCGGTTGATCGCCATTGTTAATGCCTTACGAATCTCTTTATCCTTTAAAAATTCGTTATTTAGGTTCCAGCCAAGATAGATATAACTGTTTCCGGGCTTTGAAGCAACATTAATATTCTGGTTACCAGACAATCTTTTTGCCTCAGCCGGACTGAGGTTCAGGGCAAAATCTAAATTGCCCTGTTCAAAATCAGTAATCATTGCCTCAACATTGTTATAATATTTTATGATAATTTCATCCAGTGGAGGCCTGCCCCGATAATAATCATCATTAGCAGTTAACACAAGTCCAGAGTTGGGAACCCATTCCTTGACCCGGTAAGGTCCATTTCCTACTATTTTGCTCTTTCCGAATTCGTCACCGATCTTTTCATAGATGTGTTTGGGAATTGGCATTATATCCGAATCAGTAATAAGGTTTGCATAGACTTGGTTGAATGTGAATTTGATCGTATATTTATCAATTAACTCTACCTTTTTAATTAGATTGAATGAAGAAACAAATGGGTAATTGGTTTTTGGGTCCACCATCTTTTCATAGGTGTAAAGGACATCTTCTGCAGTGACTGGTTCACCATCCCACCACTTAATATCTTTTCGCAGGTAATAAGTGATCGCCTTAAGGTCTTCAGAAAATTCCCAGGATGATGCCAGTTCTGGTTTCATTTTACCTGTGGCATCTATCCTGTGCAGTTTCATAAACAACAGGTCAAGTATTTCATTTGAACCGAGCACATTGGGCTGTAAGGGAGAGATAGTGCCTGGTAAATCTGTGGTCCCGATCACCATCTTCCCACCCTGCTCGCCCGTTAACTTTTCTTCTTTCTTAGCACAACTAAAAATTGTCAGTGCAATAACTATTAATATAATTCCAAATTTTTTCATATTACCCCCTTTTATTTATAAATACATTATATGCCAAAAATTATTCCTGTCAAGATTTATTTTTAAACCATTCAATCAATTTTACCAGACCTGTTTCAAGGTCAACTTCAGGTTCCCATTTAAGAAGTTCTTTTGCCCTGGTTATATCTGGTTTTCTGCGGTGCGGGTCATCTTCAGGCAGAGCTTGAAAAACAAATTGGCTCCTGCTATTACACAATGTTTTAATCTTCTGAGCGAGTTCTAACACTGTAAATTCATTGGGATTGCCAAGATTGACAGGAATTGAATAATCTGCTTTTGCAAGTTCTACAATTCCTCTGATAAGGTCGCTGATGTAGCAAAAGCTTCTTGTCTGTTTGCCATCTCCGAAGATTGTTATAGGCTCATTTTTCAATGCCTGGTTTATGAAGGTAGGAATGACACGGCCATCACCTGAGCGCATCCTTTCACCATAGGTATTAAAGATCCGCACAATTCCGATTTTAAGGCTGTATTTTCTGTGATAAGCCATTGTGATTGCCTCAGCAAACCTCTTGCCTTCGTCATAGACAGAACGGAGACCAATGGGATTTACATTGCCCCAGTACTCCTCTTTTTGGGGATGAACCAAGGGGTCGCCATAAACTTCACTCGTTGATGCCAGGATGAATTTTGCTTTTTTATTAAGTGCCAGTTCCAGCATATTTATTGTGCCCAGGGATGCAGTCTTCATCGTCTCAATAGGATATTTCAGATAATCAAAAGGGCTCGCTGGAGAAGCGAGGTGAAAAATGAAATCTATACTCATATCAATCCTGCCAAGAGAGCAGACATCCATGTTAAAAAATTTAAATCTTTTATTTCCTGAATAGTGTTTGATATTTTCTTCCTGACCAGTAATCAGGTTGTCAACCACAATGACTTCGTGTCCCTTTGCTAAGTAGTAATCAACAAGGTGTGAACCAATAAAACCTGCACCACCAGTGATCAGTATCTTCATCTTCCGATTCCTGTATAAATAAATCCGATTTTTTTCATTTCTTCGGGTTCAAATAGATTCCTGCCATCAAGAAATACGGGTTGTCTCATCAATTCTTTCAGTTTTTTAAGATTTAGATTTTTGAATTCTTCCCATTCAGTTACAAGAATAATACCATCAGAATTTTTTGCTACACTATAGGCATCAGGGAAATATTCAATATCAGGCATAATCTCTTTTGCCCTCTCCATTGCTACCGGGTCATATGCCTTTATTGTTGCGCCCTGCCTTTTTAACTCATTGATTATTGTAATTGATGGTGCAAACCTCATGTCATCTGTATTTGGTTTGAAAGATAGGCCGAGAATTCCAATCTGTTTGTTTTTTAAATTCCATAACAGATTTTCAAGTTTTTTCACCACATATAACATCTGCTCTTCGTTTATCCTCTCTACCTCTTTCAGTAGTCTGAAGTCATAGCCTAATTTCTGGGCAATACCGATGAATGCCTTCAGGTCTTTGGGAAAACAGAATCCACCAAATCCAGCACCGGCATTTAAAAAGTCTCTACCAATTCGTTTGTCCAATCCAATGCCTTCAGCAACTTTTTTTATGTCAGCACCAGATTTTTCGCAGATGATTGATAGGGCATTGATAAACGAAATCTTCATAGAGAGGAAAGAGTTTGATGCATGTTTTATCAATTCCGCACTTGCCAGGTCAGTGATAATCTTTGGGGCATTGATCGGCTGGTATAGTTCCAAAAGTTTTTCTTTTGCCCTTTCACTTTCCACACCGAGAACAATACGGTCAGGTTTTAGAAAGTCATTTATTGCTGAACCTTCTCTTAAAAATTCAGGATTTGAAGCAACATCAAAAGGAATGTCCTTTTTATTAAATCGTTCAATCACTGTCCTTATCCATTTTCCAGTCTGCACTGGAACTGTGCTTTTTTCTACTACAATTTTATAATCTTCCATTGCTTCACCAATATCGCTCGCTACATTCTCAATACTGGAGAGGTCAGGCTCTCCACTCTCTTTTGGCGGAGTGCCGACGGCAATAAAGATAAAGAGTGATTCACGCACGCCTTCGTTAATGGAAGTAGAAAATTTTAATCTTCCGGCCGCAACATTTTTTTGCACAAGTTCTAATAAGCCAGGTTCATAAATAGGAATCTTTCCATTTTTTAAAATTTCTATTTTTTTCTCATCATTATCCACACAAATGACATTATGTCCAATCTCTGCAAAACAGGTTCCTGAGACAAGCCCTACATAACCTGTGCCAATCATACAGACTTTCATAGACCTCCTTTTGTCATAAATGCCTAAA
>JBBINQ010000042.1:0-12086 GCA_037443805.1 Caldifarciminota bacterium | reverse complement strand
CCTAAACATTTGAAGTTTTTTTATAAAAAATAAAGAAAACGCCGCCAAGTAAAGACCACAGAAAGATTAAAAAGAATGAAACAAGGGAAACAGTAATTGATACTTCACCATTTAAACCTGCACGCTGGAACAGAAATACATAGGCGTTCTCTCTTACTCCGAGGGCATTGAATGATATCGGAATCATTGAAATCACATTAATGATGGGCAAATAGATAAAAAAAGGCAGAAGCGAAACATCAAAATTGCCCATACTCTGCAACACCAGATAAGGAGCGATTGCAAGGAGTGCCTGGATAATGATTGATTGGATAATACATAAAATAATCACACCCCAGGCAGAGCCAAAATCGGTCATTGTTCTATGGAGATTATTTATCTTCTCTCCAATTCTAAACAATTTTATCTTCACCATTATGGGTGCAAAAATTGCATAGACTCTTTCAGAAAAAAGTATAAAGGTTAAAAAGATAAGGGCAAACAATCCAATAATCATCAATAATATAAATTCGGTCCTTTTCTGGAATAGATAGAGATATACCACTGCAAAGAGACCAAAGATAAACAATCCAACAAATCCAAGAATTCTGTCAGCGAGAACAATTGCTAAGGCATCAGTCTTTCTATTTTTCGTTGAATACAATACACGCATTACATCGCCGCCGACTGTTGTGGGTAAAAAATTATTAAAAAATAGTGAGATAAAATAGATAATCAGCGAATTTTTAAATGGCATTGCCATTCTTTTATAATCAAGCAAGACCTGCCATCGCCAGGCAGATACAACTATGAATAAAAAATATGGAATAAGTGCATAAAGCAAAAATTTTATATTTAGACTTTTAAATTGAAGAAAGATTTTTTCTATATCAAGTTTAATAAGAAGAAATACAATCAATAGAATTCCGATTAAAATTCTCAATAGATTCCAGAGCAAATTTAATTTTGACTTTTTTGTATCATTGGTAGTCTGCGCCATCATATTTCAAATTCAGTGTTTTCACTCAATTGTTGGTTTATCAGGATGTTCAAATTTTTCAATGCGGTCAAGGATTGCACGGATTGATTCACCAATCAGCCCTAATGAAAAGAAAAGGATACCTGAGACAATAAAGAGAATTACAAGATATAATAAAGGCCTAAAACCATGTCCCAGGATTCTCAAGACAACTGCGATTATTCCGATAATTATACCGATGAGTATCTGCACCATTCCTGCTGTTCCAAAATATAATAATGGTTTTTGTATAAAAGATAATTGAAATTTTACTGCAAGGAGGTCAAAAAAACCGATGATGATACGGGATTTTTTTTGATATTTTGGTTTTCCATATAGACGTGGCTTCAGAGTTACAGGTATTTCTTTTACCAGAAAACCATATTCATTTGCCAGCGGAACAATATAGCGGTGCCAGTCGCGACGCAATGGTATTGCCTGTAAAACTTCCCTTCTAAATGCTTTTATTGCATTCATATCGTGGACTTTTAAATTAAATAATTTTCTACCACACCAATTATAAACACTGGACACGAATTTCTTTTCATACCTGCCCTGTTTCCAGCCTGTTGCCACATCTGCATTCTCTTGCACAATAAGGTCTACCAACTTTGGTACTTCTTCTATATCAAATTGCATATCTGCATCATATATTACTAAAATTGGTGCGTCGGTTATTCGGGCGCCAGTAATGATTGCCTGGGTTTTGCCTAAATTCCTTTTATGCTGTGCCACTTTTAGATAATTTCTTTTATAATTCTTTAATGCCTCCTGAGTAGCATCTGTTGAACCATCATCTATGAAGATAACTTCGTAATGCGGGTGTGTTTTAATAAACTCATCAAACATTGCGATGAGGTGCGGAATATTTTCATATTCATTATAGGCAGGTATTAAAATGCCAACCTTCATAAGTATTTTATTATATACATATATAATAAAAAGTCAAATAAAAAGTAGGTATTGACAAACTTTGTTTTTTGAATATAATTATAATTAGGCATACTTGATGTTTGTTGGTGCTGGATTAAAAATGGTAATTGATATTCTGAGCAGTTACTCATTTGATTAATCCCCAATTTAACATAAAGAGGCTTGAAAGGAGTAAAAATGCCAATATATGGTAAGGTGAAGTGGTTTGATAGTCGTAAGGGTTATGGTTTTATTGCAAAAGAAGATGGAACTGGTGATGTATTCGCCCATTTTCAGGAAATCGTCGGTGAAGGTTATCGCACGCTTTCTGAAGGTGAAAGAGTTAAATTTGAAGTTACAACTACGCCTAAAGGACCAAAAGCCACAAACATAGAGCGGGTGTAGTGCATAGCACTATGACGCAAAAAAGAGAGCCCCGATAAGGGGCTCTCTTTTTATACATATTAGCGTTAAATACACAGAAAGAAAGAACATAACACAGAAAACACTGAAAAAATCCAAACAATCTGCTCAATCTACTTTGTTTTATTGGACCCTGAAACAAGTCTGTCCTGGCGCAGGCCAGGGTTCAGGGTGACAAAAAAGAATATTGTCATGCTGGACTTGTTTCAGCATCTCTTTTGTGCGATGAATCGCACCGCTACAAATGTCATTGCGAGCCGAAGGCGAAGCAATCTCATTTTCAGTGTTAATTTGTGTAATTGAAATTTGATTATTGGGATTTGTTTGTCTGCCTGAGGTAGACCCGCCTTTTCCGCCCGAGGCGGATTCGCCTCGGGCGAAGGCGGAGGATTTGGTGCATGGGATTTGGGATTTCATCAGAAAGTGATGAGGGAGTCAGGGAAGTATTGCTTGACTTTTTTCAAAATCAGACTATACTTATGTTATGCAAGTTTATATTGAAGATATTGGAAAGTATGATGGCAAAGAGATAGAAATTAAAGGCTGGCTCTATAATAAGCGTTCAAGTGGAAAAGTAAGATTTTTATTAATAAGGGATGGCACTGGAATAGTTCAGTCGGTTATCAGTGAAGGTGAGGTAGATAAAAAAATTTTTGAGACTGCAGATAAAATTAGCCAGGAATCATCTGTCATTATTAAAGGATTGGTGCGACAGGATAAAAGGGCACCTGGTGGATATGAAATTGTTGCGACCGATTTAAGAATTGTGCAACTGTCAGAAGATTACCCCATCACGCCGAAAGAACATTCAATTGAATTTCTTCTGCCAATCCGCCATCTCTGGATTCGTTCTAAAAAACAGCATGCTATATTAAGAATCAGACATACAGTTATCAAGGCAATAAGAGATTTTTTTGATGAGCGCGGATTCATTAATGCTGATACACCAATTCTCACACCAGCATCTGTGGAAGGAACAACAACGCTTTTTCCAGTTGATTATTATGGAGAGACTGTTTATCTGACACAGAGCGGGCAATTGTATAATGAGGCAACGGCGATGGCGCTGGGTAAGGTCTATTGTTTTGGTCCTACATTCCGGGCAGAAAAATCAAAGACCCGCAGGCATCTGACCGAATTCTGGATGGTTGAACCAGAGGTTGCATATTTAGAACTTGATGGGCTTATGGAACTTGAGGAAGATTTTGTAGTCTATATTGTTGAAAGGGTTCTGGAAAAAAGAAAGGAAGAACTGAAAATCTTAGAAAGGGATATCAAAAAACTTGAAAATATTAAAAAACCATTTCCCAAGATAAGTTATAAAGAGGCAGTAGAATTGATACACAAGAAGGATAAAGAGTTTAAGTATGGAGAGGACTTTGGTGCTCCTCAAGAAACCTTGATCAGTGAGAGTTTTGAGCGACCCGTGATGGTGCATCATTATCCTGCAGCTTGCAAAGCTTTTTATATGAAAAGGGATTCTGCTGATGATTCATTATCATTGAGTGTTGATATGATTGCACCTGAAGGCTATGGTGAAATCATTGGTGGTGGCCAGCGTGAAGACAATTATGAAATTCTGTTGAAAAGAATAAAAGAGAACAGACTGCCTGAGGAAGCATATCGCTGGTATCTTGATTTGCGAAAATTTGGCACCTGTCCCCATAGTGGTTTTGGTCTTGGTCTGGAAAGGACAGTTGCCTGGATTTGTAAAATTGCCCATGTAAGAGAGACCATTCCTTTTCCCAGAATGCTGGAAAAAATCTATCCGTAAATATTAATCTAATTTTCAATTATTTTTACTTCTGATGTTCAAAACTTGATTTTGTAATTTTCAGTTTTAGGTTGTAGCCTATCCTTAAAAATTAAATGACTCAGAAAAATTAAATTCAAAACCTTCTGGATAATACTCACCGCGTTCTTTATTCAGAATATATTTTCCTCTATATTCTTTTTTGATTATTTTTTTCAACATTTCTATCAATTGGTCTATTTCATCTTTTGTATTATAGATGCCAAAACTTATTCTCACTGCTCCTGGTATCTCAGAACGGTCTCTGTTGATAATCATTTTTTCAATCCTCTTTGCATCTTCAGGTGATACACCGAGTAGACATTTGACATACGGATGGGCGCAGAAACAACCATTGCGCACACCAATACCTCCTTCATAGCTCAAGATTGCAGAGACCAGTGCGTGGTCCATACCTTTTATGTTAAATGCAATCACACCAAGTCGTTTATGTGCATTCTTTGGTTTATTGTCACCATAGATAATCACTTCGGGCAATTCATTCAATCGTTTAAGTGCATATTTGGTCAATTTTGTTTCGTGTTTTATAATCTGGTCAAAACCTACAGATTGAATTAATTTAATCACTTCAGCAAGAGCGATTACACCGATGATATCTGGTGTTCCTGCTTCTTCTCTTTCTGGCAGGTCCTTCCAGTAGGCACTTTCCAGGTCAACGATATCTGCAGTGCCACCACCCACATCATCGGGTGTACCGAATTGGAATGCTGACTTATCTCCCACGAGAACCCCAATCCCATAGGGTGCATACATTTTGTGGGCAGAGAATGAGAGATAGTCAATGTGTTCAGGGTCGCCTTTGGGCTTTACATCAATGGGACGATGGGGTGCTAATTGTGCTGCATCAACTGCAATCTGGGCTCCTACTTCATGAACCTTGCGTGCATATTCATATATGGGATTGATGTAGCCGGTAACATTGGATGCACCACTTATTGCTACAAGTTGTAATGCTCCAGCATGCTTTTTGAGTTTTTCATAAAAATCTTTATTATTAATCGTTCCATCTGGATTCAGTTCAATATGGATGACCTGGGCAACCTTGCGCCAGGGAAGTTCATTTGAGTGGTGTTCCATAATTGTTGTCATAACAATGGGTTTTTCTTTGTCCATTGCCGGGCATTGGAATCGGCTGGAGAGTTTGTTTATGGCTTCAGTTGTGTTTTTGCAGAATATTACACAACAATGTTCATCAGCATGGACAAAATCGGCAATTATTTTTCTTGCCTCTTCAAACACCCAGGACGAGAGTTGTGATTTAAATCCAGTGCCGCGGTGCACATTTGAATACCATTTTAAAAATTCACCAATCTTTTTCTGAACCGGTAATAATGCAGGCGTGCTGGCTGCGTTATCAAAATTTATATATCTTTTTCTGGAGCCATCAAGCAGAGGAACTTCTTCATTGACTCCAATTATCTGTTTTGCCAGTTTTTTTAATGTAAGTTTATAATTTTTGCCAGACATCTTTATCAAGACTCCTGTATTGTATTGCTTCAGCAATATGCTGAACTTTAATATTTTCTGCTGATTCAAGGTCAGCAATGGTTCTTGCTACTTTAAGTATCTTATCATAGGCACGGGCAGAGAGTCCAAATTTCTCTATTGCGGTTTTCAGCAGGCTCTGGGATTCATCGTCTATGGGACAGAACTTTTTAATGTCCTTTGTTTCCATATGGGCATTACAGAAAATCTTTCTTTTAGCATCTTTGAATCTATTCAATTGTGCTTCCCGTGCTCTGTTCACCCGCTTTTTAATCTCTTCAGAAGGTTCACCAGCTTGCGCAGATTTCAATTCGTCATATTTCAGTGAAGGGACTTCAATATGGATATCAATGCGGTCAAGCAGAGGCCCTGATATCTTTGCCCGATAATGCTGGATTTGAACTGGTGTGCAACGACATTCATGATAGGGGTCAGTGAAATAGCCACAGGGGCAGGGGTTCATCGCTGCTGCAAGCATAAACCTTGCAGGATAGGTAAGGGTCACTTTTGCCCGACCGATTGTGACCGAACCATCCTCAAGTGGCTGGCGTAGTACTTCCAAAACATTTTTGTGAAATTCGGGTAGTTCATCAAGAAATAATACACCATTATGTGCCAATGAGACTTCACCGGGTTTGGGAATATGTCCACCACCAATTATGCCTGCATCAGAGATGGTATGATGGGGTGCACGGAAAGGTCTTGTGCCGATTAATGATTCACCTGCAGGAAGTGTGCCGGCAACTGAATGAATTTTGGTCGTTTCCAATGCTTCTAAGAGTGTCATCGGTGGTAAGATTGTCACCAGCCTGCGGGCAAGCATAGTTTTGCCAGTCCCAGGTGGTCCAATCATTAAAATATTATGTCCTCCAGCAGCAGCAATCTCCAGGGCTCTTTTTGCGTGATACTGCCCTTTGACTTCAGCAAAATCAAACGGATATTTTGAAACTGCCTTAAAGATTGCTTCCCTGTCTACAACCACTGGATTGATTTGAAGTTCACCATTCAAAAATGCTACAACCTCAATAAGGTTGTCAAATCCATAGACATTTATTCCTTCAACAATTGCTGCCTCACGGGCATTTGCTGTGGGAACAATCAAACCCTCAAGTCTGTTTGCCTGCGCTGCAAGGGAGATGGAGATTGCTCCTTTTATTGGTCTTAAAGAACCATCAAGGGATAATTCACCGAGAATGGCAAATCGCTCAAGGCTATTTGTTCTAACAGTCTGGGATGCGGCAAGGATACCAATGGCGATGGGCAGGTCAAAACTTGAGCCTTCTTTTTTTATATCTGCCGGTGCTAAGTTTACTGTTATTCTCTTTGAAGGAAAATGAAAACCCGCATTCTTTATCGCTGCATACACGCGGTCTTTTGATTCCTTTACTGCATTATCAGGCAGTCCAACTGTAGTAAAACCAGGAAGTCCTCCTGATAAATCTACCTCAACATTTACCAGGTAGCCATCTATTCCGTATGTAGCACAGGACAATACCCTTGAAAGCATAGCCGATTATATACAAATAAATTTTTATGTCAACAATGTTTTATAAATAATTTTTTTGTTATTTAAAGCCTTCAGGCAATGGGTCAATGACCAGTTGAATTGTGGTGCGACGCGCCCGCGAATAGTTGTTGTAACTTGAAAATTCATAATCGCCCGGGTCTTTTGCCAGTCCCCTTGTAACTGGCTGATTATGGATATAATCAAGATGTTGTTTTAACTGTTCCGCATTCTCTACAAGTTCTGCATCAAAACTTTGAGACCAGACAGTCCCTTCGCGTTTCTTTACTTCGTTGAACTTACGAGCGAAATTTCCTTTAATCAATTTCATAATCTTTGATATAGTAAACATCTTACCTGGTTGAATGATGAGATAGAAAGATTCAGGCATAATCAAATATCCAAATATTTTGTAGTTGAGCATATAGCGGTGATAGCCAATGGATAGCAATAAGAATCGTGACCAGTGTGGGTCATTGAAGATTTCAATACAGTCCTTGGTTGTGGTCCAGATGTAGTATATTGCACCGGGTTTTATAACTCTTTTGGGCATAATACCCCCTATTCTAAGATTTGTTCCATTACATCCCGATTCAAATTTTTTACAATCAAGGTGGTCAATTTTAATAGATTTTCGTAATCTTCATAAGAAATGATACTCGCTGCAGAATGCACATAGCGCGTGGGAATTCCGAGTGCCAGACTCGGGACGCCAAAATTGGTAAGGTGAATTGCACCTGTATCATAGCCACCTTTGATTGATGTGAGATGGTATGGAATATTATTTGTCTCTGCGAGTTCTATTACAAAATCACGCAGTTTTTTGTGGGGAATCATTGTCCGGTCATAGACCAGAATTGCAACACCGGCACCAAGTTTTTCTATTGTGTCTGCGCCATTGCCAGGTGTATCACGGCAGATGCTGACATCAATGGCAAAGGCGAAGTCGGGTTGAATTAATGATGCAGAGGTCCGTGCACCTCTTAATCCTACCTCTTCTTGAACCGTACCCACTAAAAAGACTTTATTGGAATGGCCAATTGCGACCAATTCATCCAACATATCAACGAGTAATGCACAGCCCATCCTGTCGTCCCATGCTTTGGCGAGCAAAAGGTCACTGTTTGACATCTGTTCAAAGGGTCCTACTGGTATTATCGGGTCTCCGGGTTTAATCCCTAATTTCTCTACGGGCTGAAAATTTTTGGTGGCACCCACATCAATATACATCTGTTCAAGTTCAGGCATTTTTCTTCGTTCTTCTGGAGAGAGTTCATGGATTGGTTTTAATCCGATAACACCCGGGATTAACTCCCCTTTTTTGTTTTTTATCTTGACCCGCATACCAGGAAGATTTCCATCCCACCATCCGCCTATCGGTAGAAATTTTATATATCCGTCCTTGGTTATTTCTTTGACCATAAAACCAATCTCATCCATATGTGCCGCAAACATAATTTTGGGGGCATCGTCTGTGCCATCTTTCTGGGCAATAACACTGCCGATTCGGTCCCTCAAAACCTTTGTATGTTTTGCAAATTTCTTTTTCAGTATCTCCACAACATCATCCTCATACCCCGAGATACCGAATATCTCAGACATCTCCTTTAAAGTTTGCAGATGATTCATTTTACCCCCTTATACATCAAGGTTTTCTACAAATTTTGCATTTTCTTCAATAAATTTTCTTCTCGGTTCAACCTCATCACCCATCAGAATTGAAAAGAGTCGGTCTGCTTCAGCTGCATCCTCCATTGTTACCCTTTTTATAATTCTTTTTTCCGGGTCCATTGTGGTCATCCAGAGTTGTTCAGGGTTCATTTCACCAAGACCTTTATATCGTTGAATATCGTATTTATCTCCAGAACGTTTCTTTAAAAATTTTTGCAATTCTTCATCAGAGTAAAGATACTCTTCTTTTTTGTCATAACGGACACGATAGAGTGGTGGCTGGGCAATATAGATTACGCCCGCATCTATCAGTTCTCTCATAAAACGGAAGAAAAAGGTTAATAAGAGTGTTCTGATATGGGCACCGTCAACATCAGCATCGGTCATAATAACAATCTTTTTGTAGCGTAGTTTTGATATATCAAATTCATCTTCACCAATACCACAGCCGATAGCCGAGATTAAAGTTCTGATTTCTTCATTGCCCAGAATTTTATTCAATCCACTCTTTTCAACATTTATAATCTTGCCACGCAAAGGCAGGATTGCCTGGAATCTTCGGTCTCTGCCCTGTTTAGCACTACCACCGGCAGAGTCACCCTCAACTACAAAAATTTCACTTTCATCAGGATTTTGCGAGGAACAATCAGCAAGTTTACCCGGTAAAAATTCACTATCAATAAGGGATTTTCTGCGGGTCAATTCCCTTGCCTTGCGCGCTGCCTCACGCGATTTTGCTGCGGCGAGAACCTTGCCAATGATAATTCCTGCAATTCTTGGATTCTCTTCAAGGAATGCAGAAAACTTTTCATTGACCAGTGATTCTACTGCGCCTTTTGCTTCTGGGTTTCCTAATTTTGTTTTTGTCTGTCCCTCAAATTGTGGCTCTCTGATTTTTATTGAGACAACCGCAGTAAGCCCCTCACGGGTATCTTCACCAGTAAAGGCAAAATCTTCTTTCAATTGATTGTGTTTTCGGGCATATTCATTAAGGGTGCGGGTCAATGCAGATTTGAATCCTATAAGATGAGCACCACCTTCATGGGTATTTATCGTATTGGCAAAGGTAAAAATATTTTCCAGATAAGAATCATTATATTCAAGTGCTACTTCTATTTCAATGCCGTTCTGTGTGTCGTGGATATAGAATGGTTTGTGCAGGCGTTGTCTTCCTGAGTCCAGATACTTTACTAAATCAAGCACCCCTTCAGTAGAATAAAATTTTTCTTTTGTCTGTGATTTTAAATCTTCAAATTCTATCTTTAAACCTTTATTTAAAAAAGCTACTTCTCGCAAGCGCTGGGCAACAATCTCTTTACTAAACTCAACCTTGCGGAATATTTCTTTGTCTGGTTTGAAACGTATCTTTGTTCCCCGTTTTTTGGTCTTACCAATTACTTTTACAGGTTCTTCAGGTTCACCTTTTTTATATCGCTGAAAATATATCTTGCCATCACGGTATACTTCAGCCTCAAGAAATTCACATAGGGCATTGACTGCGGATACACCTACTCCGTGCAGTCCGCCACTGATTCTATAAACCTTATCATCAAATTTACCACCAGCGTGTAGCATTGTCATTACAACTTCAAGTGCAGATTTTTTCTGAGTAGGATGGGTATCTGTTGGAATACCGCGGCCATTGTCTTCAACCTCTACAACATCCTTATCAATTGTGACACGAATCTCATCGCAGTAGCCAGCAAGGGCTTCATCAACACTATTATCAACAACTTCAAAGATGAGATGGTGTAAACCCCTGATGCCGACATCGCCGATATACATTGCCGGCCTGCGGCGCACAGCTTCCAGACCTTTTAAAATCTGAATCTGGGAGGCATCGTATTTGTCCTGTGTTTGCCTGTTATTCTTTTCATTTTCCATATATTACTCCTTAGATGGACCTCCTTTTTCAATAATAAATTTTATATCTTTTAAATTTGCTCCTGACTTATTAAATCGCTCAATTATTTTATTTTTCAATAAGAATAGTTGTGCCTGCCATACAGGATTATCAACCATAACAAAAAGGGTTGCCTCATTAATATTTATTGCACGGGCATGCTGGGCAATCTTATCTCCCACAATCTGGGGCCAGAGTTGGACGAGCTGTATATCCTTAAGACGGTCTTCCAGATTCATAGACTTTAAAACCTGGGGAAGTATTTTATTAATTCGCTGTGGATAACGCAATGCTACCTCTTTGAACAGTAAATGTTGTTTTATTTGCCCAATTAATATCATCAGGATTCTGGACAGTTGCGTAAAAAACCTGGCCTTTTATTAAATCAAAAAAATTCTGCTGGTGTATTTTATCAAGTTCTATTGTTACCTCATCAAGGAGATATATTGGCTGGTCATTTTTCAATTGTTGAATAATATCAGCTTCAGTCAATTTCAAAATCAATGCGAGCATTCTGCATTCACCTTCTGAGGCAAAATTTCGGGCGGGTTTGCCATCAATGGTAATATAAAGGTCATCACGGTGTGGTCCAATAATTGTTTCGCATTTTTTTGTTTCCAGTGCTTCATTCTTTTTTATCAGTTCTAAATTCATCTCCATCTCAGGGCAGGAACTCTGGTATTCAAGCGAAATGTTAGGCAAACCCATATCCATACCTTTTTGTTTGACCTTTTCCTTGAGCACGGGCAGGACCTGGCTCCGTTCTTTATAGATTGCATTCCCCCATAAGATAAGTTGTTCATTGTAGGTGTCAAGGAGCGAGGTATTTTTTTCTTTTATAGACTGCTGGAGAAAACAGTTCCGCTGACGCAATACTTTACGATACTCTGATAGATTCGCACCATAAACAGGATTCAATTTGATTAAGAGCCAGTCCAGAAAATTTCTGCGCAGTACTGGCGCACCTCTGATAATCCAGATATCATTAAGGGACATCGTGATTACTGAGAGCCAGCCCGCATAATCAGTAAGCCGATTCTTTTCATTTCCATTGAGGGTATATTTCTTCACACCATTATAAAAAATACTTCCGGTACTACTATTAGAAGTGCCGGTAACCCTTAGATATGGGTGATTAAATTTCACGATATTTTTCTCATCACCTGTGCGAAATGATATCCCATAAGCGGAAAAAAAGATTGCTTCCAGAAGATTGGTTTTACCTGCGCCATTTTCACCGGTAATTAGATTGAAACCATCGCAAAAACAGAGCTCGTTATCAGTAAGATTGCGAAATCCTTCAAACTCAATCCTATGTAGTATCATTACTATAATTATATATATTTAACGCAAAAAGTCAAGGGGCGAAGTTATTCCT
>JBBINQ010000041.1:0-22653 GCA_037443805.1 Caldifarciminota bacterium | reverse complement strand
CTGCAGATACATTCTTTATGATGAGCACACCGCCTTTGATGGAATATTCATAAAAAATCTGTTACCTCAGGGCTTGACAAATTATTAAAGATATTTATAATAGTAAAGTTATGCTAATTAGACTCTTTATCATCCCCATATTTATGCTATCCAGTAAAAACTTACCTTCACCGGATAATGTCAGTGCCCCCTTATCATCAAGAACCGGGGAATTTCTCCTTGATACTAATGTCATATATGTTCCTGTTTCTGCAGTGCACCCTTCTGTTTCATGGAATGGTTCAAATTATCTTGTTGCGTGGTATAGTATCTGGGCAGGAACCCGGGATATTTATGGTGCGCGCGTAACTTCTGGAGGCCTCCTCCTCGATTCAGGAAGTATCTATATTTCCCTTGCCCCAAATACTCAGAATGACCCTTCAGTTGCTACTGACGGTTCAAATTTTTTTGTTGTCTGGAGCGATGACCGTAATGGTGAAATGACAATTTATGGGACACGCATTGATGCCCAGGGAGCAGTAATTGATTCAGAAGGAATTCTTATATCTACGGGAGCTACCTATCATCCCTGTGTTACTTTTTATAATATGAATTATTTTGTGGTATGGAGTAAGCAAGTGGACTACTACAACTGGCATATTTATTGTGCCTGGGTGAATACTGATGGCGTCGTTATTGATACCACTGGAATTGCAATCTCACCGACACCAGGCCGTCAGGATTATCCATCAGTTGCCTTTGATGGCACAAACTATCTTGTGGTCTGGGAGGATAATCGCAATGGCACCTGGGATATTTTTGGCGCCCGGGTAAGCCCTGATGGAGTTGTCCTTGATACTGCTGGTTTGGTAATCTCTGCTGCCCCTCGTAACCAGATATTTCCATCCCTGGCTTTTGATGGAGCAAACTATCTGATTGCCTGGGGTGATGAGCGGTATGGAGCCTCTGATATTAATGGGGCTCTGGTAAATCCTATGGGTAGTGTTATCTCAAGCATCGCCATATCAACTGCTAATGATGGGCAAACATATCCTTCTGTATGCTTTGATGGTATGAATTATTTTGTTGTCTGGGTTGACAAACGCTATGGTTATATGCAAACGCTCTATAGTGCAAGGGTAAGTCCTGCAGGCGCGGTCCTTGACCCTCTTGGTATTCCCGTATCGTGGGGAGTTTATCGACAGGAATCTCCTGCTACTGCCTTTGACGGAAACAATTTTTTCACGGTCTGGCAGGATAATCGGAATGTTACATCTTACGACATTTACGGAACAAGAATCAGTTCTACAGGAGAAGTTCTTGACCCATTCTGTATCCCAATCTCCACTGCTTCCGGTAATCAACTAAATCCCGCCATCGCCTTTGGTGGCGGCAATTATTTTGTGGTATGGGTGGATTCCCGAAATGGTAGGAGCGATATTTATGGGGCGCGCGTGAATCAGGCTGGTGTGGTTCTTGACCCATCGGGCATTTTTATAAGCGACAATGCACAAAATCCGGCGGTTGCATTTGGTGGACAATTTTATCTGGTTGCATGGGATGCGGGTGAAAACATTTATTGTTCTCGTATATCACTTGACGGTGTAGTGCTTGACACCCTTGAAATCCCTGTCTCAATAGATTGGCGCTTTGAGTATGAACCAGCGATTGCTTTTGATACCACAAACTACTTCGTAGTATGGTGGAGTTACTACTATGGGGATCTCAATTACAGGAATGAGAAAAATTTTATTCTTTCTGAAAATCGTCAAACAATTGTGGGACAAGTCTGGGGAGCTCGGGTCAGTCAATCAGGGGTCGTCCTGGACCCTGAGCATATTTTCCTGGGTGGCGGTTGGGAGTATGTATGTTCAAGCCCTTCGGTCGCTTTTGATGACTATAATTATCTGGTAACCTGGGATATGGGAAACATGTTTTATAATATTACCGACATTTATGGTACGCGTGTTGCGCCAACGGGTGTGGTTCTTGACCCATCTGGTATCCCAATTTGTGTTGCGCCCGAAGACCAATCTTACCCCTGTGTTGCTTTCGGCAGCGGTGGTCATTTTATTGCTTGGCAGGATTACCGAGATGGCGAGTGGGATATATATGGAGCACGGGTCTCAAGAGCGGGAAATATTATGGAGACTTTTTCTGTTTCACTCCAACCCGCTCAGCAAATTCAACCTTCAATAGCAGATGGAATTGGTGATACAATTCTTATAACCTATTCGGGTTTTACCGATTCAATCAATAATACTCCTGCAAATACAATGCGCATCTGGGGAAAGTTTTATCCATTTACAGAAATTAGAGAGAAGCCCGTAAATAGAATTATGGAAAGTGACTATGATCTGGTAGTATTTCCAAATCCATTCAGGGATGCCCTTACCATCAAAATAACAAATCCAAAAACTGCTTCTCAATCCCACGATTCAATTGTGATTTATGATGTAACTGGAAGAGTAGTAAGGTCTTTTGCTCGGGTATCCAATATTTGCTGGTACGGAGATGACAATACGGGCCGCAAATTACCTGCCGGGATCTATTTTGTGTGTTATGAAGGGAAATTAAATAAAATTGTAAAGATTGTGAAGATAGAATAACTCATATGGGTAATATGAAATATAGTCAAATTTTCATTTTATTAGGGTTTTTGAGTGTTTTATCGGGCAACATTGATATGAGCCGGTTGGTTGACAATCCTGCACCGGGTTTATTGCAGGATGGAGATTTTCTTTTAGATACCAGTCTGTGCTACACTCCTGTTGCTGGGACTCAGATGTGTCCTGTAGTTAGTTTTGATGGAACAAACTATCTTGTTGCTTGGCAGGATAATCGCACAGGTATTGATTTTGATATCTATGCTGCAAGGGTTGATACACTTGGTAATCTGCTTGATTCAGCGGGAATTCTGGTCTCAATCAGCCCCAATGACCAAACACTGCCTTTTCTGATTTGGGGAGATACTAATTATTTAATCACCTGGTGTAGTAAGGGAAAGGTGTATGCAGGACGTGTTGAACCTTCTGGGGTTCTGTTAGATACCCAGGCTATTGCCACTGGACTGGGGATTTTTGATTATCAGGCAAAACCTGTAATCTCATTTGATGGGACAAATTATTTCATACTATCAAGTATAGAAGAATATTACTGGTATGACTGGGCAGACATTATTTATGGTAAACGGGTCAGTCAGCAGGGAGTGATTCTTGACCCTAACGCAAAGGTTGTGTATTATAAATATTTGGGGAATGTAAATTATCCTCAAATTGATTTTGACGGAACAAATTATCTCGTTGCCTGGAGCGAATTGATTAGTAGCCCGGATGGTTTTAATATTTACGGTGTGCGTGTAAATCAAGAAGGACTGGTAATTGATACCCCTACCATTGGCATTTCTACTGTGCCGGGCTCAGATCAAGGGTCCCCGGATGTTGCCTTTGGAGAAACGAGTTACCTTGTTGTTTTCGCTGATAATCGCAATGGTAATTCTGATATTTATTGTACCCGTGTTAGTCCAGAAGGGGTAGTTTTTGATACTACAGGAATTAAGCTTTCAGCCGCTCCGGACAATCAACTTTCTCCAAGGTTGGATTTCAGCGACGAAAACTTTTTTGTTATCTGGCAGGATAAGCGGGACGGCGATTACGATATCTATGGAGCCAGAATTGATACTGCTGGTATAGTTATTGATACAGCAGGTATACGCATTTCAGGCGCAATGAATCAGCAGACAAATCCCGCAATCAAGTTTGGGACTGACCGTTATCTGGGGGTCTGGGAAGATAGTCGCTGTGGCCTGTGGTCTGAAATTTTTGGTACCTTTATAGATTTAAATGGTAATCCTGCAGACTCAATGGGATTCCTCATACCCCATATGGGGAATCGCCAGAATAACCCAGCCTGTGCCTTTGATGGCACGAATTATTTTGTTGTATGGGAAGATGCCCGGACAGGATACTGGTATGATATCTACGGCATTCGGCTGGGAATGAATGGAACAATTCTGGATTCTGTTCCAGTCCAAATTTCCAGTGCCATTGATGACCAGAGGTCTCCAGCAGTTGCCTTTGATGGTACGAACTATCTTGTGGTCTGGGAGGATAGAAGGTCGGCTGAGACAGGTTGGGATATATGGGGGGCTCGTGTTTCTACAGAAGGGGTGGTATTAGACCCTGGAGGTTTTGCCATTTCTACTGCTGCAGATACACAAACATCGCCTGCAGTCTGTTTTGGTGAAAATAACTATTTAGTTTCCTGGGAAGATAAGAGGGCTGGGAACTATAATATTTACTGTGCACGGGTAAGTCCATCAGGTTTAGTCCTTGACCCCAACGGTATTCCTCTTCCATCAACTGGTCTTCCAGAGAGTGCATCCTGTATATCATTTGACAATAACAATTTTCTGGTGGTGTGGGGGAGATATGTAGGAAATGCATACTGGAGAGTTTATGGTGCAAGGGTAAGTCCTGCGGGCGTGGTCCTTGATCCTGCGGGCATTTGCATCACTAATCACTTCCTCCAGAATCCTTCGGTTACCTTTGACGGCGGAAATTACTTTGTAGTTGGTAATACTACGGGACACTCCAGTAATACGGATATTTGGGGTGCGCGGGTAAGTCCGGACGGAGTTGTTCTTGATACTGCAGGGATAGATATAACCCATGTGTCCAATACTCAAATCTATCCTTCTGTTGTCTTTGATGGAGATAAATATGTAATAATGTGGCAAGATTATCGCAATGGTTTCTGGGATATATACGGTTCCAGGGTAACAACTGATGGAATTGTGATAGACTCTATAGATGCCTTTCCAGTGGTAATGGCGCCCGGAGCACAGGTTGCACCTGCCTTAGCCCATGGCACAGGGAATATGGTTCTGTTAACTTATTCTGGTTTTACAAAGTCAATTAACAGCCGTCCCGCAAATACAATGCGCATCTGGGCGAAGTTTTATTCATCTACAGGTATTGAAGAGAATGAGGAATACAGGTTATCGCAGATTGATTATGGATTAGAAATAAGGCCCAATCCTGCAAAAGGGATTTTGAAAATCAGATTTAACTCGCCTAATGAACGAAAGGTTACAATCAAGTTATATGATGTCTGTGGTCGGCTTGTGCATCAGGAAAATTTATTGAGGTCAAAGATTGGTATGAATGAGGTCTTGATAAAACCTGAGGGTTTATCTGTCGGGGTTTACTTTGTAAATCTTGAGAGTGTAGATTACAAAAAAATAGCAAAGGTAATATTTATTAGATAATAATTTTCTTATACCTTGTCCCATTTACGATAACCATACTTTAAATACCAATTTAACTAAATTTACACACTCCCAGCCCCGAGCACATTATATCATTTTTTAGCAAAAAAAATCTCTATGCCCTTTCTCTTTACAGGGTATTATGTGAAATTGAGACAGAATACTTGTATTAGTCAGTTAATCAATTGAACAATTGTTCAATTGACAAAAAATGATTTCTATGTATAATTGACTATGAGAAAGAAGATGTCTGAGACAGAATATCGGGCTTCAAGGGTCTGCCGTATACTCGGCAATCCAACTGCCTATCACATTTTGAAGATGTTAATAGGAAAGGAGATGACCCCTAAAGAAATTGCTTTAAAAATGGGAATTTCTGAATCTTTAGCATCTGTTACATTGCGTAATTTACGGAATATTGATGTTGTTCGGTATGAAACAAGGTGGAAGGAAAAGATATATTGGATAAAGGATGAAACCATTCCTGTAATCTGTGAGCAGCTTGAAAAATTTGTTATCAAAACAAGGTATAAAAAAGAGTAACCAGGTTTGAATTATTTTTCAAAATAGAAGACAAAACTTCGGGCCTGGTAAATTTAGCAAAATTGTTGACCTGGTGTGATTATTTAAGTATAATTACTGAGAATGTCTCAATTTAGAATTATTCTTTCTGCCAACACAACCTGGTATCTTTATAATTTCCGTTTACCATTGATAAGGGAGCTATTAAAACATAATCATCAAGTTTTTGCACTATCACCCCTTGATAAATATAGCATTAATCTGAAAAAATTAAATGTTCACCATATTGATATGAAAATTAAGAGAAGCGGTATTAACCCGCTGGAAGATATTTTATTATTAGTCCGATTTATTCAGATTTATAAAAAATATCAACCCGATATTGTTCAGCATTTTACGGTAAAACCCGTAATTTATGGCACAATTGCCGCAAAGATTGCGGGAATAAAATATATCTTCAATATGATTCCTGGAATGGGGTATGTATTTACAGAAACTGGCTTTAAAAAAAGAATAGTGCAATTGATAACGAGATTTATGTACAAATATGCACTAAAATTCTCAAATCATATTTTTTTTCAGAATACAGAAGATTATAATTATTTTTTGAAATATAATATGGTGTCCAAAGAGAAATCAAGCATTATTTCAGGCACTGGCGTTGATATTGAAAAGTTCAAACCTATTTCTAAAAAAATCCGCCCTGATAACAGGATAGTTTTTATCTTTTCTGGCCGTCTCTTATGGGATAAAGGTGTTGGTGAGTTCGTTTCAGCAGCGCGTCTGTTAAAAGAGAAGTATAAAAATGTTGATTTCTGGCTTGTGGGACCTGTGGATTTGCAGAATCCAAAAGGCATACTGCCCGAGCAATTGAATAAATGGAATCAAGAAGGAATAATCAATTATCTCGGGATGACCGATAATATAAGGGAATATCTGCAGAAGGCTGATGTGATCGTGCTTCCATCGTTTTATCGCGAAGGTATTCCATTGTCTTTATTAGAAGGTGGTGCCTGTGGTCTACCAATAATAACTACTGATTCTTGTGGTTGCCGGGAGACAGTAATAGAAGGTAAAAATGGATTTTTAGTGCCTGTTAAGAATCCAGAAGCATTGGCGCAGGCAATGGAAAGATTTGTCTTGAATCCAGATTTGATTATTGAAATGGGCAGAGAGAGTCGTAGACTTGTTGAAGAGAAGTTTGATTCAAGAAAGATTGTGAAGACGATATTGCAAAAGTATCCATTTTGATATATAATAATAAATGAAGATTACAATCATTGGCAGTAGCGGATTTATTGGTAGATTTCTTGTTAAAAAACTTGTGGAAAATAATCACCGGGTGAATGGGTTGGATAAAAATCCTGCGGTTCTTGAGTTGGCGCCTAAATATAACCATATTACCGGTGATTACCTTGTTAGTGCTGATGTAAATAAAGCCTGCAAAGACGCCGACCTTGTCATTTCCCTTGCGGCAAAGCATCATGATTTTGGGATAACAAGGGAGGAATATTTCAAGGTGAATCAGGGGGGAACCATTAATTTATTGAAGTGTATGGCACAACATAATATTAAGAAGTTAATCTTTTTTAGCAGTGTTGCAGTCTATGGAACGCAGGATAATCCAACGACTGAGGAAAGTCCACTTACCCCTGATACTGATTATGGAAGGTCAAAACTTGCCGCAGAAAATGAGATTTTAAAATGGGCAGAAGATGATAAATCCCGATGTGCAATAATCATAAGACCAACCGTAATCTTTGGCCCTGAAAACTATGGAAATGTCTATAATCTGATTGATAAGATTTATAAAAAGAGATTTATATTTGTTGGCGATGGCACAAATATCAAATCTGTTGCCTATGTGGAAAACCTTGTTGATGCGACGATTTTTTTGATGGAACATCTAAAGCCGGGTGTTCAGGTCTTCAATTACTCTGATGAACCCCAGATGACCACTGCAGAGATTGTGAAAATTATAACTGAATTTATGCCCCATAGTATTCCCAATTTCAAAATTCCCTTATCCCTTGCAGTCTCTGTGGGTAGTATCTTTGATATTATGGCAAAACTAACCGGATATAATTTTCCAATCACTGCCAAAAGGATGAAAAAATTTAATACTCCTACCTTTCACAAATCAGATAGAATCAGGCAACTGGGTTTTCAGCAGAGGATTTCAATAAGGGAGGGATTTAGAAGGATGGTTGAGTGGTATTTAAATAATAATAAGGCAATTGAGGGCAATTGAAGGCAATTGAGGGCATGAAAATAAAAAGGCGGAGAATAGTAGGGAGTAGGGAATAGGGAGTAGGGAGTAGGTAGTAAGTAGTAGGGAGTAGGTAGTAGGTAGTAAGTAGTAGGTAGTAAGTAGTAAGTAGTAAGTAGAAGATAACAGAACTAAATAGACCAGAAAGACCAAAAAGACTAAACAGACTAAATTCTTCCAGTGCTCTGCACTCCCTTCCAGGCGAAGCCTCAATTCCAGACGAAGTCTTACTTCCATTCCATTGGAATAATGTGTCCAAAAAGACTAAATAGACCAGCCGAAGGTCCCGAGCAAATGCGAGGGAATGGGCGAGAATGGGAATATGTTTGTTTATTTTGTCATAAATAATAGCCAGGAGTTTTTGCCTGCCTTAGGAAATTTAAATAGCACATAAATTCCTTTAAATATCTTTCCAAATGCACGAAATTTGATAGAGTTTTCATTATGTTCAATTATCTCGTACTCGCCTTTGTCCCAGATTTTGACTGTACCTGCACCATACATTCCTTCAGGAATTTCACCTTCAAAGTTTGCATAACTTAAATCGTGGTCTTCAACCTGGATGCAGAGCCTTTTTACATCAGGCTTTGTTGGTGGCATTTTTGGAACTGCCCAGGATTTTAATACTCCATCCATTTCAAGGCGCAGGTCCCAGTGCAGGTGTGTTGCTTTATGCTCGTGGATTACAAATATCAATCATCGCCTCTTTAAGAATTTTGAAATCTTTTTTGATGTATCAAGTAAGGCGCTGATTGATTCTTCACGGTTAAACTGGTCAATAAAATAGGCAATGAATTCAGAAACATCAACCTCTTTGAACCAGGGCACGCTTTTCAGTCCTTGATTTCTATAAGTAAGGTTTGTTGCATATACCCTTTTTATTAACTTTTCTTTATATGCCTGGTCAAAAAGTTTCACACCATTATCAGTGAGCAGGGCAAAGGTTACAATAACATAGATATTGCGTGCACCAGATTTTTTTAATTCTTTTGCTGATAAAAGCATTGATTGTCCTGAGGCAAGCATATCATCAATAATGAGCACATCTTTGTTAGTAAGGCTTGCTCCAAGAAATTCATGTTTGATAATGGGATTTTTCCCATCCACGATTCTTGTGGTATCGCGCCGTTTATAGAATAACCCAAGTTCTACACCCAGACTATTAGCATAATAAAGACAGCGGTCAACTGCCCCTTCATCCGGGCTTACAACGATTAATTTTTCTTTATCAACAATCAGGTCTTTTTCATTTTCTAAAAGCAAGCGAATTATCTGATAACTGGCATGGAGATTCTCAAAACCCATCAGAGGGACTGCATTCTGCACATGTGAATTATGGGCATCAAAGGTTATCAGATTCTTTACACCAAGGTTTTGTAATTCCTGTAATGCTAATGCGCAATCAAGTGATTCCCGTGCAGTTCTTTTGTGCTGTCTGCTCTGATATAATAGTGGCATAATGACATTTATTCTATTTGCCCTGCCACCGATTGCTGCAACCACCCTTTTAATATCTTGAAAATGGTCATCCGGGCTCATCGGACTCTCAATGCCCTGAATAGTGAATCTGCACCCGTAATTGCCTATATCTGCAATAATATAAACATCGTAACCACGGATAGACTCATAGAGAACTGCCTTTGCTTCACCATTTGCAAATCTTGGACATTCGCAGGGTTTGATAAATGTACTATTTTTTTGACGGGGATAGCGCCTTTTTACAAGTTCTCTATCTACTAATCGGGCAAGTTCTTTTCCGCCAGGAGGAGCAATCAATGCGATCGGCATCAATGGTGTTTTACTGAGTTTCATTGCTTGAATACCGGGCTAACAATAAAGAAGATTAAAAAGAATACCGCGAGTATATACATTATAACAGAGACCTCTTTACCTTTACCGCTCAATAATTTTATCAGCACATAAGAAAGAAAGCCGAGCGATATACCATTTGAAATACTATAGGTAAATGGCATACTGGCAATGGTAATGAATGCGGGAACTGCTTCAGAATAGTCTGAAAAGTCTATTTTTATTACTGATTCCATCATCATTATTCCGACAATAATTAATGCCGGTGCAATTGCAACCGAAGGTATAAAGCCCACAAGTGGCGCAGCAAATATTGCAATTAAAAATAATATGCCGGTGGTAACTGCAGTTAAACCTGTTCTGCCACCTTCTTCAATGCCCGCAGCACTCTCAATATAAGATGTTACAGTGGATGTGCCTACAAGTGCACCTAAGACTGGTCCTAATGAATCTGCAAAGAGTACCCTTCCAATGCGCGGGATACGTCCCTTTTCATCCACAAACTTTGCCTTTACTGCCAATCCAATGACTGTTCCAGCAGTATCAAAAAAGTCAACGAATAGCAAGGTAAAGATTATGGTAATGAATGACCATTGTAAAGCACCAAGAATATTTAATTTGAAAAAGGTTGAACTTAGAGAAGGTCGCAGGAATTGTAGCATTTCACCTTTTGTGCGGAAGAATGGGATAAAGCTCAAAACTGCACCAATCAGGATGCCGATGAGTATTGCTCCATTTACTCTTTTTACCAGAAGTACTGTAGTAGTCAAAAGGACTATTCCTGCTAAAATAATTTTTGGATACACATCAGGATGCGCAAATGGAGAGATTTTCACAAAGGTGATTGGGTCTTTGGTTATAATGCCTGCCTGCTCAAATCCGATAAAGGCAAGAAAAAGTCCGATGCCAACACTCACTGCACATTTGAGCGTGAATGGGATAGAATCAATAATAATCTCCCTTAATTTGGTTAGTGTGATAATAACAATTATCACCCCTTCTATAAAAAAGAAGCCCAGACCAATGCGCCAGTCAATGCCCATACCAGCACAGATTGAATAAGCAAAGAATGCATTCAAACCCATACCCGGTGCCAGGGCAATGGGGTAATTGGACAATAGACCCATCGCAATGCTTATGAGCCCTGCCACTATACAGGTTGCAAGGGTTACTGCACCTTTGTCCATACCCGCGGCTTGAAGAATTAATGGATTGGCAGCGATAATATATGCCATAGTCATAAATGTGGTTATGCCGGCAAGGATTTCTATTTTTACGGTTGTATTATTTTCTTTTAATCTAAAAAATTTCTCTAACATAATTACCTCCTGAATGATACATCAAATAGTCCTCTCATTGAAACCCTGTGGTTACCTAACCACAACAAATTTTGTAACATCATTTCCCGCACCATAAGTATTCATAAAACAGTAATAGATACCACTGCCCACATAATTTCCATTTTCATCCTTTCCATCCCAAATTAATGCTGCATTTGGAGAGAGTGGATTTGTATCTGTATAACGGCCTGGAGCAAATAGCCTGCTGGTCTCTATTTTCTTGATGAGTTTACCACTGATTGAATAGATGCGAAAATCAACAAATGTCTTTGTGTCTAATACAAAGGGAAGATAGATATTGTTCTGGATACCAATGGTAAATGGATTTGGGAATGGGTCAAGGAATGAACATTTTTTTACCGGGTTTATTTCTGGTGTTCTATAATAGAATGCCTTTACTGCATCAGGCCAGCCATAGCCGATACTATCGCTTGGAGAACTGGCAAAGCTGGCAGTTGCAAATAGTGCGGTTCTAATTGAATCAACTGTCCATTGAGGATGTCCTTCAAGCAATAATGCGCAGATACCCGTGACCATTGCCGTTGCTCCAGATGTGCCAAACGAATATAAATAACTGTTCTTTTCATCCGGGTTGACTACTACTGGTGCGGCAGAAAGACAGACAATTTCTGGTTTCAGCCTACCATCATAGGTCGGACCCCTGCCTGAATACTGCCAGCGTGTAAATGTAGAATCTATACCGCCAACAGTTATTACATCTACGGCATCACCAGGTACTACAAGTTGTGGTACTGCGACATTACCTGCAGCAGTAACAACAATCACCCCTCTTTTTGTTGCTTCATAAGCAGCAATGGATGCAGGTGAAGTTTTTCCATCATAATCGTAGGGCCAATTATACCAGTCTGTATAGCCGAGTGAACTTGAAATAATATCTGCACCCTGTGACTCAGCCCATTCAAGCCCTGCAATATATGTATCTTCTTCTATAGGGAATTCATATAATGAATCTGGATTTTCTGTTTTGGCAATGATAAATTGGGCACCAGGTGCTACACCAATATAATTTTTGGGAGCATACCCACCAACTAAACCGAGCATTTCAGTGCCATGCCGGGGATGAAAGTAGTTCGGGTCATTTGGAGCATAACCATCAGTATTATTGTCACCGCGCTGACAATATATACAATTTACCTCAGAACCTATTAAACTCAATGTGGGTAAATACACGAATTCTTTATTGATTGAATCAACAGGGGTAAAACTTGTGCCATTATCATATGACAGGCGCTTATATATCCTGCCATTCGTTTCCCATGCGACTGTAATAGTGCCTGCCTGACGATTGATACTCACCTTACCAATGGAGAGCAGGTCATCAGAAAGATAGAGTGGTGTACTAAAACTATTGCCAAAATCATCAGTGCGGAAAAAGGCGACCCTGAAAAATGGTGGGTTTGAGCCATCTTTATAAACAGTAAATATTGTGTCACCCGCACATATTACTGAGGGGTCTTTTCCAATTAGACCAGTGTACTTATTGTGGAATGTATCTGCGGGTAATCCTGACCAGAGAAAAAAGATTGAATCGTCAGGGAATTGATAATAAAATATCCCGATCTTTGACTGTCCGGTAAAGACAGATGAAAGTTTAAGATTTGCTGAATCAGAAACGATTAATAATTGGTTTGGAAATCCACTTATATTGCCCTTGCGCAGATAGATATTGTTTTTGTCCCGACAAAATAGATAAACTGTATCATTATACTGAACTGCCCCTGGATTTTCATAACCACTCGTGATTAAGTATGGTCCAGCAATGATTGTTGTATCCTGGAGTACAAAATAGTTCAATCCACTTCTATTGCAATAAAACACGAATATAGAATCACCGCCACAGACCGAAAGTTCTGTTATCCAATTGTTATTTGCATTGTTTGTTAATTTCTTAGGAATGCTCCAGCTATTTCCATTATCTGAAGAATAAATCCAGAGAATATCCCTTGTTGGCATATAGACATAACTTGTATCACCAATAAAAAACAGATTACCACGATTGGCTTGCTTATGATAAATTATTTCTGTATATGTGCCGTACTTTGATGTAATTGGGATGTTATTTAAATAGACCTGGTCTCCGCTCAGGAAATCATATTCGGCAATAACATTTACACTCTCTACTGCGACATGGGTTCTACGCAGGCCCGTATCAAGAAAGCCAATCTTTATATTTGAGCCAAATACAGCAAGTTTGTGCAGTGAATCAATGCTAAACATCTTTAATTGCTGTGCTGTATATACACCATCTGTATCTTGCAGTGCAGCTTCAGCCTCCTGTATATCTTTATATCCAGCAACAGACATAATCTTGTATACAAAGTCAAGTCGGGCAATCTTTTCCAGCAAATCACGGTTAATGATAAAACTTGCACCATTGAGCCATCTGGAACGGTGCAAAAGTGTAGCACCAAGGTTCTCAATTGTGCTTATATAATCTTCACGAACCGGGAGGTCGGCGTAGTCAATAGTTCCATTGCGCAAAATTCGTCTGTTCAGGGTATTTTTGTTTAGACTATTTCTGGCGAGTGTAAGTGCCCTGCCGAGCTGGTCAGTAGTTATGCCTTTGTCAGTAAAGAAAACCCAGGCACGGACATATTCTTTTTCATAGCACCGAGGGTCTACTTTTTCAACGAGCGGAGCACGATAATTATACAAACTGCTGATAATTATTAAAATTGTTAACATATTACCTCCTTATTAAAATATTTCATAATCCTTATGTCTGGGTCTTCTAAAAGGAAGGGCGAATAATAAACCAACGATAAATCCGCCAATATGCGCAAAATAGGCAACACCGCCGCCACTGACACCCATTGACACAAATCCTAAAAAGAACTGGTATAAAAACCATATCCCGATAAAGAATAGTGAAGGTAGATATGCGATGCGCAGGAAAAATCCCAATGGAATGAGAGAAAGGATACGGGCGCGGGGAAAGAATATAACATAAGCGCCCATTATACCGGATATGGCTCCACTTGCTCCCACCATTGGAATCTTTGAATTTGGGGTTGTAATGCTATGAAGAAATACTGCACCAATGCCACAGACAAGATAAAAGATAGCAAATTTTATATGGCCCAATCGGTCTTCAACATTATCAGCAAAGACCCATAAGAAGAGCATATTACCCAGTATATGCATAAAATTTGCATGGATGAACATACTTGTAAGGACTGTCAAATAAGGGTAAAACCCGGCAGGATTGAACAGGTCATAAGGAATTGTTCCAAATTGATAAATAAAGGCTTGTTTATTATATCCCAGGGCAAATTCATATATGTATACAACGATATTTATGGTTAAAATAACATAAGTTATTATAGGCTTTGAATAAGATTTAATTTCATCTTTCAAAGGAATCATATATTCTTCCTATTTCGCATATGGCGAATGCGGCGATTGCTTTACCAGTACCAATATCGCCAATCCCTTCATTTGTTTTACCTTTAATTGAAATGTGTTCCGGAGCAATTGATAGGGCATGGGCAATCTGCTTCTTCATTTCCGGAATATAGGGTAGGATCTTAGGTTTTTCCGCAATAACAACAACATCAATGTTTTTGGTAAAGAACCCTGAGTTTTTTAAAAAATCTCCTACTTTTTTTAGGAGTTTCAAACTTGAAATGTCTTTATATTTTTTTTCATCAGGTGGAAAATGGGCACCAATATCGCCCAAATTTGCTGCTCCTAAAAGTGCATCACAGATAGCATGTAGTAGCACATCACCGTCTGAATGTCCGAGCAAACCAAGATGGAAATCTATCTTCACCCCGCCAAGATACAACGGACGGTCCTCAACGAGTCTGTGGATATCGTAGCCAATTCCCACCATAACACTATTCTATCCGTTTATGGTTAAAAGTCAATATAAAAATTTATTAACCGCGATGGATTGTATATACAATCCATACTTTTTTACTTGACAGATATTAAATTTTATGTAAAATAGTAATATGATTGAGAAAGAACTGAAGGAGCAATTGAAAAAGAAAATCATACACAATCACTATTTTCTGGTCAGTGATGAACCATTGCTTCTTAACAATACAATCAATGATATCAAAAATGCTCTGAGTATTGACGAAGCGTTTGATTTTGAAACCTGCTCCATTAAAGAGAATGAATATTCGGAAATTATCAATAAAATTTTGACTGCGCCTTTTACATCAACAAAAAGAATGCTTGTATTGAGAGATATTGAGAAGGAAAATTATGCTGATTTAAAAGAGTTTGCACATATGCTGGTTCGTGTCCCAATATCAACCTGTCTGATAATGGTATATCAGATTGATAAAAAAAATGAATATAGCCATCGTGCTGAGAATTACAAGAGGGTGCTTGAATTATTTCCTGGCGCCCAGTGTCTTGTGCTTATGCCAGATGCAGTGACGATTCAACGCTGGATAACAAAAAAGATGGAATCGCTCGGTCTCAAAAATAACTGGGAAATTATAAATTATCTTAATGAAGAATTTGCTGATGATATAACCGGAATGAAGAACGAAATCCAGAAGATTGAAAATTATCTATATGAAGCAAAACGACTTGGCTTGGGTGAGGTGAAAGATATTTCTCAGGGTTTGACTGATTTTGATGCATATCGTCTGGCAAATAATTTTTTTCATCATCGTCCCGAAACAATAGAGGAATTCGTCAGATTGAAGCCATTCATTAAGTCACCACTTCCTATAATTGATGCGCTGGGCCACCTTTTGTACAAATACACTTCAAAAGTTAGTGATAAATCATTCCGGTACCTCGCGGCTGAATTGCTGCGAATAGATAATTCTTTAAAAACAGGTTCTCATTTTGCTGATCTCTTATTGGAGATTTTATTTATAAAAAATTTATGTATGCTTAATAAAGGAGCACATTATGGAAAATGATTTAGAAAAACTAAAGGCAATAGAAGCTGAGCGGAATGACCTGCTTGGTAAGTTGAAAAAAATTGAGGAAAAAAAGGCAACAGTGAGCCATGAGGTCTATACAAAGGTAAAACATGATTATGAGGTCAAACTGAAGAAGCTTGATGAAGCCATTGCCGAGAATCGTGATTTAATAAAAATGGAACTGGAACGCCTTAAAAAAGAAATTGGTGAACTGGCACAAAAACAGAAAGATTTTAAATTGCAACTGGAAGAGATTGAGCTGCGTTATTCTATTGGTGAATATAGTGAGGATAAATATAAAGAACTGGAACATGAAGTTAAAGAAAATTTTGACGAGGTTGTAGAAAGGGTTAAACAGTTTGAAGAACGTATAAGCTGGTGTGAAGGCATCCTTGGTGCAGAAGAAATTGAAGAAAAACCGACAATTGAAAAGGAAGAGATTTCTGAACCGATTGAAGAAGAAAAAGAAGAGAAGGAAGAGAAAGAAGAAAAGGTTGAAAAGGTAGCCGAAGAATTAACAATAGATGAACATATTCTTGAAGAAAAGATTCCCGATGAAGTTAAGAAACTTGATGAGTTGTTAATGGAGACGAGTGCGATGCTTGAGCCATCTACTGATGAAAAGCCAGCAAAGGAGAAAAAAGAAGAGGGGATTGCCTGCCCCAAGTGTGGATATGTTAATCCACCAGATTCGTGGTATTGTGAAAAATGCGGGGCAGAGATTTTGACCGGTAGTTGATGTTCTGATTGCGGGTTTTTGAAGATGGAATACAATCATCTCACAATAGAAAAAAAGTGGCAAAAATACTGGGCAGATAACTCCCTTTTTACTACAAATGAAAATCCACGGAAAAAATATTACGACCTCGTTATGTTTGCTTATCCATCTGGCGATATTCATATGGGACACTGCAAAAATTATGTTATTGGAGATGTTATAGCACGATATAAAAGGCGTAATGGTTTTGATGTTTTGCATCCATTTGGCTGGGATGCCTTTGGATTACCGGCAGAAAACAGAGCGATTGAGATTGGTCTCCATCCTCGTAAATGGACCCTTGAAAATATTAGAATTTCTGATGAATCATTAAAAATGCTGGGCATCAGTTATGATTGGCAGAGGGAGATCATTACCTGCCTCCCTGATTATTATAAGTGGACTCAATGGATGTTTCTGTTGATGTATAAGAGAGGGCTTGCCTACAAAAAAGAGGCATATGTAAATTGGTGCCCTGGGTGTCAGACTGTTCTGGCAAATGAACAGGTCATTGATGGCCATTGTTATCGTTCTAATTGTAAATCACTCATTGAAAGGAGAAAGTTAAATCAATGGTTTTTCAAAATTACTGATTATGCAGAGAGACTATTAAATGACCTGGATAAATTATCAGGATGGCCAGAACGTGTGAAACAGATGCAGCGAAACTGGATTGGTAGAAGTGAGGGAACAAACATTATTTTCCCGGTAAAAAATTCAAATATTAAACTGGAGGTTTTTACTACACGTGCCGATACAATATTTGGTGTTACTTTTATTTCTATTGCACCAGAGAATCCATTACTTGAACAATTGATAAAAGGTTCAAAATATGAAAATAAAGTGCGTGCCTATATTCTTGAGGCATCACGCAAGAGTATTGTAGAACGTGAGGAAAAGGAAAAGGATGGTGTATTTACTGGCATCTACGCACTAAATCCTATAAATGGCAGTGAAGTTCCAATATTTGTTGCTGACTATGTCCTCGTTGAATATGGAAGTGGTGTAGTAATGGGTGTGCCGGCACATGATACAAGAGACTTTCAATTTGCACTCAAGTATCGTCTACCGATAAAGGTCGTGATAAGACCAGAATCGGGTGATATTGACCCCGAAAATATGGCTGATGCCTTTGTTGATTATGGTATTATGATCAATTCAGAGCAATTCAATGGTTTAACTTCAGCAGAAGGTATTAAAGCAATCACTGAATATCTGCAAAATAAAGGGCTCGGTGGCAGGGCAGTCAATTACAAGATAAAGGATTGGCTCATTTCGCGCCAGCGATACTGGGGCGCCCCAATTCCGATTATCTACTGCGACAAATGTGGAATTGTTCCAGTTCCAGAAGGGTCTTTGCCCGTATTATTACCAGAGGATATAAAGGATTATATTCCCAAAGGAAAATCACCCCTTGGGGCAGTGCCTGAGTTTATTAACACAACCTGCCCGAATTGTTCAGGACCGGCAAAACGGGACCCGGATACAATGGATACATTTGTTTGCTCATCCTGGTATTTCTTGCGTTATCTTGACCCCAAAAACGATAATGAGTTCTGTTCAAAGGCAAATGCACAGAAATGGTTGCCCATTGACCAATATATCGGCGGTATTGAACATGCTACAGGCCATCTCATTTATTTTCGGTTCTTTACAAAGGTTTTGTATGATGCTGGATACATACCCTATGATGAACCAGCAACAAATCTTTTTACTCAGGGTATGGTATTAAGAAATGGTGAGGTGATGTCAAAATCTAAAGGCAATGCTGTTCCGGTTGGACCTTTTGTAGAAAAATACGGAGCAGATGTTGCGAGGCTCACCATATTGTTTGCGGCGCCGCCAGAGAGGGATATGGAGTGGAGTGACGAAGGCGTTACCGGCGCTCAGAGATTTATTGACCGTGTTTACAGGATTGTAATGGAAAATAGAGAACGAGTGGTCAATAAACCATCAGTGCCTCCTCAAAATGATATCCAGAAAAAACTTTATGTTAAAATCAATCAAACAATTGTTCGTGTTACAGATGACCTTGAGAATTTTAAATTTAATACTGCGATTGCTGCATTATGGGAATTGTTGAACGAACTATACCAATATAAAGAAAGGGATGAATTCTTTGGATACGGCATTTATGCTATAGTAAATCTTCTTTCGCCATTTGCTCCACATCTTGCCGATGAACTATGGACAAATATTGGTAATAAGGGCAGTTTGGTTTCAGCCGATTGGCTCTCCTGTGATTCCGATTATCTGACCGAGGATAAGATGGTAGTTGTGTTACAGGTAAACGGAAAGGTTCGTGGTCATATAGAGGTTGCACCGAATACTGATGAAGAAAAAATAAAGTCATTTGCCCTTGCTGACGAGAGAATAAGGCGCCATACTGATAATAAGCAAATAAAAAAGATAATCTATGTACCCGGTAAACTTATAAATGTCGTGATTTAAGATATTATGGGTACATTGAAAAATTAGAAGGAGGAATAAAATGAAGAAATTAAAAAAGGCAGTAAAAAAGAAAAAAAGACTTACGATTAAAATGCTGATGATTGATATTTTAAAGAAGAGCAAAAAACCATTGCATTATCGTGAGATAACAAAAAGACTAAAGGCACGGGGCTTCAAGTTCCATCGCAAAGAGCCAGAGCGTTCAGTTTATATTACAATAAAACGGAATCTTAAAATATTTAAGAAGACTAAACCTGCTACATTCAAGCTCAAATAAAAGAGGGGGCGTACGCCCCCTCTTTTATTTCTTTCTGTTATTCTTTTGTTTTTTCGTTTCTTCTTTTTCTGTCCCCTTCAGTTTTGCTGCATATTCCTTCAACTTTTTTTCCACAAGATAATTTATACTATTCTTTTCAAAACCACTTTTGGTACGGCGTCCTGCCTTTATTCCGGTTAATATTTCAATGCCTTCGTCAACTGTTTTGATGGCGTAGATATGGAATTTTTTATTCTTTACCGCATCTACTATTTCCTGTTTTAACATCAGGTTATTCACATTTCGTGCGGGAATTATTACACCCTGTTTTCCAGTTAATCCTTTTGCCTTGCATACATTATAAAATCCTTCAATTTTTTCATTTACTCCACCAATGGGTTGAATCTCTCCATTCTGATTTACCGAACCTGTAACTGCAATTCCCTGGTCAAGTGGGACATTTGATAATGCAGATAAGATCGCATAGATTTCCGCACTTGATGCAGAATCTCCATCAATTTCACTGTATGATTGTTCAAATCCTAAAGTTGCATCCATTGACAATGGTATTTCCTGGGCATATCGTGAGCGTAAGAATCCTGAAATTATGAGGACACCTTTATTAAATGTTCTACCGGCAAGATTTGCCTCCCTTTCAATATTGATAATACCAGACCTTCCTACTGAAGTTTTGGCAGTAATCTTTGTTGGTGTGCCAAATGTATAATCACCGAGTTGGTGAACAGAGAGACCATTTAACTGTCCTACTACTTTTCCTTTTGTCTGTATCATCAGAATATCTTTTTTTATCATTTCCTGTATCTTATCTTCATACATATTTACCCTTTTGCACCAGCCATCAATTGCTTTTTCTACATCTTCTGTATCAATGCTATTATGATTTTTCTGTTTTGCCCAGTAGTCTGCTTCCCTGATGATATCCGCGATTATATGGAATCTTGTGGAAATTTTATCTTTCTGATTTGCAATCCTTACACCGTATTCAATAATATCAGCGATGGCTCCTTTGGTGAATGGTAGCAATCTTTCTGATTCGCAGATTGATTTTACAAAGGACGCATATTCATTAATATTTTTAACATTTTTCTCCATTTCTGTATCAAAATCTGCCTTTACCTTAAAAATCTTTTTAAAATCTTCATCGCTATAATAAAGGAGATAGTAAAGCCACTCATTGCCAATCATTACGACTTTGACATCAATAGAGATAGGCTCAGGCTTCAGAGCAGATGTGGAAAAGAGATAAAATGGGTCAAATACCTGAATGTCCACAACACCATTGCGCAATGCCCTTTTTAACGTTTGCCAGACCGCTGGTTCAATAAGGGCATCAAAGGCATTAATGACTAAATAACCACCATTGGCACGCAAAAAAGAGCCTGCCTTAATATTCAAAAAGTCACTTATGTATACACCCGGTGCTGGAGAGTATCTCTCAATTGTGCCAAAAAGGTTTTTAAAAGTGGGGGAAGTTTCAAAGATTATTGGTATGGTTTTCGTATCTGAATTATCAACCAGAAGATTAATATCAAACTTCCGGAATTCATCTGGCTTTGCATCTTTCTTTAAAAATTGTTCAATGTTTGTCAGAATTTCGGCGAGAACATCATCAAGATATTCATCAACCTTTTTGTTATTGAATTTTTTCCTGATTTCATCAATTAAGTGTCCGACCACTGGCTTTACAATCCATTCATTCAAATTCTGCAACTCATTATTTAAGGCATCCTGGTTCTCTTTTGTCTTAGCATAGATTGCACCCATTTCCTGTTCCAATTTTTGAATTTCATCCTTTATTTTATCTAATTCTTCTGGTTTAAGTTTGCCTTCTTGGATTAATTGTTCCAGTTCTTCAAAGTTCCGTGGTTTATCTTCTATAATGGGCAATATGCCTGGTCTTACAAATGGTCCCATCTGAACCTGGACCAGTTTAAATCCTTTTTCTTCAACTTTTTTCTCAAAGTCGCCAATCATCTTCTGTTGTTGCTCTTCATATTTGTTAACTAACTGCTGTCTCCTTTTCTGGTACTCATCACTGGTAAAGATCTGTGATATGTTTACTCTCAATTGATAAATCAACCGCTCCATTTCTTCCTTAAGTTTTTTTCCTTTTCCTGCATCAAGGATAATGAGCTTTGGCAGGTCTGGATTCTTGAAATTGTTTACATATAACAGATCTTTTAATTGGTCCTTTTTTGTTTTTAGTTCTTCAAGCAATTTTGTGATTGCAGTAGTCCTTCCTGTTCCGACCGGACCAGTTATAAAAATGTTATAGCCAGGATACTTAACATTAAGTCCGAGTTTGATTGCTTCAATTGCCCTTGGTTGTCCAATAATACCTTCACACAGGGCAAGGTCTTCGCTCGTCTTAAATTTTAAAAGTTCAGGAGTGCACTGCCATCTTAATTGTTCAGGCTTCAGTTCAAATTTTTTCAATTTCATTGCATTCCTCCTTAAGTTTAAAAATTATTAATTGAAAATCCCTTCTAATTTTAAACCGCGAACTATATTATAATCAGAATAACTTGTATGTCAATGAAATAACTTCAGGCATTTTGGATTTTTAGGTATTTAGGCATCCTGATATTCATCAGGACAGGTTTTGGACTTTTAGGCATTTTAACTTTATAGGGCGTGGTTTGCTTGATGAGAAGTTTTTTGCCTGGTAGAGCAAGGATTAAGGGATGATGTATAAAAAAAAATGGATGTTTACGGCGCTCGGTCTTGCAAAAGATAAACGAATTTTGAAGTAGGGACTTTAGTCCCGTAAAAAATGAGACTGAAGTCTCTACTCCACAGGAGACCGACGATATAATTCTTTGGTTTAAATTTCTCTTTGGTGGATTGACGCTAATGATATATTAAAATGGTTATTAGGAGTTTCAATCCTTGTTTTATTGGAACTTGCTCTCAAATGATCACAATGGGGCTTTGCCCCCTTGAACCCCCGATGTTTCAATCCTTGTTTTATTGGAACTTGCTCTCAAATCCAGGCGAAAAACTAATGTGACACTAACATAAACAAGAATGAAACCTTAATTTATTGGATCTTCCGCTCAAATAAAGA
>JBBINQ010000040.1:0-23288 GCA_037443805.1 Caldifarciminota bacterium | reverse complement strand
GGGATAAGTGCTGAACATTTCCTATTCAGGATTGACAAGAAAGGAAAACTGAATAAAATATTTATGTAAAGATTATGATTGTTTGGGTCAGAAAATGTAACTGACAAGGGCGGTAGCGTGCCCAAATTTTGTAATTTTTGGATGAATAAAATCTTGATAGATTCTTCCTTTGCTTAGGGGTTAGTGAGGATTTGCAAAAGGAGAACCCCTTGATAATGTTTTTTTAACAAAAAGGTGGTGTATTATGAAAGCAAAAATATTGATCATAAGTCAGGACCAGGAGATAATTAAAGGGATAAAAAGTGTTATTGAACCTGAGGGGCACAGTATCAACTCAACGAATAATGCTGATACCTGTTTGAATTTATGCAAATCTGAAAAATTTGATGTGATATTTGTTGATGTGCATATACCAACCCTTCCCTATAATTTATTAATTCCTGACATTAAAAAAATCTCTCCTGAGAGTGAAATCATACTCGTTGCCGGACACACTGTTCCTGAAGCACTGGTAAAATTAGAGGCATATCAGCTTAATAATTTTATAATTTTACCATTGAGTAATGAAAAAGTAAAATTACAACTTAATCGTGCCCTGCGCCAGGTTGAATTACTCAAGGAAAACAGAAGATTACTATTAAATGTTACCGCTGCAAAAAAGGAATGGGAGGCGACCGTTGATGCAATTGAAGAACCGATATTTGTCACTGATTTTGATTACAAGATTTTACGGGCAAACCTTGCTACTTTTCAGATGTTGGGTAAGGGTGTGAATGAAGTCATCGGCCATAAATGTTATGAAATACTCCACTGTGCAAAAGAACCGGTTTCTGATTGTCCAGGTAAAAAGGCAAGGGATAGTGGTGAACCGGTTACTGATACTTTATCATTTAAGGGCATAAAACGGCGGATGGTCTGTAGTGTCTATCCCCAGGTCTTTGCCAATGGTGGTGGTTTGGTCCATTATCTCCATGAATCAACCGTGACCACAGAGCAACAGGCACAGACAATGGCAAAATATGAAAGGTTATTTGAAGATGCTACAGTGCCGATTATTGTGGTAAGTCTTGATGATTACAAGATTACTGATGCCAATCAATCAGCACTGGAATTACTTGCCTATGACCCGGAAAATCTTATGGATATGGACTGGGAAAATATCTTTGCCCGGGACATTAGAGAGAATACTATCAATGAACTGCTTCAGCAAATTCCATCAGGAAGGGCATCAGTAAAATCAAAACTCCTTGACAAAAATTATAAAGAGATAGAAGTTCAGATAATTGCCAACCTTGTAGAAGTTGGTAATGTAAGGTTTATTGAATTATTTTTTATAAAGTAGATCGGAAATATATTGTTTGAGCGGATTTACAATTTCTGCACAGAGATGCTGGACAAGAAACTGGATAGATAGAAACAGTAAATAGTAACATTAAATTTTATATAATTTTGGCAAATATACAGTGAATATAAAAGATATTATTGGTTATTCTTTTTCGCCGTTTGCAGTCAGATTTTTGAGAAAAGAGTTGTCAAAAGAAAGAAGAATTGAAGAATGGTTAGATTTTAATTTAAATTTTCACAAAAAAGTAAAAAATCCCTTTCTTATTCCTGTAATGAAAGTATTCGCATTTACCCATTATCAAATAAATGAAGAAATCCTTGAACTTTTGAAAATACTTGCTGTAAGAAAACCAAAGGTTCTGCTGGAAATAGGCACAGCAAACGGTGGTACACTGTTTCTCTTCTCGCGTATTGCAAGTGATGACGGAGTTCTCATTGGCATAGATTTACCTGGTGGTGCATTTGGTGGTGGATATCCAGAATGGAGAACCCCACTTTACAAAGCCTTTGCCACGCAGAATCAGAAAATTCATCTTATTCGTGATGATTCACATAAATACACAACTTGTAATACTGTTATGGAAATTATTGGAAATAATAAATTAGATTTTCTTTTTATAGACGGTGATCATACTTATGATGGCGTTAAGAGGGATTTTGAATTGTATACGCCACTTGTAAAATATGGAGGAATAATTGCATTTCATGATATTGTTCCCAGCCATTTTGTCAAATATGGTATCACAACCGAAGCCAGAACTGGTGATGTATACAGGTTTTGGAAAGAGATAAAAAATAATTATCAACATCAAGAGATTATTGCTCAAAAAGAACAGGACGGATTTGGTATTGGAGTAATTTATTGGAGTTAAAATATGTTAAATAACGAAAAATCACTCTGGCTTGATGGTAAAACCTTTGCTCTCTGTCTTACTCATGATGTGGATAGAGTGAGAAAAACATATCAACATTTTACCCATTTTTTCAAAACCGGGAGAATCTATCATTTGAAGTCGCTATTTAGTCAACAGGAGCCGTACTGGAATTTTGAGGATATTATGGAGATTGAAGAGAAATATGGTGTAAAATCAACCTTTTTCTTTCTCCAGGAGACCAAAAAAATAAATCTACTTAATTTTGAATCAATTAAGATATCTTCTGGCAAATATAAATTTTGTGAACAAAGAGTTAGTGATGTTATCAGGACATTGCATAAGAAGGGCTGGGAAATTGCGCTTCATGGTTCATACGATGCATATAAGGATAAAAACCTACTTGCAAAAGAGAAAATACAATTAGAAGAAGTTACAGGTGAAAAAATCACTGGAGTCAGACAGCACTATTTAAATATTAAAATACCAAAAACCTGGCAAATACAAAAAGAAATAGGATTTGAGTATGACGCAACCTATGGCTCAAATGAAGATATTGGATTTGTTAATGGCAAAAAATTTCCTTTTGCTCCCTTACATGATGAATTTTTGGTGCTACCACTGACAATTATGGATACTGTTCTTTTTAGTAAATGCAGAAATATCAAAGATGCTTGGTTCAGGTGCAAGGATATTCTTTTGCAAGCGAAACAATCTAACTGTATGGTAACTCTATTGTGGCATCAGCGTGTTTTTAATGAAAGAGAATTTCCTGGTTGGGCGAGAGTTTATGAAGATATCATTTCCTTCGGTTTAGAAAATGGTGCATGGGTCACCTGTGCAAGGGAGATAGTAAAATGGTGGAAAGCAAAAAAGGCAGGAACTAAATTATGAATGACAAAAAAATAGAAGTGCTTGAATTGAAATTTGATGAGACTTTTAAAAATTCTTCATTAAGTGAACGAACTTCAATGGACCGGAAATTTTACAACAAAAAGTATTTTGTAACTGATTTTCCGCATTCTGAATTTTTTGACCGAGCATTTATTAACACACTGATTGCTAAATATAAGATACCAGGGGGTGCTAAGATTCTTGACCTTGGTTGTGGCACTGGGTGGTATAGCCATTTTATGATTGATGCAGGTATGAATGTAACTGGTCTGGACTTTAGTCCTGTGGGAATATCTAAGGCAAAAAAACTTTATGGTGAAAATGCTAACTGGATAGTTGGTGATGTTTTTAATATGCCTTTCAAGAGAGGTCAGGAGTTTGATGTAATATTCTGTTGTGATTTTTCGCCATTTACCCTAGTAGATGATTTTAGTCAAGTAAATATGCTTGTGCAGAAAATTTTTGAACACCTAAAGAAAAATGGTTTATTCATCTTTGTATGGAGTAGTAAACTTACCGGAAAGAGAGAAGATGATAGTGTAATTATAGAGTTTACAACACAACAGATCAAAAAGATGTTCTCTGCTTACGGCGAAATTGTTGGTGATGTGTTTACGACGCATAAACAGTTATTCCCTATACTGGGTATTTATGCTTTAAGTAAGTTTGTTACAATTTTGACTTCCGCTGCAGTGAAAATTCATCACCGCAATGTGCGGTTGATTTGTTCTATCTTAAAAAAATAAACTATATCACTGTTAAGAATTGTTATGATGAATTTTTTCTTAAAAGCATTTAAAAATCTTGTTACTGCGCGCGAAAAAAAACAATTATTGCAAAATTTATTTTTCCTTTCAATACTGCAGGGTTTGAATTACATTTTTCCGTTAATCACTCTGCCCTATTTAGTAAGGGTTTTAGGACCTGAAAAATATGGTTTGATAGCATTCGCCCAAGCACTTATTGGATATTTTATAATGATTACTGATTATGGTTTTACTCTTTCTGCAACACGAGAAATATCAATTTATAGGAATAATCGCGAAAAAATATCAGAAATTTTTAGTTCTGTAATAACAACAAAATTCCTTCTTCTTTTATTATGTTTTTTGATATTATCAGCAATAATTCAAATAGATAAATTTAGAAAAGATTTGTTGGTTTATTATTTCACCTTTGGAATTGTAATTGGGCAAACGCTATTTCCAATCTGGGTTTTTATGGGAACTGAAAAAATGAAATATATTACAATATTAACTGCGATCGATCGGGTGATATTTACATTGAGTATCTTTATTTTTATAAAAGGTCCGATGGATTATATTTATGTACCGTTATTAAACGCCTGTGGTTACATCGTTGGTGGAATTTTAGGTTTGATTGTTACTTTCTCTAACTACAAAATCAAATATCGTGTGCCTGTTAAAAAAGATATATATAATCAACTAAAAGAAGGCTGGCATAGCTTTTTAGGTGTATTCGGTATTAATCTTTACACAAGTTCAAATACATTGATTCTCGGTCTCGTTGCCGGTAACACTGCGGTAGGGTACTACGCCGCTGCCGAGAAGTTGGTTAACGCAATCTTAAGAATGCTGGCACCTATAGATCAAACAATTTATCCGTATGTAAATAAAATAGCCAGTGAGTCAAAAGAGCAAGCAATTAAATTTGTCCGAAAGGTAGTGTATCTAACTGGAATTTTTAGTTTTACCATATCGCTTATAACATTAATAGGAGCAGAGTTGATTGTAAAAATTATGTTGGGAAGTGAATATAATCAATCAATTGCGGTTCTAAGAATTTTAGCGTTTTTGCCGTTTCTCAGTGAATTGCGAAGCATTTTGGGATTTCAAATAATGATGCCTTTTAAAATGGATTCCGCATTTTCCCGCATTTTTGTTGGTGCAGGGTTGTTTAACATTTTATGTTCATTTATACTGGCATCATTCTTTCAACATATAGGTAGTGCAATTACACTGTTTTTGACATTTTTGTTTGTTGCCATAGTTATATACTTGTATCTTAAGAGAAAAGGGATCAATCTTATATCTGGAACTCTGGATGCCAAATGGACAACTTATGAACCACAAATTTGAACCATTAAATAATAATGAATTACGTCATAATGTTGAAAAAGTCTTTGTGGTAATTGTTACCTATGGTAATCGTTATTCCTATGTTGAAAATCTAACAAATGAAATTATAAAATATCCTATTGGGAAAATTATCATCGTTGCGAATAAACCAACAACACAAAGTCTTAAATTATTAGAATCCCTGGCGAAAAAAATAGCAAAATTAGAAATTATAACAAATCGGACGAATGTAGGCTCTGCACTTGGGTTTGGCAGGGGAATTAGTTCTTCATTGAACTGCAAAGACTGCCAATTTATTTGGCTCCTTGATGATGATGTGCTACCTCAAAGTAATTCACTCCCAATATTGATAGACCAGTGGTTGAGATACCATGCTAAATATGGAAAAGCAAATTTGGCATTTACTTGTTTTAGACCAGACCATCAATTTAATATTCAATATGGCAAAAAAGTTTTATATCTAAGAAGGGGTAGTTTTTTGAGTTTCCACTTTTTTAATCTGCCTTACAAAGTTATGAAGTTGATTGCGCATAATTCCAGAAAAAGAATTGAATTACCCGAGCTAATGGTTGTGCCCTATACTGGTTATGCTGGTTTCTTTGCACACAGAGAACTATACGAAAAGATCGGCCTGCCCTCTCAGGATTTTGTGCTTTATCAAGATGATTTAGAGTATACATTCAGGGTTACAAAAAAAGGCGGCAAAATTTTTCTCTGCGGTTTAGCATGGTTAAATTCGTCAGAGACATCCTGGGATTTAATACCTAAATTTAAGTTCGGCATTCAGGCATTGTTTGACTCAACTGAAGATTTTAGAGTCTATTACGGTGTGCGCAACCAAGTCTATTTTGAAAAAAATTACTACAACAATGCGATATTGAGGGTTATTAACAAAACAATATTTCTATTGCTTCTTAATATATTGGGTATTGTTAGGAAAAAGAAACAAAGATTGGAACTGATATACAAAGCAATAATGGATGGAGAAAAAGGTAATTTAGGTTTTAATACTTGTTATCGTCTGCCCTGAAATATTCTTGATGTTTTTGCATTTTATTAGTGTTTGTGTTTCTATTACCTTATAAATTGAAAGATATGCAGACATTAGATTATTACCATAATTTGGCTCAGCAAGTATCAGTAGTTATTGTAACTTATGGTGACCGCGCCCCATATGTAATCAAAACTGTAGAAAAATTGTTACCAATGGGAATTAGTAATATCATCATCATCGGGAATAATGTAATGACTCATAGCGCATCATTATTAGATAATTTATCCGTAAAGATAAAAAAAATAATTTTCATTAAAAACCCGAAAAATTTCGGTTCAGCAGTAGGCTTCGGAATGGGGATAGATTATGCCCTGAAAAATGGATGTGATTTTCTTTGGCTTCTGGATGATGATTCAACACCCCGGCCTGATACACTTAATATTCTTCTCTATCACTGGCAGAAATTGAATCATAGTATGGCACCAGATAGGTTTGCACTGTTCTGTTTTCGTAAAGAACATCATCCTGACCTATTGGCAGGTAAATCAATTAGTAATTGCTATTTAAAGCCCGGGAGTTTTTTGGGATTTCATATTTTTAATATCTGGGATAGAATTAGAAATTTCATAGCCTGGAAAGCAAAACCGCCAAATACCATACCTGAAATTACAGAAATACCTTATGCATCTTATGGTGGTTTTTTTGCTCATTCTTTAGTATATAAACGTATTGGTTTTCCTAAAAAAGAATTCTTCTTTTATTACGATGACAATGAATATACATATCGTCTTACCAGAGATGGTGGCAAAATTTTTCTCTGCACGAATGCACAATTAGATTCATTGGAAAATTCTTGGTTTGGGAATGAAGCACGTATGAGATTTGGATTAGAGGGATGGTTCAAAATGGTTGATGATTTTAGAGTTTATTATGGTGTGAGAAACTTGGTTTATTTTGAAATGCAATACTATAGCAAAAAAATAAGTAGATTTATCAATCGGAAAATATACTTGATAATATTAGGATTATGGAGCATATTTACAAAACAAAGGCATCGTTTCAAGATAATAACAAAAGCGATTCTTGATGCTGAGAATGGAAGATTGGGTTCTTGTGATGCATTTCCTTTGCCTTAGTTTGTCGAATGACACGGTATGTAATAATAACGCCTTTAAAAAATGAAATCAAAAATCTACCTGCGGTAACTGAAATGGTTTTTGCACAAACCGTACCTCCATCCTGTTGGATTTTTGTAGATGACTGGAGTGACGACGGTTCTTATGAATATCTTTTAGACTTAGCAAAGGAATATCAATGGATAAAAATCATTCGCACTACGGAAAAGAAGCATAGAGAAATTGGATTTCATTATTCTATGGTTGTTAAAACTGGTTTTAATTATCTTAAAATAATTAATAGTAATTTAAACTATGATTACATTGCAGTGCTGGATGCAGATATACTTTTGCCCATTAACTATTACGAAGAATTGATAAAAAATTTTGAAGCGGACCCGAATCTTGGCATTGTTAGTGGAATTGTAGTATGTAGTGTAGGGAAAAGAAAAATATGGGAAAAGGAACCACCAGAATGGCCGTGCGGAGCAGCAAGATTATGGAGTAGGAAATGTTTTGAAAAAACAGGCTGGGATATTACAAGAGGGCCAGACAGTGTATCTACTGTTAAGGCAATGCTGGCAGGATATAGAACTAAACAACTTAGAGAACTTGCTGTTGAACATTTACGACCGACGCTCAGTGGCGCGGGTTTCTGGTCAGGCTTTATTGATTTAGGTAAAACCCGCTATTTTCTTGGCTATGACCCAATATTTATTACAATTGCTTCATTAAAATATACTATTGATTACCCTCATAAAGGAACTATTCCGTTTCTAATCGGGTACTTCGGAGATTTCTTTAGATATAGAAAGAGAATTGGCGACAAACAGATAGTTGATTTTTTTAAGCGGCGGATGATAGATAAAGTAAAAATCAAGATAAAAAGATGTCTCAAAAAAACAGATGGTCTCTGATCTGAATATTGTCTTTGCGGCTGACTACATTGCACCAAGTGGTGGTGCTTTTATTCAAAGTTTAAAGAAATTATCTGAAAAAATAAAAGAGAATAATGGTAGAGTTGCATATCTATTCAGCGAACCCAGGGTTTATCTTCATGAGTTAGAAAAATATGGTGTATTGTATTTGTGTCCAAAGACAGCAAATAAAAGGTTCAGTTATTCTGCAGTAGTAAATATGGCCAAAGCAATAAAAAGCATAAGGGCGAATATTATACATATTCATTTTGTTGGTATGGCTTATCTCTCAGCTGCCTGTTTGCTAAAATTTTTTTTTAGATATAAACTTATTATTCACTGGCGCAATCCTCCAACAAGCATATTGGCCGGGGCTAAGTTTTTTCATTATTTTAGTCCGCTTTTTTACCGCTTTTTAAATTTATTATTCTTAAATAAAAATATCGTAATAAGTAACTCCATTAAGGATTTGCTAATATACAGAAAATTTGCTTCATCTGAAAAAATATCTGTTATCTATAATGGCATTGATACCTCAAAATTCACCATAACAAGGGAAGAAGCCCAGCAAATTATTGAGAGGAAAATTGGTAAAAGGATATATAACCATCCAGTGGTAGGCATGGTTGCAAATTTTTCTCCCCAAAAAGACCACGAAAGTGTTATTAAAGCAGCAAACATTGTAAAGGCAAGAATTCCGGACATCCTATTTTTATTTGTAGGTTCAGAAAAAAGATATGTTGGTGAGGGGAAAATTGAAAAATTAAAAGCTCTGGCAGATTCATACAATGTTAAAGAAAATATTATATTTTTTGGTGAGTATCAAAATGTCCATGAAATTATCGCACGGTTTGATATTGGTATCCTTTGTTCAAATTTTGAGGGCTTTGGAAATGCAATTGTAGAATATATGGCGGCAGGGAAACCAGTTGTTGGAACAAAGATCGGTGGTATTGGAGAAATAATAAAAGATGCTGAAAACGGATTTCTTATAACACAAAATAGTGCTGAAGAACTTGCTGATAAAATAATTACCTTGTTGACGAACAAAAAAATGGCATTAGAAATGGGAGGTCGTGCAAAAATATATGCAGAAAGGAATTATTCATTAGAAGTATGGGTGAAAAATATATTTGATTTGTATAAAAATCTGCTATGATTATATATATAGGGGATGACCCGGAAATAAAAAAACGGATGGCACAGCCATGCTATTTGTTAATCTTTTCGGATAAAAATATTACTGTTGCAAAAGATTCAAAAGAATTATATCCCAATGTTTTCCTAAACAATCTTTCGGACTTTCTATTGTTATTTGAAGGCGATATGCTATTACCTGGGGATGTTAAAACTATTTTAAATCTCTATAAAAAATATCGTGATGATTTTATATTGCATATCAATGGAATTTTTAATCTATTGTTATGGGACAAGGCTAATAATAGAATAATAATTGCGAATGATAAACTTGGATTACTTCCTTTTTATTACCACAAAATGAAAGATAGTAGTGGATTACTTGTTTCAACAAAGTTAAAGGATATTATGGAATTAGCAAAATTTGATAAAAAGATTAACAAAAATGCCCTTGTACAATTTGCACTTTTTAATTATATTACCAGCAGAGACACATTCATTACTGGTATTTACCAATTTCTTCCTGCCGCAAGAATAATCTGGTGTAACAACAAAGTTGCTGAAAGCAGTTACTATTCATTAACAAAATATTTTTATGAAGAACCCATTAGTGAGGAAGAATTAATGAACGAATTTCCTGAGGTACTGTTAAAAAGTATCCGCGACTGGGTTACTAACAAAAAAAGGATAGGAATCCTTTTGTCTGGAGGTTATGATTCAAGGGTTTTGCTTGCCTGCCTGATGAAAATAGGAATAAAGGGTTATGCATACACCTGGGATAATCCCAGGGTTAAAGAGTGTTTTATCGCTCAAAAACTCGCTCTAAGTGCAGGTTTCGTTCACAAATTCCTGCCCTATTATCCGGAAGATAATATAGCTACTGAAAATATCTATGAAGTAAGTAAAGCAACAGAATTTACATTTCCGCTTTTCCATATCGGAAGGTATTGTGCGGTAAAAAAAATTGCATCAGAAGTTGATATCTTGTTTTCTGGCCAGGGTGAAATTATAAGAAGTATTCCAATTCCGAATGATTATATTAATTCCGCACTGACAAGTTATTTTATTAGTGAAAAGATTCCTCCAAGTAAAGAGGCACATTTTTTTTGTGTCCCAGATTATGAACCAGATTTATTACTCAATGAACAATATAGAACCTTTTCTTTTACTCAGAAGTTGACACACTTTCTATTAAATTATGCGTATCGGTTTGATTATGGTGTATTGAGATACGGTGAGAGCCACCAAAGGCTTGTATCTATGCCTTTTCTTGATAACCGAGTAATTGAGATTCTTTTAAGAAGCCCGCTTTCAATCGCCCGGCTCAAAACCTGGGGAAAAAACATTTATGCAACATTTGCCACAAGAAAGTTATATTTCAATGTAATAAAACGATATGCGCCTGCATTACTTGAACTTCCTGTTGACAGAGGTTATCCTCAGAAATATGATTGTGGGTCAATAGGACTGTTTATGACAGGATTGTGGGGAATAAGAAATCTATTGAATGCAACCAGAATGGCAAAAACTGAAATTTCCGCACCCTGGAGAATCTTTATTAATAAAATCTTGAGTGAGACAAAGACTATAAAAAGAGAGTTTTATAACTGGGAAAGAATTACAAGGAAACTTGGTGATGAGAAAAAATGGAATCCAATAGAGTCTTATGAACTGGAAAAAATTGCACGGTTTGAACTCTGGTTTCGTTATTTCATAGAAAATTCTATATGAATAGTAAAAAAACAAAAATTTGTATTATAAGATGTTATTATTTTCCTCAAGAAACGCATCTTAAAAGAGATGTAAAGGCACTATTAGAACAGGGGTATGAGGTGGATGTTATCTGCCTTTGCGATATTGGGCAGAAACTATATGAAGTTTGGAATGGTGTTAATGTCTATCGGATTCCGATTAAACATTTAAGGCAGGGATTATTGAGATATATCGCTGAGTATTTCATATTTTTTACAGGTACTGCGATTCTTTTAACTTTACTTTTTTTTAAAAAAAATTATAATATTATTGAAGTTGATACTATGCCTGATTTCTTGGTTTTTTCAACATTGATTCCCAAAATTTTTGGAGCAAAAATAATTTTATATCTTTTTGAAAATTTACCTTTCCTTTTTGCAAAAAAATTAAAGATACCCTTGCATCATCCTTTAGTAAAACTACTTAGAATAATAGAAATGTTAAGCGTTAAGTTTTCACACAAAATCATTATCACCTGTGTTCGTAAAGAAAAGTATTTTAAGAACGTTAATATTGTATTGAATGTACCAGATGAAAAGATGTTTCTGCCTGAAGGCTTTGCTTTTTCTAACAAAAATAGGAAAAATTCCAATGTCTATAGTTCAGGTGATGAAACATTGATAATAACTCACTCAACGATTACCGAAATATATGGTATTCAAAATATTATTTATGCCCTTACAATACTTGTACCTAAATATCCAAAGATAAAATGCGAGATTTTGGGTGATGGTGAATATCTGCCGGTATTGAAAAAAGAAGTTGAAAAATACTCCCTGACAAACAATGTTATCTTCAAAGGCTTTGTTCCTTTTGAAAATTTATCAACCCATCTTTGTCAAGCTGACTTTGGAATAATTTCTTTGCTCGGTGAATATCTGCTACCCAATAAATTATTTGAATATATTGCATTAGGAATACCTGTGATTTGTGCTGAGCATAATACAATCAGAAATTTTTTTACTGAAGATGAGTTAACATTCTATAACGCTCAGGATTATCGTGATCTGGCTGAGAAGATTGAGTGGGCAATGTTTAATCGTGAAACTATCTTAAAAAAATCTGAAACTGCAGTAAAAAAGTATAAAGAGCATTATTGTTGGGAAAAATCAAAGAAGATTTATATTGATTGCTACAAATCACTGGGAGGAAAAAAATAATGGATTTAACCTCATCTTTAATAACTTTAATTGTTGCAATTCTTGGTATTTATGTGATCACGCTGGTAATAAAGAACTGGCATAATCTGCCATTGGTGCTTTTACCCTTTATCTGGTATTTACCCGAGCAAACTTCTCCAGGAAGGCTGCTGGAAACTCAAATGTACCTGCGCTGGTTTTCGGTCATTCTAATTCCTGTTTTAATAATATTGCTTTTGTTGAGAAATCAAATTTTTGCAGAACGAAGAATCAAAATAAATTTGAGTAATATTTCACCTTATATTTTAATTTTCATATTTTTGACAGCTTTAGCTGCCTTTGTAAACAAGATTTCTATTAATGAAACCATAGCATATTTGGCGGTATATCTTAGGTATCCAATATTTTTTATAATTATGCTCAATATACCTTTTAATGATAAGTTGGTCGTTAGGTTTTTGGTTTTATTCTTAATATTAACCTACATCCAGGTTCCTGAGGTGCTTTACAGATATTTTGTTTTAGGAATCACTGGCGACGAAATCTCGTGGTCACTTGGTGGTTGGGGAACAACTAATATTGGTATTTATTGTATTTACTGTACCAGCCTCATTGTTGCCCATGGCTTAAATCAACGTTTTAGTATTTGGCATTTAATCGGAATATTTGCTTTATTCATACCATCAATATTAGGAGAAATAAAGGCTGCGACATTATGGATGCCGGTGATTGTTATATTAATTATCATCTTTTATCTTACTACTATAAAAAAAGGTAGATTGGGAATAATTGCAGCATTAATTATAATAATAATCTTTTCTTCTCTATCTCTCCAATGGTGGCAAGGTTTGCATGGCTCAAACATACAAAAAATACTTGAAGACATATTTTTGTCTTTTCAGGGCAAGGTTTACGGAGAAGAAAGGTATTCAGTATATAGAGTGGGAGTTGTTCTTCGTGTTCTTGAAGAGGTGAGAAAAAACAGTACCAATCTATGGTTTGGTTTCGGTCCAGGTTCCAGTTTTGTGGGAAATTTCTGGGGTAGACCAGGGTTAATAATGCAACTTGAATTTACTACAAAAGATACGCCCAATCAATTTGCCTCATCTTTACTTGATATTGGTATTATAGGAATCATTGCTTATTATTTAATTTTGCTAAATTTTTTCATTCTCTGGAAAAATATCCGTAAGATTAAAAACCATAATGATAAACTTTTCAATATTCTGGCTACTGCCTATCCTGGATTTTTAATTTATTATTCAATAGTGGGGCCACTTTATCACCCTGTGTGGAGATTTGATGCATCATCCTTTATCTTCTATTTTGTAAGTGCCTATTTGTATCAAAAATTAAATGACTATAAACAGATTTCTGTTGGAAGAAGTAATAAATAATAGTAGAAAATGAAGACCGAAAATAATGTTATTATTCTTGACCCACTAATTGATACGCAATGGGATATTTTAATACAAAGCCATCCCAGGAGCACAATTTTCCACAGTTCTTATTGGGCAAGAGTCATAAACAAAACCTACCATTATAAACCAGTTTACACAATTCTTAAAGACAATGGAACGATTAAACTTGCCATTCCATTTTTTCTTATAAAAAATAAGATAATGGGCAAACGGCTTGTCTGCCTGCCATTTACTGATATGTGTTCTCCACTATCTAATAGCCACGAAAATTTAATTGACCAAGAAATAATTCAATTATTTGAAACATTGGCGAAAGAATTTAATATTAACACCTTTGAAATTAGAGGAGGCGAAATCTCTGATTTGAAAAGCATTACCATGCAAGTACATACTTATTACAAAATTTTCAAATTAGAACTCACACCCGGACTTGAGCATATATGGAAAAATTTGAAACAGAAGTCAATTCGTTATGCAATCAAAAAAGCCCTTGGTTATGGCTTACAAATTGTCCGCTCAGTATCCGAGCAGGATATAAAATTATTTTATCGCTTGAATCTTTTTACTCGCAAAAAACATGGTGTAATTCCACAACCTTATGCATTTTTTGTGAATATATGGCAGGAGATTATAAATAAGGGACTCGGATTTCTATTAATTGCAAAATATCATGAAAGGGTTATTGCAAGTAGTATATTTTTTATTTACCGGGATACTATTTACCATAAATTTAATGCCTCTGATGAACATTATCTTAAGTATCAGCCTAATCATCTGATTTTATGGGCAGCGATTCAATGGGCAGTGGAGAATGGATATAAAATAATGGATTTGGGTCGCACAGCACCAGACAATATTGGTTTAATGGCTTTTAAACGCCACTGGGGCGCAAAGGAATTTGATTTACCCTATTATTACTGTCCCAATATTAGAGGTGCAAGTTCAACAAAAGAGAGCAATTTGAAATATAAAATAGCAAGTTCAGTTCTTAAAAGAACACCCATTCCAATATTAAAGATTGCGGGGAATTTATTTTACAAACATTTTGGATAAAAAGGTGAATCCTTGTTAGCCTTTATTATTTATTTTGTCATTCCGAATTTATTTCGGAATCTCAATAGCTGCTGAAATAAACCTGTTTTCAAGAATTTAAGATGCTGGAATTAATTCAGCATCACAGAGTGTTTTTAGCAATAATTTATGGGTGAATTGATAAGATTCTGGAAGTTACCCGAAGAATATAATAAATTTCTTCTGTCTTTTGAGCCAGAATATGAAAAATTTCTTTTTGAAAAATATAAAAGGGATAAATACAAAATGCAGAAATTCTTCTATGTGATTAAACCTCTGATTCCGCGATTCATACAAATCCAAATGCGAAGAGCAAAAGCAAAATCAACCAAAAATAATTTTCCAAATTGGCCCATTGAATCCTATTTAGAGGAATTCAAAAAGGAACGCTTGAAAGATTTAATTTCCAACAATGGATTTCCTTTTATCTGGTTTTGGCCCAATAATAAAAATTTTGCATTTTGCCTGACCCATGATGTTGAAACTAAGAAGGGTTTAGAAAATATTGAAAAGATTGTGGAAATTGAAAAGAAGTATGGATTTCGTTCTTCTTTTTTCTTTGTTCCTGAAGATTATGATGTGCCAAAGTCTTTAATTTGTGCGCTTCAGAAAGATGGTTTTGAGGGCGGTGTCCATGGCCTTAAACACGATGGCAGGCTATTTAATTCCTATAATATATTCCAGAATAACATTAAAAAAATTAAAAAATATGCATATGAATGGAATGCCAAAGGATTCAGGTCACCATCACTTCTTAGACATCCTGAATGGATGAAAGAGCTTCCTTTTGAATATGATTCTTCATTTCCAGATACTGACCCTTTTGGACCACAACCTGGTGGTTGCCTTTCTGTCTTTCCCTTTTTTTTAGGTAATTTAGTAGAACTACCCATCACACTTGCCCAGGACCATACCCTTTTTGTAATTCTCAAAAAAGATGATATTAAAATCTGGAAGGAAAAAATTGATTGGATTGAAAAGATAAATGGCATGGCATTAGTAATTGTTCATCCTGACTACTTTGATAAAAAGGTGGAAAAATATTATATGGAATTATTGGACTATGTCTCAAATAAAGAAAATTACTGGCACGCTTTGCCAATACTAATCTGTGATTGGTGGCGCCGTCGTGACCGTGCTTCTCTTGTCAGAAATGCCGACGGCAATTGGACTATAGCGGGTGATATTAGCAACGCAAGTATTCAGTATATAAACAATCACTTATATTAGGAAAATGTTTGAATTTGAAAAATTACCAAGTGTAAAATAATATTTGACAAATAGTATGACTATGTGTAAAATAAAACATCTCAAGGCTTGACTTGCTATTAAATTTCCATATAATTGCTTAATCAACAAAGGGGAAAAAAATGAAGGTTGCGGTGATCGGTGTTGGTTATTGGGGTCCTAATTTGGTGCGAAATTTTTTAAATAACAAAGAGGTCAGCGAGGTTTATTGTTTTGATATTGATGCCAGAAGGTTGAATAATATCAAACAGCAATTTCCTGTGGTAAAGCTTGTTGATAGTTATGAAGATATCCTGAAAGACCCGAAAATAAACGGCGTTTGTATTGCCACACCTGCCAGCACCCATTTTCCATTAGCAAAGATGGCAATTGAACATAACAAACATATTCTTGTAGAAAAACCTTTTACAATAAATATCAAACAGGCACAAACCCTTCTTGAATTGTGCGAACAAAAAAAATTAAAACTTGTTGTTGACCATATATTTATGTATAATGGTGCGGTAAAGAAAATAAAAGAGATCATTGATTCTGGCGAGATCGGTAAAATCTTATATTTTGATGCAGTGCGTGTTAATCTTGGTCTATTCCAGCACGATGTAAATGTGCTCTGGGATTTAGCAACACATGATATTTCAATAATGCTCCATTTGATAAATAAAAAACCCAAAGCTGTCTCTGCCATTGCTGTTGGACATTATAATACTACAGAAGATATTGCCTATTTAACGCTCTTCTTTGATGATAATTGTATTGCCCATTTTCATGTAAACTGGCTTGCACCGGTAAAAGTCCGGCGTATTCTAATTGGTGGTTCACAGAAAATGATTCTTTATGATGATATGGAAACCATAGAAAAGATAAAGGTCTATGACAAAGGAGTAGAAGTAAAATCCAAAGAAGGTATTTATAAGACATTGATCCAGTATCGCACCGGTGATATGTACGCACCAAAGTTTGATACAGCTGAACCCCTTTCTCTGCTCGTAAGAGAATTTATTGATGCAATGAAGAATGGAACCGAACCCTTATCCAATGGAAAGATCGGTCTTGAGGTCGTAAAAATTCTCAGTGCTGCACAGGAATCCTTGGAAGATAATGGTTGCATTGTGGAACTCAATGGATAATAATAATCAGCAGATAATAAAGAATGTAAAATTGGGCAAGAATGTAAAAATATTCGGATTTGTAAATCTGTATGGTTGTGAAATCGGTGATAACACAAAGATTGGAACATTTGTTGAGATTCAAAAGAATGCAAAGATTGGTAAAAATTGCAAAATCTCTACCCATACCTTTATCTGTGAAGGTGTAACCATAGAAGATAATGTATTTATCGGTCACAATGTCACCTTTATCAATGACAAGTACCCACGGGCAACAAATCCAGACGGTTCATTACAGACTGAAGCAGACTGGAAGGTTGTCCCTACACTGGTTAAAAAGGGTGCATCTATTGGTTCCAGTGCTACAATTCTCTGTGGCGTAACCATTGGTGAGAATGCCATTGTCGGGGCGGGTAGTGTTGTTACAAAAGATGTGCCTGATAATGCAGTCGTTGCTGGTGTGCCGGCAAGAGTAATAAGAAAATAAATAGTTGCAAAAAATAGAACTTTTAATATCTTTATCCGCATAATTCTGCGGGTTCTGCGATATAGAATAAGGAGGTTAAATGCAGGTTCCAATTATGGATTTAAAACGGCAGTATGAAATGATAAAAGACGAAATTGATGGAGCAATCCAGAAAACCATTGATTCCTGTGCTTTTGTTGCAGGAGAGAGAGTAAAGGAATTTGAAAACAGTTTTGCAAATTATTGTGGGGTAAAACATGCCATTGGTATTTCTACAGGTACAGGTGCGATATATGTTGCACTTAAAGCACTTGATATTGGAAGGCACGATGCAGTAATCACGGTCCCTTTCACCTTCATTGCCACTGCAGAGGCAATTAGTTTCACTGGTGCAACGCCCATCTTCGTTGATATAAAAGAGGACTCTTATACTATTGACCCTGAAAAAATAGAAGAATATATTGAAAAAAAGTGTGAATGGATAGAGAAAAAAGGTATACTCAGGGACCAGGAAAAGAAACTGAATGTAAAAGCCATTGTTCCTGTTCATCTGTATGGGCAACCTGCTGATATGGAACCGATTTTAAAGATAGCAAAAAAATATAATCTTGCTGTGATTGAAGATGCAGCCCAGGCGCACGGTGCATTGTATAAAGAAAAAAAAGCAGGTTCAATCGGCACTCTTGGTGCATTCAGTTTTTATCCAAGCAAGAATTTAGGTGCCTATGGTCAGGGTGGTATGGTGACCTGTGATGATGACCAGCTTGCAGAAAAGGTGCGGATGTTGATTGACCATGGGCAGAGAGAACGGTATTATCATGAATTTGAAGGCTGGAATTATAAAATGGATGGGTTCCAGGCATCTATTCTTAATGTTAAATTGAATTATCTTGATGACTGGAACGAAGACCGGCGCCAGAATGCCCATTACTATAATGAGTTGCTAAACGGTCTGGAAAAGATAATGACGCCAAAAGAAATGCCTTATGCCAAGCACATCTATCACCTCTATGTTGTGCGTGTGCCGGATAGGGATAATTTTCAATCATTCTTAAAAGAAAATGGCGTGGGAACAGGAATCCACTATCCAATACCACTCCATCTCCAGAAAGCATATAAACACCTGAATTACAAAGAAGGAGACTTTCCCATTTCTGAAAAGTGTTCCCGGGAGATTGTTTCTTTACCAATGTTTCCCGAATTAACACACCAGGAGATTGAATATGTATGCAGGATAATAAAGGAATGGGTGGAACAAAAATAAAATTTTTTGGGGGTGGTGTCATTGAAGTTGAATAAATTGATTATTCCTAAAATTATCCTATTAATCACAGATATCATGGCTATTACTGCATCTTTCTTTTTGGCTATATTTCTGCGCTTTCATAATGATTCTCATATTATCAGAAACCAATGGTCAACATTTTTCTTTCTTTTAGTTGCTATGTTAATAATCAAATATCTTTATGACCTTTATAACCATTGTTATTATGCTCAGTCGGGCAGGGTCTTTTTTAAACTCATCAATGTATGGGTTATCTCTTTTATCGTATATGTGCTGGTCGGATTTTTGACAAAATTTTATTTTCTGATAAACAGCCGTGGTTTTATTTTCTATTTTTTTATTGTTTATCCTATAATTACCTCTTTTTTCAGAACTACCATCATACCTAAAATTTTGGTGCACTATTTTTCCAGACCTGAAAGGCGTATCCGTTGTCAATATATTGGACCGGCTGATAAATTTTCTCAATTCAAAGAATTCTTTGAGGGGAATTCTATTGTTGGATTGAATTTAGTATCTGCGGAACATAATAAAGATATTGATAATGCTCAGGAAATTTTTCTTTATAGCGAGGAAGATGATTTTGGAAATTTGTATAAAGAAATCAAGAAATGTGCAATTCAGGGAGCACGCCTCCATCTTGCATCACACCTTCTTAGTGATTTTTCGCTGAACTGGGAATGGTGCAAGATTGATAATCTTCCAATATTTTCGTTCAGAGTGAACGGCACTAAAAAATGGCAACATATCCTACGCCGAATTCTTGATATAGTTCTATCAACCATTGCTTTAATCATTCTTTTGCCATTGTTTTTAATAATTGGCATCGCTATAAAATTAGATTCACGGGGTCCGATTATCTATAAACAGAAACGCTGTGGTAAGGATGGTGAGGAATTTACTCTTTATAAATTCCGTTCAATGTATTGTAATAATTCACAAGCCAGGAGAGAACAGGAGTTTAAAGATTTTATTGAGAAAAAAATTGCCAAAGGTAAAGTAATTGACCGTAATGAAGTTACAAATGTGGGCATGGTATTGAGAAGAACATCGCTTGATGAATTTCCCCAATTTTTAAATGTCTTAAAAGGAAATATGACCCTTATTGGACCAAGGCCGCCGATACCATACGAAGTGAAATACTACAAGGACTGGCACAAAGATAGATTAAAGGTAAAACCAGGGGTGAGTGGTCTGTGGCAGGTCTATGGAAGGGGTAGTATGCCTTGTGATTCATCTATCTTCCTTGATTTATTATATACCCTTAATCAATCCATAACACTTGATATTAAATTATTATTTCAAACATTGCCTGCAGTATTATTGGGAAAAGGAGCATATTGAGAGCAAATTCTAAATCCGAAGCACGAAAAGATCGTTCATCGGCTTACGGTTGCGAAAAGCGCTTCGGTTTCGTTTTTGTAGTCGTTCAACGGCAAACGATTCCATTAGACGAAACGCATTTCTAAACCGTTAGACGTTTAACGAATTACAATAGGTCATTGTGATTTATCCGAGCGATAGCGATCAGATATTGGGATTTAAAATTGAGGATAACCAATGGTAATATTGCTAATGTTATCACTTTATTATCCCATTGATTCCTGGCAGAATGAATTGCTTGAAGAACTGCAGGTGAGGGATTATTTTATCACTAATACACCTGGTATTAGACCGTATGATATTGAATCAAATATAACACCATCTCCAGATAGTTTTGTTATTGAACTGCAGAACCGACTCTGGTTAGCAAATTTATCACTCAATATCAAATTTGATACTGTGAAAGTTGCTCGGTTCAAACCTATGGTCCATTATAATTTTTCTAAATTCAGTTTATATCTGCAACCCGATGTAAAATTCGGAAGTGATAGTCTACCTCCGAGTAATGTCTTTAAAAATCTTTTCTCCGCAGATTACGAAAGGGTATATGTAAAGTATCAGGCATTCCATTTTGGTATATTCATTGGCAGGGAAAGATTTTCAATTGGTCCTTCTCCTAATTATAATATGCTTTTGTCGGGTTATGGTCCGCCCCTTGATTGGTTCCATTATAATCTTTCTGCAAAATATATCAGGCTGAGTTATTATCTGAGTCAACTTGATGATATGTTATGCAAACCCTTAGAATACATTGGCGATACAATCACCACTCTAATCAATGCCCGGCGCTATCTGATAATAAAAAGACTTGACTTCACGCCAGTTCAGTGGTTCAATTGTAGTTTTTCCGAAGCAGCAACTTTTGGTGGTGAGAATTATACATTGATGCCATATCACTTTAATCCCCTGGTTTTTATTCATACGCTCCAGCACAATTGGGGTTATGATGCGAATCTTTTTTTTCACCTGGATGCGAAAATTTTCTTAAAAAATTTCGCCATATATTCAGCAATCCTTGTTGATGATTATCAACTTGAACCTGACCCAAATGGTGAACCCAATCACCTGGGAATGAATATGGGAGTTGAATGCGCCGACTTTCCTGTCAAACGAACTTTCTGGAACATAGAGTACCACCGCCTATCTCGCTGGATATATTGTATTTATGCACCATATCAACGCTATATGTATTATAATCATCCTATCGGATTTCCAGATGGTCCTGATTGTGACCGTCTTTTTGCAAAGATTGTTTATCATCTTAATAAAAGATTTGATATTTTTATTCAGGGTTCATATTTGAGAAAAGGGGAGAATGGTGTAAACTCAATCTGGCCTATTCCAGAAAAACCACGCGTCCCTGGCACCTCTTTTCCTGAAGATAATTTTCTGTCCGGGATTGTGGAAAAAATATTAAATGTAAATGCTGGTGTTAAATTTTTCTATCAGAAAACATTCTTTGTCCAGACTGCCATCGGAATTATAAATAACGAGAACTATCACCATAATCCCGGACAATCAAAAAATACATTACAACTCAACATGCGTATTGAATTTTTGAAGTTATAATTAATACAGATGGCATGAGAAAAAATTCAATTGCGGATTATGTTTTCCTTGCCCGTCCGATATTGCTGGTTCCGGTCTGGGCATTTTTTTTATTAGGATATTTAAGGGCAGGAGGACAGCGCTTTTATTTTAATAAAGCCTTTCTGCTAACAATAATTGCCTATACTACATTAATGGCAATTCTTTATATTTTAAATCAGATTGCTGACCGAAACTTAGATATAATAAACCAGAAACATTTGCTTATTGCCGAAGGGATTATTCCATTAAAAAATGCTTATATGGAGATTATTTTATTGGCGATTATTACACTTTTTCTGTGCACCAAACTGCCATTTTTAGTAGTTATAATAATGTTAATTTCTTTTGCTCTGGGAATCTTATATTCGTTTAATCCTTTTAAACTGAAGGCAGTCGCGTTTGCGGATATTTTAATTAATGGCATTGGTTATGGGTTTCTAAATTATTGCCTGGGCTGGTTAACGATTAGACAATTCTCTTCTGATGTAATTATTTTCTCGCTGCCCTATGTTTTTGCTGTGAGTGCAATATTTGTGAATACCACTGTGCTGGATATTGAGGGTGATAAAAAATGCGGGTATAAAACGACCGGCGTGGTACTGGGTAAAATAAATTCAGCAAGACTTGCTCTGTTATTGATTATTGCCTGCATTGTTTTTTCTGTGCTCAACCGAGATTTTATATGCCTCATTCCTGCCCTGATTTCACTTCCGTTATTTTTTCTGGCAGGACTTAAAGGAGATGAACATTACATCAAGCTTTCAATCAGGATTGGCGGACCTTTGTTAATTTTGATTGTGGGTATTATCTTTCCCTATTTTTTAATTTGCTCATTGTTAATTTTTGTATTTTTACGAATCTACTACAAAAAAAGGTTTGGTATCACTTACCCTAATTTATAATTATGAAGAAAATATTATTTTTTATTATATTATTTTTTGGTCTGGGTACTGCTCAATATTCTGATTCGCTTTCTGATACATTAAAATATAAAATAAAAAATACTATCAATTATCCAAGCGATGCCTGGTTTTCCCAGGATAAGTTTTTACACTTTTCTGCCTGTGCCTCAATCGTTGGTTTGAGTTATCATACCCTGGTCTGTCGTTTGAAAAAAGACGAAGATACTGGCAAAATCTATGCTATTTCACTGACCGCAATTATTGGCTTGGGTAAAGAGATCTATGACAAGAAAAAGAAAAAACATTTTTCCTGGAAAGACCTATGCTGGGATGGACTGGGTTTGGCTGTGGGATATTTTGCATTCATCCACGAATACTGAGGATTTTTTGTATCATTTATTTAAGGCAAGGCTTTATGCCTTGCTTTCTTTTTTTAAAGAATCAGTTATTATCTGAATAACCTTCCTTCTAATTTCTGGCATTATTCCCAATCTTACTTTTGGATGCACACTATTTGCCAGCAAAATTATTATCAAATTTTTCTTCGGGTCTA